>JAFLTG010000006.1 GCA_022510545.1 Lachnospiraceae bacterium | reverse complement strand
GCAAGATTAGAAAGTGCCATTTGAGTGACCTCCTTTATGTATTCAGAAAGATTTTTCCTCTCTGTGATTATAATTATAAAGGCGGCAATATTTCTAACAAGTACGCACATTTTTATAACATAGTTACCTTTAGGTAACTATTGTTAATATTTATGTAACCATTGTAGCGGCATAGGCTTTTAACCTACCACAAAAAATAATACAACTTTTATTGAATTTTTCATGGCATTACAGTATAATTTGAATGTAACATTCTTTTTTGAAGTAATGGAGGTTTGCTATGAAAACAAAAGCAGAACTGATACCGGAATGCCCTGTTGCAACTACCGTACAGCTTATAGGGAATAAATGGAAACTGCTGATTATGCGAAATCTGCTTGTGCGCCCATGGCGTTTTAATGAATTGCAGAAAAATTTAGATGGAATCAGCCAAAAGGTACTGACTGACAGTCTGCGTTCCATGGAAGCAGACGGAATTATTACCAGAACCGTTTATCCTGAAGTTCCTCCAAGAGTTGAATATGCTTTATCGGAGTTGGGCGAATCTATGCGTCCGATTCTTGCCTCTATGCAAGCCTGGGGCGAAAATTACAAGGCATTAAAAGCTAAAGGCACTTAATAACAAGTACCTCCGGTTAGATAAGTGCCCTTTTGAGTACAAATATTCCAAACGACTGCCCACTCAAAATATATTCATTATTCCGATATTTTATACTCCCTATTTCGTATACTTTCTTATCCATATCCTCAATAATCTCACCAATATCATCTCTACTAATTACAGCTTCCTCCCCCGCCGGATTGCACAACATTATGAGACTTCCACGCCTATAGGCAAAGGCTCTCTTATCTTTCTTAGCATAGACAATCTCAAGATTGTCATTTTCCTTAAGTGCATCATATTCATTTCGTATTGCCAGCAAAGCTTTTACCGTATTTAACAGCGAATCCAGATCCTTCTCCTGCGCGGCCACGGTAGGCGCATCACCGGCATCATCCACAGGCAGGTATAAATCCCCGGCAGCCGCCTTGGAAAAACCATGATTCTCAGTTTCATCCCACTGCATAGGCGTACGGGAACCGGTTCTGGTATAACCGCCCTCTTTGGACGGCAGGTTCAGATAACGCATACCGATTTCATCCCCATAATATATAAAAGGATTTCCGGGCATTGTAAACAAAAAGGCATAAGCCAGCTTAAGCTCTCTCTCATTCAAAAAATATGACACGCGTGTCGTATCGTGATTTCCGGTGATCAGGCTGTAACTGCCCTGATGCTTGATTTTCTCATACTTTTCCATATACTCATCCAAGAAATCCCGTATGCTCCTGTCGCTATCCTTACTAAAAAAGCTGTTATTCCTGCCATTTTTGAGATTTCTGAGCAGCAGATTATATCCACTGCCTTCCCAATCCAGACAAAAATCCATATGAAAACCGGCCGGAATAGCAAATTGCGGCATATTCCACTCAGATACAAGTGCAGCTTCAGGATAGGATTCATCAAGCATCTTTCTTATATCTTTCCATACCAGACTTGTTCCACTCTTCTTCTCATCATCTTTCTTAACCAAAGAATCAGCCATATCCACACGGAAACCGTCACATCCCGCATCCAGCCAGAAACGCATAATATCCTTGATTGCCTCCCTTGTAGCTGCACAGGCCGGATCATTTATACTTTTCTGCCAGCTTTCCGTAGGATTGAAAAAACCATAATTAAGTGCAGGCTGGCACTTGAAAAAATTAAGTACATAAACTCCGTTTCTCGGGCTTTCTCCTGCAACATAGTTTAACCCCTGAGGTGCATGAAACCAGTCATCAGTCCATATGTAACGCTCAGAATACTCATTCTTCTCAAGTTTAGAACTTTGCTTAAACCATTCATGTTCTTCCGAGGTGTGTCCGGGAACCAAATCTAACAAGATATGCATATCCCTTTTATGTACCTCTTCAAATAAGCGAATTAAATCTTCATTGCTTCCGTATCTTGAAGCTGTCTTCTTATAATCCCGCACATCATAGCCAGCATCCTTAAACGGGGAATCAAAGCAGGGATTCATCCAGATAGCATTACAGCCAAGACTCTTGATGTAATCCAGTTTTTCAATAATTCCGTTGAAATCACCGATTCCGTCTCCGTTTGAGTCCTTGAAAGACTGTGGATATATTTCGTAAAACACTGCATCTTTTAACCATTTTGGCACATTGCAGGATGTTCTTTCGTATGCCAGCCTTGGATAACAATCCTCTTCCACATATATTGTTCCACAGTGAACAAAACCGCTTTTTTTCAGTAGATTCTGCATCACCCGATTGTCGCCATGTGTATCCATACGCAAGTGACCGCATTGCTTAAATGCCCATTCAATACAAAAGCTTCCAATTCCTTTTACCGTTCCGTCTCCGGCAAGTCGATGAATCACTCCGTAAGGGCTGTTATCTAACCATTCACCATCTTCTATTATGTTGTAAGTAGGCTCTATGCCTTGAGTAAAGAAGAATGTACCGACAATCTTACCTTCATAAATACATACATAACTGTTGCCATTTGCAATATCGGAATGAATCAATTCTTCCGGCGGCCAGTTTGTAGGTCCCCATTGATTAGGATTTCCATGTTCTGCCATAAAATGTCTGGCATATTCATATATTTCCATAATCTTATGAAAGTCTTCTTCCATTGAGCGTCGTATTTCCATTTTACTTCCTCCAACATCTGTTATATCAACTTTTCCTCAATCCCTTAGGATAATGATTCTTCATCTGTCCTCCCCCGGCCTTCCCAAAACCGATGGAGCAGCCTCCTGTCGTAAGCAGCGTCCAGCCTTTTAAACTTCCGTCGCAGGCAAAGGTCTCTCCCCTAAGATACTTCTCAGTCTCCTCATCCGTCATTGCATAATGATTCCCAACCTCATCAGGAGATAAAAACAGCGCCAGCGCATGAGAGGGCTCAAACCTATTCTTCTTATTAGTGCCAATATGAAGTCCGGGTCTTATTACTTTAATACCCTGTAAAGTTATCATCTCTGCAGGCACAAGATAAATCTGCTCGCCAAACAGAGTCAGACTGCCGCTTTGTTCAAGTCCCTCTCTAAGTTCCTTAGAAAGTCCAAGCTCCTTATCCAGAAAATCCATGCACAACTTTATGGCATCATCTTTTGTCTGTCTACTATTATGTGATGACTTAGAACCTAACTTAACGTTAGACTTAAGATTCTTCTTTAACTCTAATTTATAATCAGGTTTGGGATTTAATCCATCAGCCTTTCTTAACTTTGCTATAAAATGCCCCTCTCCTTCTAGCTTATGAGGCCACAGGCGCATAGTATGCTCTATACTCTTGGCTGGATTCTCTATCCAGCTTTTCTCTCCCTGTGAAAAGAATTTCTCCAAAGCGGATTCTTCTATCACAAACTCTTGATGATGCTGTAAAAATGCACTTATCACACCTTCATTTTCTTCAGGTGAAAAAGTACAGGTTGAATAGACCAATACGCCTCCCGCTTTTACCATTAAGGCCGCACTTTCTAAAATCTTAAGCTGTCTTTCAGCACACATAGTAACGTTTTCAGGACTCCACATATCTATTGCAATCTCTTCTTTGCGAAACATTCCTTCTCCGGAACAGGGAGCATCCACCAAAACCCTGTCAAAGAAAAGCGGAAAAAATTCTGCCATTCTCTCAAGAGTCTCATTACAAACCACCGCATTTGCTATACCCATCCGCTCTACATTTTGCGACAATATTCTTGCCCTGTCCGTAACAATCTCATTAGTGACAAGCAGACCTTTTCCCAGCATCTTTCCTGCTATATGTGTAGTCTTGCCCCCCGGTGCCGCACACAGATCAAGTATACGCTCACCGGGTTCAGGCCCCAGCACTTCTACAACCGACATCGCACTCGGCTCCTGTATGTAATAGACCCCGGCCTCATGAAATGCATGCTTTCCCGGCTGCACATAACTTATTTCATATGAATCTTTTTCACACAAATCTTTATCGCTATCATTTTTATTATAATAAAATCCCTCCTCACACCACTTTACCGGCGTAAGTTCAAATGGCATTTTATTTATAAACTCTTCTTTTCCGGATTTAAACGGATTATACCGCAGACCGTAGAAACGCTCCCTCTCATATCCCGAGATAAATTCTGCATATTCTTTTCCAAGAAGATTCTTCATCCTATTTAAAAATTCTTGCGGAAGTTTTATTTTTTCATCCATATCTTTTTTATTATTCATATCAACTTAACACAATTTTTCAATTTTCATACTAATTTAAATGTTATTTTTACATATCAGTTTCAATGCATTTTGTGACGCATGTGTCACTTTTTTCACTGTAAGCTCATTATACATTAAAAAGCGGGATTGTACAATCCTGTCTTAGGCTATCTGATCAACTTCCACTGTCACATCGGCATCTCTAATTGATTTCAAATTGTAGTTAACGATAAATAATATGTATCGGCTGAATTAAATTATTTATTAATAGTTTGAATTGAATATAATTTCAAAAAAATAAATTAAATTTTTTTAAAATTAGGTCTACATAACACCAATTTTGTGCCGATATATATAATAGAACTAAACAAAGTAGATCCAAGGAGGGATTAGAAGCAATATATGGATATGAGGCGCTTTATAAAGTTCAAGCGGTTTCGGTGATACCGCCTCTTAAGAAGGTTAATTCCGATGAGAAAAAACACCAGTCCAAGCAGAACCCGTCAGATACTCCAAGAAAAGTTTTCGCACAAGTACTTGACGAGGCATGTGAGAAGGAAGAAAGTAAGCAAAAAAATATCCACATCTTAACAAGCGGATATACCAGAAACGCTCTTCCTTATTACAATTTTATCAATATGCGGGAGTATTGCTAGAATAACGGCATAAGAATAAGAATTACCGCAAAGCATATGAAAAAATGTATCTCAGGGAGTATTCCCCGGGATACATTTTTTTATCGTTTAAAGTATCTTATTAACTGCCTTCTCCGCCACAAATATCACAGCTGTCCGCGGTGGAATCACCAGATGATTGTTGCTAAATTCCGTATGTTCTTCTACGTTTTTTCCGTCTTCATAATCCATAAAAGTATTCACACATACCTTCCACCGGAGTCCGTTAGGCAGTTCCGGCAGCTGCATATGAAGTACCTCCCAGTATGCATTCATTGCATAAAATACAATATCATCCTCGGTATCCTCTTCATTTCTTCCGGCATACATTATACCGATGAGTCTGCTATTGTGATCGGTTCCGTTATTCCAGGGATAACCGTTGTGTATACTTATTTCAGGAAATGATGCTGCTGACTGTGCTGTGGATTTTCTTAATACAGGGTGTTTCTTCCTGAATGCAATCATATAGCGGAAAAAGTCATGTATCTCCCTGTATTCATCCAGTCTGTTCCAATCCAGCCATGAAGTTATGTTATCCTGACAATATGCATTGTTGTTTCCAAACTGCGTATTGCAGAATTCATCTCCGGCAAAGAACATTGCCGGTCCCCTGCTGCACATAAGTGTGGCAAAGGCATTCTTGACCATTCGACGTCTCAAACTTTCTATCGCGGGATCATCTGTCTCCCCTTCTACACCACAGTTCCAACTGTGTCCGTTGTTATCTCCGTCAGTATTACCCCAGCCGTTTTTCTCATTGTGCTTGACATTGTATGAATATAAGTCATAAAGGGTGAAACCGTCATGGCAGGTCAGGAAATTGACTGACGCACAATGTCCCGGATCCAACTGGCTGTACATATCACGGGAACCGGTGATTCTTGCAATTGCAGTTCCTGCCATACCGGAATCCCCCTTTAAGAAGCGCCGCAGGTCGTCACGGTATCTTCCGTTCCACTCCGACCATCTGCCAAAAGTCGGGAAGTTTCCAACCTGATACAGACCGCCTGCATCCCAGGCTTCGGCAATCAGCTTAGTTTTTCCCAGAATGGAATCGCGGGCTATTATCTCTATGATCGGAGGTTCCGCCATAGGCGCCCCCTTCTGGTCGCGTGTAAGGATAGATGCAAGATCAAAACGGAAACCATCAACACGATACTCCGTAACCCAGAACTGCAGACACTCAATAATGAACCGGCGGGTCATCGGATGGTTGCAGTTCATTACATTACCACAGCCGCTGAAATTATAATATTTACCGTCCGGAGTCAGAATATAGTAAACATTGTTGTCAATACCTTTAAAAGAAAAGCACGGACCATTTTCATTTCCCTCTGCCGTATGGTTGAATACAACATCAAGAATAACCTCAATTCCGTTTTCTTTTAACTCATATATCAACTCTTTCAGTTCATCTCCTTCGTGGTTATGCTCCACCACCGAAGAATAGCCTGTATTGGGTGCAAAAAAGCAGACAGTGTTATAGCCCCAGTAATTATATAACTGCACTCCGTCTACTATTCTGGCGCTTTCCATTTCATCGAATTCAAAAATCGGCATAAGCTCAACCGTATTGATTCCCAAATCTTTCAGATACGGAATTTTCTGACGAAGCCCCTCATATGTACCCTTTGCGCTTACTCCGGAGGATGAATCCTTAGTAAAGCCCCGGACATGCATCTCATATATTATCATGTCCTCTAAGGGTCTCTCTATTTGCTTTAATTTTCCCCAGTCAAAGTTGTTTTCAACTACTCTGGCATGATACACAAAATCATTTCCGCCTTCAGGACGTTCTCCCCATTCTCTCTGCCCCGTAACCGCCCTTGCATATGGATCTAAAAGCACATTATTTTTATCAAAAAGCAGACCTTTTTCTTCATCATAAGGACCTTCTATCTGAAATGCGTATTCAAATTCCTCTATATTCAATCCAAAAACCAGCATGGAATAATTATTTCCGATATGGTAGGATTCCGGAAATTTAAGTCTCGCATAAGGCTCTGTTTCTCTTGGGTGAAACAAAAGCAGCGTACAGCTTGTCGCTCCTACGGAATGAATCGTAAAACTGACCCCATTAGACGTTGCAGTCGCTCCGTTCCTGCTGTAAAATCCAGGACGTACCTTGAATCCATCTATTTCATCCAATGGCTGCAGCTTAACGCCGCGCTTAGGCATATGATGCTTAGCATTCATGTCCAATCCTCCCTAAATCAAATACTTAATAAGCAGATGTATGACTCGCTATTGCCTCTTCGATTCTGCGCTTAACTTCATCCGCAATTTCGTTTGTTTTCATAGAGGCATATTCCTCATAATACATAGGTTTAAGATATATGAGTTTTACCGTAACAGGTTTTATTGATTTTTCATCAAAGGGTTTAAAAGAATCAATAAGGGCACAGGGCACTATAGGGCACTTAGCTTTAAGCGCACTTTTAAAAGTTCCTCCCTTAAAGTCAAGCAGTTTGTTTCCCATCTTGCTGCGAGTTCCTTCAGCAAAGATTAAAAAGTTCTTTCCTTTTTTAACCTCATCAGCAACCCGGTTTATAACCTTAAGCGACTGTTTAATGTCGCTCCTGTCAATAGGAATCGCATTAAGTGCCGCGATTATCTGCTTAAGAAGTATCACATTACTTGCTTCTTTCTTGATGACAAAGGAAAAGGGCACAGGGCAGGAATCAAGAAATACCAGCACATCAAACATTCCCTGATGATTAGGGAAAAAGATAAAACCGTTTTCTTCCGGTATATTTTCCAATCCATGTGCTTCTATTGTAACCCTTCCGGCTCTATTAGCCGCCTTTGTCACTTTTTTAACACAGGCATAAGACTCTTCTAAAGTTATATCCGCCTTTTTCCCGCATCTCCATATACAAAAAAAGTAGTATGGTGTCTTCAAAAAAAGCCGAAACACCATCAATAATATGCGTCTCATACTTCAATAAGTTCATACTCTCTTGAGCCAAAGCCAAGCTCTGCTGCAGCCTCAATGGTATGAACCCCATGTCTTGATTCCACTCTCTCAAGGAAATGCGCCTGTCCCGGATCATCCTTAGCGGCATAAACCAGATCCAGGCAAGCCTGATCGATTGCAACAGGATCAAGTGACGCAAGGATACCGATATCCTTCATACAAGGGTCTTCCGCAATCGCACAGCAGTCACAGTCAACCGAGAGATTCTTCATAACATTTATATACGCAATTTTTCCGTTAAAAAACTTCACTACAGAGGATGCGGAGTCAGCCATAGCTTCCAAAAACTTATCTTGCTCGGCACAATGATCCCAGACTATTGTCTGGTCCTTGGTATAGCCTGCGGAATGAATATAACTCTTACCCTCGCTTGAAGCACAGCCGATGGAAAGCTGCTTGATAGCTCCGCCGTAACCGCCCATCGGATGTCCTTTAAAATGTGAAAGCACCAGCATTGAATCATAGTTTTCCATATTTTTTCCGACATAGTTCTCTTTAATAGCCTTACCGTCAGGAATAGGCAGTACCATATCCGGTCCTTCCGCATCCAACAGATCCACGGTAAAATACTGCTCCCAGCCATGTTTTTTCATAAGCTTCATATGCTTGGGGGTGGTATTACGCTCACCGTCATATGCGGTGTTACACTCAACTACGGTACCGCTTACGGTTTCAATAATAGGCTTCCAGAATTCGGGTTTTAAAAAGTTCTGGTTACCCGCCTCTCCGGAATGAAGCTTGACTGCCGTTTGACCGGATAAGTCAATATTTAAGAGTTTATAAAGTTCAACTACTTTTTCAGGTGAGATTTCTTTTGAAAAATATACTTTAGATGCCATAACAAATAACTCCTTTACGGTTTATTTTGAGTTTATAAACATTGAAGCATACAAGATATGGTAATATTATACTATAAGCATACATATAAAATCAACTTAGTTATTTTACTTATTTTAATAATTAATACTAATTAGGGCAAAATCTGCTATTCCTCCTCCGGAACAAAGCTGTCAAATATAAACAGGTCAAAATCATCCCTGATACTTTCCAGCTCCTGCTGACTTTTCACGGTCCATGCAGCTGCAAGGTTCTTATAAAGTTTTCTGCATATTAAACGGCTCGGTTCATTCTTGAAACGACAGTTATAAGCAATAAAATCCGGAGCTGTAATGAAGTTTGTAAAAAGATGTGTCAGGATAAAATATAATGGGGTTTTATAATTACCATCAAGTCGGAAATTTGTTGACAACTGACCTCGCATTATTTCATTTCGTTTTACTCGGTACCACAGAAGCACTAACGGGTTAAAGGATTCAATACAATACACGCCTTTATAATCATCAAGCAGGCCCTGTACCACCGGACACAGCGCCAGATTGGTCATTTCGACTTTAAGTTCCACAATAAGAGGAACAGCACCGTTTACCATATCAAGAAAATCTTTCAATATAGGTATTTTCTCGTCAGTATTCAAAAGGGTGAGTTGATTAAGCTGTTCATATGTAAAGTTCTCCACTTTCTCCGAAACTCCGCACATGCGTTCCAGCGTGAAATCATGAAAAATTACAGGAATACCGTCTCTGGTAAGCTGTACATCCAGTTCAATTCCATAACCTGCCTCTTTGGCTCTTTCAAATGCCTTCATTGAGTTTTCAGGTATACCTGCATCGTTATCATGAAGCCCTCTATGGGCATAAAGCACCCCCATATGAGGCTCCTTATCGGGTTTCCCGAATATACGCGGCATTATCATAAATAAATATAGAAATATGGCGTTAATAATACTTGCTATTAAACCATGCACCAATTTTGTCTTAAATTTACCACGTGTTCCCGTCACAATTCTATGTGATTTAGCTTGCTTTCCTGTCATTCTTTTCATATTTATATTTCCTCTTAAATTGTCTCAAACCGTATTTCCCGTATGTAAAGTGTCTATATTATTTAAGATTATAATATCAAAACCTCAACTTAAACTTCAAGAGAAATATCAATTTTACGCTCTTATAACTCTAATTTGTCAAAAAGCACTTGCAACCTTCTCCATTGCATCCCTTTTAAAATCCGGCAGTACATGTGAATACAGGTCCATTGTCATCCCCAATGTGGCATGTCCCAAAATAGTTTTTAACACCTGTGGCTGCATTCCCTCTTCTATACAGCGTGTAGCAAAAGTATGCCTTGTGGCATGTAATGTAAAATACGGAAACTCCACCCCATCCGCCCTCATACGCTCAAGCATGCACTCAATTTCATGACTTATCATCTTACGTTTTATCGGTTCATTCATGACCGAGAAAACAAAGTCATCATTTTTAAGCCCGGTAATTTTGTTATTCATCCGCCTATAATCCTTTTCCTGATTTCTAAGTATGTCATAAGCTTTTCCGATCATAGGAATATCTCGAACACTTGTTCTTGTCTTAGGTGCATCAAGCACATACCTGCCGCTGTCTTTTACAATCAATGTATGTCTTACATGAATCACCCGGTTTTTAAAATCTATATCAGACCACAAAAGTCCTGAAAGTTCACCATTTCTCATACCGGTACAGATTGCCAACTGAAACAGGTTGCACAGATGAGAGCCCTTTGCATAATGCATATACAGCTCCTGCTGTTCTTTTGTAAAAGCTACCCGCTCCTTTGCCTTTGTGCCTTTTGGTCTGGTTATCCTCATAAGAGGATCCTTCGATATAAGCTCGTTTCTATATGCCTGTTTAAAAATCCCTGATAATATGCAGTAAGTCAGTTTAATAGTATTGTCAGAGTACCCCTCGTTTGCCATATTGTTAAGCAGTTCCTGTATATCTTCTGCATTAATGTCAACCAACCGCCTCCCGCCCAAAGGTTTATCCAGATATATGGAATAATGCTTGTTATATACATCGATAGTGCCCATCTTTACGGTATTCTTCTTATACTTATCCATCCACTCCCTAAACCACTCCGCAAAACTTATGTTGCTGCTTTTTTCTGTGCTGCCGTGCTCAATCAGGTATCGCAGATAAATCATCTGCTTTTCAAGCTCCATCAAAACTTCCCCTTTACCCACGCTCCCCACAGTCATTTCCATACTTTTTTCTGTAGTTTTTTCATCTTTCATCTTCTGCATCTCCTTTTCTTTTTATCGTTGTATTATTATCATTTTTTAGGTAATGTCTTGTCTGCAATTACCTATAATCAATCATATACCGACTTTTTCTTGAAAAAAAGACTGGTTTGTGTATAATATAATGGGTAATAGGTTGAAAAATAAGAAAGGTTTGGTTATAGAATGATCAGTGCAAATAATGTAACATACAGAGTCGGCAAGAAAGCTTTATTTGAAGATGTAAACATCAAATTCACGGAAGGAAACTGCTATGGTCTTATCGGTGCAAACGGTGCCGGAAAGTCTACATTTCTCAAGATACTTTCAGGTGCGCTTGATACCACAAACGGTGACATTGCCATAACTCCGGGACAGCGTCTTTCGGTACTCGAACAGGACCACTTTAAATATGATTCATATCCCGTTATGGATGTCGTAATTATGGGAAATCAACGTCTGTACGAAGTTATGAAAGAAAAGGATGCCATATATGCCAAAGAGGATTTTTCCGATGAAGACGGCATACGTGCCAGTGAACTTGAAGCTGAATTTGCGGAAATGGACGGCTGGGATGCGGAATCCAATGCCGCTATGCTGCTTAACGGTCTTGGAGTTGAAACTGATCTTCACTATAGCATGATGAGTGACCTTAACGGTAATGAAAAGGTCAAGGTGCTTCTTGCCAAGGCCTTATTTGGCAATCCGGATATTCTTCTTCTGGACGAGCCTACCAACCATCTTGATCTGGATGCCATATCCTGGCTTGAGGAATTTTTGATAGATTTTGAAAATACGGTTATTGTAGTTTCCCATGACCGATATTTTCTTAATAAAGTATGTACGCATACCGCTGACATTGATTATGGCAAGATTCAGTTGTTTGCCGGAAACTATGATTTCTGGTATGAATCCAGCCAGCTTATTATCAAGCAGCGTAAGGAAGCCAATAAAAAGAAAGAAGAACAGATCAAGGAGCTGCAGGAATTTATTTCCCGCTTCTCCGCCAATGCATCCAAATCCAAACAGGCTACTTCCAGAAAACGTGCACTTGAAAAAATCGAACTGGATGATATCAAACCTTCCAGCAGGAAATATCCTTATATAGATTTCAGACCGGAGCGTGAAATCGGCAATGAAGTCCTGACTGTTGAAGGCATCAGTAAGACTATCAACGGAGAAAAAGTTTTAGACAATATTTCGTTTATTGTCGGACATGATGATAAAATTGCTTTTGTAGGCGGCAACGAGCTTGCCAAGACCACACTTTTTAAGATTTTAATGGGAGAAATCGAACCGGATGAGGGTTCCTATAAATGGGGAGTCACCACATCACAGGCTTACTTCCCCAAGGACAATACGGAGGAGTTTGACAACGATTATACTATTACCGAGTGGTTGATGGGTTATTCTTCAGTCAAAGATGTAACCTATGTACGCGGTTTCTTAGGCCGTATGCTCTTTGCGGGTGATGACGGTGTTAAGAAGGTAAAGGTGCTTTCCGGTGGTGAAAAAGTGCGCTGTCTGCTTTCCAAAATGATGATAAGCGGTGCCAACTGCCTTATATTTGATGAACCTACAAACCACCTGGATATGGAAGCTATCACCGCACTCAATGAGGGTATGATAAAATTTAAGGGAGTGGAGCTATTCTCCTGTCACGACCATCAGGTAGTACAGACTACGGCTAACAGAATCATAGAAATCCTTCCGGACGGAACCATAATTGATAAGATTACCACATACGATGAGTATCTTGAAAATGATGAGATGGCAAGAAAACGTACTGTTTATACAAGTACTGCGACCGAGGATTAATATGAACCAGGTAGATTTACATGTACATTCGAATAAATCAGACGGCAGCTATACTCCGATAGAGCTTGTGGACTATGCCCTTGAGAAGGGACTGTCTGCCTTTGCACTGACTGACCATGATACTACCGATGGTCTGGATGAGGCAATCTCCTATTCAGAGGATAAACCCATTGAAGTGGTTCCGGGCATTGAATTTTCCACTGAATATGAAGGAAAAGATATCCATATTCTCGGTCTTTTTATAAAATATAAGGATGCCGGATTTCAGGCAAGGCTTAAGGCTTTTGTGGATGCACGAATCAATCGTAACATCAAGATGTGTAACAATCTGCATGCGGCCGGTATTGATATTACTTATGAAAAACTCATTGCAGAGTTTCCGGGTGCTGTCATTACAAGAGCACATTATGCCGGTTATCTTACAAACCATGGCTATGTCAAAAGCCGTGCCGATGCCTTTTCACAATATGTAGGCGACCACTGCAAATATTTTGTTCCCAGGGAAAAAATCACACCCTCACAGGCAGTTGAGCTTGTTTTACAGGCCGGCGGAGTTCCTATCCTCGCCCATCCGACACTCTATCATATGGGTAAGGATCGTCTGGATGCTCTTGTAAGAACACTCAAGGATGCCGGACTTATGGGAATCGAAACTATATACTCTTCATATACAAATCAAGATGAGAGAGATATGTTTGCTCTTGCCGAGAAATATGACCTTCTTCACAGTGGGGGTTCTGATTTTCATGGCAGCAATAAACCCGGGCTGGATTTGGCTGTCGGATACGGGAAGTTGTTTGTCCCCGGAGAAGTGTTGATTAAGATACGAAATTCCGTTAGTTTAGGTTGAGGGAATTATAATGAAGATTTTGTTTACGGATTTAGATGGGACGTTGCTTAATAAGGAAAGTAAGGTTTCTGTACGAACTAAGAAGTTCTTGGATGAATTTACCGCTGCAGGGAATAAACTTGTGCTTTCTTCGGGGAGGCCGCTTGATAGTATAATTGAGGTTAAGGAAAAGTCAGGGCTTGATTATGACGGAGTTATAATTATTGCAAGCAATGGTACTCAGATTTATGACTGTGATTCTAAGACGGCAATACTTGAAAAAAGAATGCCTCTTTCTTATGTGTCTTATTTACAGGAACAAGCAAGGGTGTATGGAGTTCATATACATACTTATACCGATGATGCTATAGTATGCGATAGTGAAGATGAAGAAATAATTTATTATCGTAGAAGGATTCACCTGCCTTTGGTAATTGCTGACGACTATGCTTCCGCTTTAACCCAAGGACCTTTTAAAATGCTCGCCATCGACTTAAAAGACCATGACAGGCTTACCAATTTCCGTGCCTCTATTGCTGACTGGGCTGCGGATAAGATAAGTTCTATATTTTCAAATGATTACTATCTGGAACTTTTCGTTCACGATGCCGGAAAAGGTAATGCCGTGCGTTATGTCTATGAACATTTCGGTGTTTCCAAGGATGATACCTATGCTGCCGGTGATGCACAAAACGATATCTCCATGATAGAGGCCGCAGGCTGCGGTATCGCCATGCTTAATGCGCCCGATATAGTTAAAAAAGCCGCCGATGTCATCACCCCAAAGGATAACGACAACGACGGGCTCGCTGAATATATGTGGTCTGTTCTATGAGCGCAGATTTCATAAATCATTTCCATGACATATGAAGTTCTCTTTTTTTTGTTGCACAGTCTGATAAATATAGATTAATTAAAGTCTGATACGGTATTCCGGAACGCTCTGCCTGAGCTTTAAAATAATCAACAGTGTCACTGTCAAGATTTATGGTTATCTGCTTTTTTGCTTTTTTTACATAGGGATTTCTTCTCGCATTAGAAAAATCATATTCTTCTCTCATATTAATCCTCCATTCTTACTTAATAAAATTCATTATACTGATTTGTTTCAGTTGCTTTTATAAATCTTTCTTCATCCTTCGAATACTCCGAATCATCAATAACCAATGCATTCTCATCATAAAACACTGTTTTTGCTTCTTCAAACGATATTTTATGCTTTTTTAAGTTTGTTTGGTTTTTATTTTCATCCCACTCAAACTTAAAATATTCCATAATTATACAGTAATTATTTGTCAATATCATTAAAGCTAATTATAAAAAGGCAAAAACTTAACTTTTTTGCTAAATTTTTGCCTTACATTTTTATCTTTTACACTGCGAGATTTCTTTTATTATATTTAGTTATAATACTTAATTAATTAAAAAACTAATTCTTCATGGTAGATAGCATTGGTGGTTTTACCGCTGATACCTGGCTTAACATTTTCATCTGCCCCTATCTTATTTCCATAGACATCTGTTTCTTTTAGCGTATAATCCAAACACTCTCCACCCTCGTTTGGGATATTAGAAAAGCCATTTAAATCATATGTGCTAATTCCCTGTTCTATATGTTTTTTATCAAATAAACCATAGTAATAATAACTGGATTTTATAACCGCACCACTTTTTCTTAAAGTACATGCATTTTTTAATGTGCAGTGTTCTAGTGATGCAATAATAGGTTTAATTTTTTTAGTAGCATCTACTTTTATTAAATATCCATCATTAGCCTTCAATCCATTAAACTCACACTTCACGACACTACTTGATGCATAATTCTCTGTTCCATTTATACTAATCGCTGTATTATAGTCCTCTGATATCTTAATATTATAAAATTGGCAGGATTCAATCCTTGAATTATCCCCAACCCTTATTAAATAACCTATGCACTCAGAAAACTGACAATCCTGAATTATAACACTATAATACTCTGAATTTAATATTTTTTTGCATTTATGAAATAGGCAATCCTTAACTACTTCTGTTTTAACACCACTTCCTACATCAAGAAAATTATCAATTATATTTCTACAATTTTTAAACTTACATCCAACAATTTTAATTGCTGATATATGCATATTTATATTTTCAAATGTGCAATTTGTTATTTCTGCGGCATGTGAGAACAAAACCCCACTTACTTTTCTATTTTTCATATTATTTTTCAAATGTTCATATAACTGCACAACTCCTACTATCTTATCATCATTAAAATCATAAACAAAATCATTATTCCCCACCATTCTACAACCAAAAATAATGCAATTACTAATTTTAAACAAATTAACACGCACACTACAATTGTTTAAAAATTCTTCATCAATATATGAAGGTTCTTTCTCACATAAGATAAAGCATTTATTTATTGATGATTTTACATTATAAGTATCTGCTTTAATCAAAGACCAGCAATTTAAAATTTCACACTCCTCAATTTGCATCATTTCATAGCGAGTGTTCTCCATGAAGTAAGCCGCTTCCTCAAAAATACATTTCACTATTTTTGAGGAATATCCAGAGCCAGAAATAAAATATTCTTGATTATTTACACCTAACCCTCTAATAACACATGTATCCAGTTCAATATAAGAAGATGAAGCCATATGAATCTGACTTATCACACCCTTTTCATAATAGAATAGTTGACAATTCCTAAATATTAATCTACCTTTACATTCAACATTTCCTCTAAAATAAATAGCCTTATTTTCAAATAACTTTTCTTCGTTTTCACTTATGTTAATAACATCTGTTATTATAAGTTTTTCTAGAGTTATTTCCACTTCCCCATTCTCATCAGAATTATCTTCATCGTCAAATATATGCTGCCTAGCCATAACATGGTCACCATACATTTCAATTATCCCATCTTCACCAAACAGATAATAAGTAATATCAATCATTCGATCCATCTGACAAATTTTCTTATCCTTGATACTAAAATATTCAAATACATCTTTATAATCTTCCACAAATGAAAAGTCAAAATTTTCTAAAAATAAAAATTCCCTTATACATTTTAATATAATTTCCTGACTATCTAAATCTCGAATATTTTCAATGAACTCATAATTATATGCCGTGTTTGGATTATAGTCAGTAAGTTGGATGTAATGTTTCAGATTCAAAAAATACGACTTTTGTGCCTTATTGTCATTGAAGTTTTCACTATTATATGCTAATGTCGCTAACACATCCAAAAGTACATGTTTTTCTTCATCCTGCAATTCACTATTGGGACTCAATTTATTACAAATTCCATAATATTCTTCTACTGCCTTACTATTCTGATATTCCAAAATATTATTTACGGCTTTCCTAATATCATCTTGTTTTGATTCAACACTATCAATTTTATTCGCTAAATAATCCATCGCCTTAGCCTCTTTTTTCATTATATCTTCAGCGATTTTAATACCTGATGCCAATCCTTCATTAAAACTCTTTTTCTTGCTCATAATGCGCCTCCTCTAAAAATGAATATGTTTCGGAACAAAGCCTATTATATAACTCCATCTCCAAAAATTCTCTTCTAATAGTTTCCTGTAAAGCTTTATATTTCGCAATCTGATGTATCGTTTCCACATACCCTCCTATGTCTATATGTGCTATTGATTTTTTAATCAATTCCTGATTATCCGAAAGAATACCTACCGTCGCTCCCCCTGCGATTGCCGCAATATTAATTACGGAAGATAAAATATTGGAAGCAGCAACAACTTTCCTCGTCCGAACACTATACAAATCAAGGCTTTTATCTTTACTTTCATTGAAACAAAATCCATGTAGTATTCCGACAGAAGTGTTCAATAATGCCGCAACTGCAAATTGTGCTGTTATCCCTTTCATTGAACCTTTTAACACGTTCTCAAGCTCTTTGCTATTCCACTTCTGTTTTAAAAGTCTCTGTTGCATCCCTGGCGGAATTAATGGAATCGGGAGACCATCTTTTGTAAACTTATCAGACTGAAAATGAAGAACCTGTTTTAAATGAGCTGCTGCCAGCCTATTTTTATCTTCGCTTAATGTAGTCCTCACATCCCCTATCATTTGTATAAAATTGTAGGGTAAATGAGTTACAATTTGCTCTCTTCCATATGGAATTTCTACAATTCGTGTTGTACACAGCCTATCTCTAAATGAAATGGAACGCGTAAGTATATTGGCAGTTCCAATAATATGACCAATTATAGGATCATGCCCCCATGTAGCTGAATGATGATTCCCACCGCTTAAATTTTTACCTTCCAAAGTAACATTTTTTATAACTATGTCTTCTGTTCCTTTCATTGCGTCATATGGAACAGGAAGCGCCATTATTTGACTGCAATTTATAAAACGATTATTAATTACATTTTCACCACTTTTATCAAGCTGCTTACCTGTTTTTGTAAGATCTTTTCTCCCTTCCGTTGATGCAGACTTTCGATCGTCTACATTTGGAGTAAGTGTTTTCTCATCAAATGCAGGAATCAACATCCATCTGCCACATTGCAATGCAGTAGCGCCCCATAAAAACCTCATATCTTTTATATTTGTTATTGATGTTTTTTCTGCAAAGTTCTTATCAATATCACTAATAATTATATTGATATTCGATAAATCATTTAATGTTTTATCAACATTTTTAGATACTTCCTTTACATTTTCTTTCATACTGTTTAGTTCATTTGTAAATTTTGAATCAGCCTCGTCAAACTCAGTTTTAAGTTTTCTTAACTTATTTACCATATGTTGTCCCCCAGGATATCCTCCCATTTATTAATCTTCCAAAACTTCAATATTATCCCCCTGACTCTTCAGCCACATATCAATACCTTTCCCAAACACTTCTGCTTTGACTGTATAAACTCCATCTTCTTCATCCAACACTTGCGCTGTTGGCAAACGATCAAGAATTGCATCAATATCCGGTCCTAAATACTTAAATTTAACTTTATGTAATTTACCACCATACATAAACTGAATCCTTTTTCGAAATTCTCCTTCTTCAAATCTGCTGCTGTATGGAATATAAAATTTTTCATTAAGTACTTCCAGCTTTTTAATCCTATCTACACGATAAATTGTAGGGAATGAATCATTAATGACATCAAAATCTTTTCTTACTTCCTCATCGTCTATAAATGCTGTAATATAGAAATAAAATTCAGAAAACATAATTGCTACAGGCTTCACTTTTCTTTTTACAACAGTCTTGTCTTTCGTCCTGTAATAGTCAATTTCTATATATTGGTACTTTCTGATAGCTTGTCCTATGCTCCACATTGTGTCAATAAATGTAGTTTTATGCTGTGGCTCGACATAATGAAAGGCTTCATTATTAATAAGTTCATTTACCAACTTTTGATTACTCTCAGGTACACAGCAGTCTATCAATTTTTGAAGCATTCCAGACATTTCTTCTTTAGTAAATGCCCTACTGTCAAGTAAAATTTTACATAATGCTAAAATTTCACTATTTGTAAATTTGGATATATATATCTGTTCAAGACAGTAACCCTTTTTTATTCTATCATATATAATCGTATTAATTATTCCGGTTTTATCAGAATTTATTTCTAAAAAATTACGAATATCATCAATATCTCGTTGAATACTTCGCTCATTAACACCATAATTAACAGCTTCTTCAGATTTATTAATTAGGCAGCCATTCATAAGTTTTGTATATATTCCAAGTACTCGTTCAATTTTATTATTTTTTTGTTCATCCATAGGAAACTCCCGTTGTGTATTGTTATTATACTTCTCTTAAATGACAGAATATGTCTATGTGATTAATTTATTAAAAATTTCTTTTTTTAAATACAAAAGTCCCACCGTGTTACGCATGCAGCGAAACTGCCCAGGCTTGGTGGAATCTATTACTTATAATATAGCATTTGTAGGTCATTTAGTAAAATAAGCAATAACCATTAATGTTATTGCCTATTTGCTATACTCATATGCATATTGCTGACATGCGGATTACAATTTAACATTCAACAATAAGATACCGTCCATCGCCTATATCAAAGACTTCGTCAGCCTCCAATATCTCCTCTTCGTCAGCATTTTCTATATCTATTCCCGCGGCATCAAAATAATCCCAGACTTCCTGCACAGAGTCTACGACAACAGCCATGCACTCTTCCAAGAAATTCTCAGCCTCTTCCAATGTCTCTACTACATCCTTCGGAAACAACTGTCCCTGCTTCTCCAAAAAACATTTTAAAACAGCATCATCAAACATAATTCTCTTCTCCCTTTCATATCAAATCAATTAACCTTTTTCACCGCCTGCACATCTCGGAGGTCCCTTACACCAAATTCCTCTGTTTCATCTCCTGATACACCCTGCCTACCGGCAGCCCGACCACATTGAAGTAATCCCCGCAGATTCCCTGTATATAAGCGGCAAATTGTCCCTGTATAGCATAGCCTCCCGCCTTATCCATAGGTTCTCCCGAGTTTACATAACTCTTTATCTCATCGGCGTTCATAGGGAACACCGTCACATCAGTACATTCGTGGAAGGTATGAAACATTGCCGGAGTATCTTTATACTTCCAGGCTAATGTAACACCCGTATACACCTGATGGCTCTTTCCCTGAATCTGCTCAAGCATCATACAAGCATCTTCCTTATCTTTTGGTTTACCCATTACCTTGCCCCAGGCGGAAACAATAGTATCTGCGCCAATAACAACGTAATCTTCCTTCATGCTCTCTTCTAACTGTGCACAGATATCAACTGCCTTCTGATAAGAAAGTTCCTCTACAATTTCTTCCGGAGTTTCCTTTGTAATTTTTTCTTCCTTTGTACTGGGCATAGTTTTAAATGATATGCCCACCTGTTTCAAAAGTTCTTTTCTCCTGGGGGATGCTGATGCTAATATAATTTTCACCCTAATGACCATGCCTTTCCGGAATAAAAACCCGACTGTCAACCATCTCTTCCTGTTTTCTGGCCACAGCCCTTGAACGCTCACAAAAAACAAGCTGGGAATTAAAAGCTTCCTTTCCCTTCCTGTCAACTTTCTCATAGACTCCGTTATGACCAAGAATATGAGCTTTTACATTATCCTCCAATTGAGATTCCAGTATATACATAATCTTACTCTGCAATTCGGGTTTCTCTATCGGAAACAAAATTTCAACGCGCTTTTCCAGATTTCTTGGCATCCAGTCCGCACTTGCAAGATAGTACTCCGCTTTTCCGCCGTTCTCAAAATAAAATATTCTTGCATGCTCAAGATAATTTCCGACAATAGAGCGGACACTGATATTTTCACTGATTCCGGGCAGTCCTGTCTTAAGGCAGCAGATGCCTCTGATTATAAGATCTATTTTCACTCCGGCAGCTCCGGCCTCATATAATGCTTCAATTATATCCTTATCACAGAGAGCATTCATCTTGGCAATAATCCTTGCCGGACGTCCGTTAAGGGCATATTCCTTTTCCCTGTTTATAAGATATAGGAATCTGTCTTTAAGCCACAAGGGTGCCAGGGATAATTTATTCCATGAGCGTGGCTCCGAATAGCCGGAAAGCATATTAAAGACGGCGGTTGCATCCTCACCTATGGATTCCGAACAGGTAAGAAGCCCTAAATCAGTATAAAGCTTGGCGGTAGAATCGTTATAGTTGCCGGTTCCCAGATGTACATAACGCCTTATACCGTTCTCTTCTCTCCGGACAACCAGTGTAATCTTGCTGTGGGTCTTTAGCCCAAGCAGGCCGTAAATAACATGGCAGCCGGCTTTTTCCAGTCTCCTTGCCCATACTATATTATTCTCTTCATCAAATCTTGCCTTAAGCTCTACCAGAACGGAAACTTGTTTCCCGTTATCCGCCGCCTGTTCAAGGGCGGCTATGATTGGAGAATTACCGCTGACCCTGTAGAGAGTCTGCTTTATTGCAAGCACATCCGGATCCTTTGCCGCCTGTCTTATAAAACGTACAACCGGTTCAAAGGTCTGATATGGATGAAACATTAATATATCCTCTTCCCTTATCCTTTCAAACACGTCGGCATCCTCCGGCAGCTGTGGCACGGGCTGGGGTTCTATATAACTATGTTCTTTGAGATCATCAAAGCCGTCCATGTCATACATCTTCATCAGAAAAGTCATATCTAACGGCCCCATGATTGGATATATATCCTCATTTCCTATTGTAAGATCATCCTGAATGATTTTTAAGAGTCTCTCATCCATTCCTTCTTCTATTTCCAGACGGATTGCCTGACCCCACTGTCTTTTCTTAAGCTGCTTCTCTATTTCTTCGAGCAGATCTTCAGCCTCATCCTCTTCTATTGGCAAATCGGCACTACGCATAATTCTAAACGGATATGCGCACACAATATCGTAGTTCAAAAACAGCTTATGGATATTCCTCTCAATCACTTCTTCAAGAAGTATAACTGCCTTATCTTTTTCGGAGGGTATAGGAACTATCCTCGAAAGCACACTTGGCACCTGTACGGTAGCAAACTCCAGTTCACCCTCTCCGCTTTTTTTCTTAACAAGAGCTCCTATATTCAAAGACTTATTGCGAATAAGCGGAAACGGTCTGGATGAATCCACTGCCATAGGAGTCAGAACCGGATAAATGTTATCTTCAAAATATTTATCAATATACTCTGCTTCTTCCTTGGTAAGATCCTCATGATGTCCGATTACGCGAAGCCCATGTTTTAAAAGTTCGGGCAGCAGCGATTGGTTATATGTAGCATATTGCTGCCTTACCAGTTCATGGGTTTCTTTATTTACCTTTTCAAGCTGCTCTATGGGCGTAAGTCCTGCAATATCCTTTTTGCTGTAACCGGCTGTTACCATATCCTTTAGAGAGGCAACCCTGACCATAAAGAACTCATCCAGATTGGAAGCTGTAATGCTTAGGAATTTAATCCGCTCAAATAACGGAAGCTGCTCATCCATAGCTTCGCTCAGCACCCTTTTTTCAAAAAGGAGCCAGCTGAGTTCCCTGTTAGTATAATTTTCAGCCTTGGAAAATTCCGATATATCTGCCATATCTAATAACCTGCCCTTCTATTCCTGCCTTATAACAGGCTTTACACTGAAAACTTCTTCAAAGAAGTCCGCCCTTTTATAAAACAAACCTTTTTCCAATGTAATATCCACTGACGTATTAATAGTTATAATAAGCTGCTCATCCTTAAGCGCTGCCTCTACATCCCTGAACTTCTGCTTATGGCTTCTGTCAAGCCCGTTGGCAATCCTTAGTATCGCTGTCAGCTTTGCAATCTTTAAATAAGCCTCCTTGTCAAGGTTAACATCCTGACCTATGACTTCATAATAATTAAAATCCAGGTGATTATATTTTACAACATTAGCAACAATTTCTCTCTCCATATGGGAGAGTCCAATTATCTCTGTAGACATTATAATGTTATAGGAACATTCCCCCAGATTCATCAGACTGATATATTTCCCGCAGTCATGCAGAAGCGTTGCAATCTGTAAAAGCAACCTTTCTCTTTTCCCCAGCCCGTGTACCTTTTTCATACTGTCAAAAATCGTAAGCGCAATCTTTTCAAGTGTCTCGCCCCTGCGCTTGCTGCCCATGTAACGTTTGCTGATATTTTGAGCACAGGCAATTATATCCTGCTCAAAATCATGCTCTGCCACTATAATTTTTTTCTTTTCACCATACTCATATGCAATACCGTCACATAAGGTCACGCCCGGCACCCATATGCGCTTGGCACCCATTATCTTAACGACACGGTTAAGTAAGACTCCCGAAATATATAAAAGCGGTATACTCTCCTGCGGCATACCCAGCATTCTTGCAGACTCTGCCGTAGATTTCGTAAATATATTTTGAAAAACGGAATTAATATCATCAACTTCGATACAAGAATCTGACACATCTGTCATATTTATTCCCAATTCATTTTCAGAGTTTAACAATTTATTTCCCATACTGCGTTCCATAATCGCAGATATATAGTCATCCACCACAATGATATTTTCTATTTTGCGTTCACCAAGATACAGCTTTTTAAAAACGGAAAGCTGGGAACTTATAAATTCATCTATAATATTCTCATACTGGCTCGGTCTGATATTTAATACACTCATTCTATCCTGAAGTCTTAGCACGCCCAGCCTCATATTCTGTGTAGTTACAAGCGAATCCTTTATAAAAAGTGAAAGCTGTATGCTGCCGCCGCCTATGTCCAGAATTGCCGTATCTTTTTCGATTATCTTATTAAATACCCTGCCTTTGGAAGCAATAGATTTATAATCAAGAAATCTTTGTTCAGAATTACTCAGCACCTCTATCTTGATACCGGTACGCTGCTCAATCTGGTCTAAGACTATGGTGGTATTATCAGTCTCGCGGATAGCACTGGTTCCGTATGCCTTATAGTCATCTGCCTTATACCCTGCCATAATCAGCTTAAACTCTCTAAGCACCCGGCAAAGTTCATCTACTCTCTCATAGCTGATTTTTCCGGTAGCATAGGTATCCGTTCCCAAATCAATACGATGCCTTATATAGTCGATTTCCTTTAATCCATTCTCTTTTGAAATCTCAAAAATTTTCATTGACAGCTCATATGAGCCTACATCTATCGCTGCAAAAGTTTTCATTGTGCTTCCCTGCCTTTATACTGTCCAAGTAAATAATCCACAAACTGCTGCGCTGTCCTTCCTGACAAGCCGCCATGTGCAAGTTCCCATTTATTTGCCTGTGTAAGCAGTTCATCCTCCTCTATCTCTATGCTATGACGCTTTGCAAGTACTTTTACAATCTCTTCAAACTGCTTTTTGTCCGGTGAGGAAAAGAAAATCGTTACTCCGAATCTTGAAGCAAGCGAAAGCTTCTCCTGTACCGTATCGTTCGTATGAAGGTCATCACGGCGGTCTTCTTTGTCACTGAATTTCTCACGCACCAGATGCCTTCTGTTGGAAGTCGCATATATAAGTATATTCTCAGGCTTCTTTTCCAATCCGCCTTCAATTACAGCCTTCAGATATTTATATTCGATTTCAAAATCCTCAAAGCTTAAGTCATCCATATATATAATGAATTTATAATTGCGGTTTTTAATCTGTGAGATCACATCATTCAACGCCTGAAACTGATGCTTATATATCTCAATGATACGCAAACCCCTATCATAATATTCATTCGCTATAGCTTTAATACTGGACGACTTACCGGTACCGGCATCACCAAACAGAAGACAGTTATTTGCCTTCCTTCCTTTTACAAATGCCTCAGTATTATCCACCAGCTTCTTCTTGGCAATCTCATACCCCACCAGATCATCCAGATGCACATGCGCAATATTAAGTATCGGCTCAATTATTGCCTGGCCACCTTCACTTCTCACGCGGAATGCTTTATGTAAACCAAACTTTCCAACCCCGTAATCCTTATAAAATTCCGTCAACGTATCCTTCATATCCTCCGGCGTATCATCGGAATTAAACCGCTCCGCCAAGTGGCATATCCTGTCACGTATTCTTAAATTATATACCTTGCTCTCCTGAAAAGAGCTTGTATAATTAAGTACCATTTTAAATTCAGGCACCTTAAGCCATTCAATCATATCACTGAAATCATAGTCATAAAACTCTTTGAAAATCCGTATATCATGCAGCACCAGTTCATTTATCGTCCCCTGTATCTTCCCCCTTATCTCACAGGACACACTATAACTATTCTCATTATTCACCAGCAAATTGGCCAGATAACAATGCCATAGATTCCCATAAAACCCATGGGATGCCGCAATCTCAAGAAGCCTGTGCATACAGTCATATAAGGATGCCGCACTTTTATCTTCCCTGTAATGCTCCATCAGATACACCATATCATGCAGCAAATCACCGTCTTCAAAATCTTTATATATTATCAGTTCTTCTTCTCTCATTATCATATACTCCATTCGCCAAGTTCGCCTGCATTTAGTAATTTCCTAAAATTCGCATATTTCTGGCCTCATCCCGAAGACCTCTAAGTGCATTCTTAACCGCACTGTCTGCCAGATTCCCGTCAAAGTCAATAAAAAAACGATACTCCCAGTTTCTATCCTCTAACGGACGGCTCTCAATCTTGGTCATATTCAGATTATTATATATAAAATGTGAAAGCATATGGTATAATGAGCCACTCTCATTAGGCACCTCAAAACATATACTCACCTTTCCTGCATCCTTTAAAAAAATCTTCTGATTGGTCACAATAATGAACCTTGTTGAGTTGGTATGAGAATGGTTCACACCCTTCTCAAGAATATCCAGTCCGTAAATCTTTGCAGCCTGTTCACTTGCAATCGCCGCCTGACTTATGTCACCATCTTCTTTTACCTTCATTGCCGCAAAAGCATTGTTCTGCATACTTACCTGACGCCAAGAAGCATGGTCGTTCAAATAACGTGAACTTTGCATAAGAGACTGGGGATGCGAATAAACCGTCTTAATCTGGTCTATTTTAGTACCCGGCAGTCCCATCAGGCAATGCTCAATCGTTATTATCTGCTCCCCTACTATGTAATTCTCAAACTCTGCCATTAGGTCATAGATTTCATTGACTATGCCCGCAGTTGAGTTCTCAATCGGAAGCACTGCAAAGTCTGCACTCCCCTCTTCAATGGCACACATGGCATCCCTGAAAGTATCAACATGAAAACCATTGACATCTTCTCCAAAGAATCTCATCATAGCCATCTGTGAATAGGCGCCCTCTGCTCCCTGGAATACCACTCTTGCATTTTTAATATCAAGGGAATCAACGCCAATAAAAGGCAGTTTACCTAAACTTCCTTTTTCAGAAAGCTTCTTGTACTGAAGTTTCCTGCTCATTGACATTATCTGCTCAAACAATTCCTGAATTCCATGCGCATTAAATTCATTATGTGTAAGTTCTTTTACATTGCGAAGCTTGTCCAGCTCACGCTCCCTGTCAAAGACTTTCTTTCCGGTTTCTATTTTATAATCCGCTACCTGAGACGAAATATCCATACGTTGCTCATAAAGCGCTACAATCTGCTTATCAATCTCATCAATCTGCTTCCTAAGTTCAAGTAAATTCATCTTAATCCTCCATTCGCATGTGAATACCTGACTCTTTTTTAATATATTATACCAAATCACACTTGATAGCAAGCCGGTTTAATACTATACTATAAATAAGATTACGTTATAATTTAAATAATTTTTAACAAAGCATAGGAGACTTGTTATGTCAACCAACAAAAAAAGTATTATAATTGTCTGTTGTATATTTTTAATAGTGGCTTTACTTTTTACCATTCTGGTTCTTACAAGCAGGATTGAGTATAATGATGATGCCACTGTAGGGAATACCGCAGGGAACCTGAATAACGGCGGTCTTTTTTGCGAGACCGAGGATAAGGTATTCTTTTCAAATGCCTATGATGGCGATACCCTCTATTGTATGAATCCCGACGAAACCGAAATAAATAAGATTGGAGAAAACAAAGTTGCATCCATCAATGCCGGTGGCAAATATATTTATTACTATATGGAAAGCGGAACTAACGGCAGCGGCAGCGGATTAGGTTTTATGAATCGTACCGCGGGTATCTACCGCAGTGACAGAAACGGTAAGCATACCCTCTGTCTGGACAGAACTTTTGCGGTTACAATGCAGCTTTGCGGCAACTATCTTTACTATCAGGATCTGGATACGAAAAGCGGAACCAGTCTTTCCAAGATTAAGATTGATAAGACCGATAAGACAACCGTTGCAGACTATATCATCAATCCGGTTTCATATGTAAACGGTAATATTTATTTCAACGGTACTCAGGATGACCATGACCTCTATACACTAAACACCAGAAATGACAATATTACTAAAGTATGGCAAAGCGACATCTGGAATCCAATCTATCAGGATGGATACATATATTATATGGATGTTGCCAATAACTACCGCTTATGCCGCTATTCATTATCAGGGGATGTCGTGGAAGTACTGACCAATGACCGTGTTGATTTATTCAATGTATATGATTATTACATATATTACCAGACCAGTTCTGCAACTAACCCGGCATTAAAAAGAATGTATATTGACGGAACCAATGCCGAAACCGTTATAGAAGGCGTTTATGAGAATATAAACATTACTTCAAACTATGTGTACTTTAACCTTTTCAACGAGCCGGTACCCGTATACAAGACCAGTACATTCGGCAGTACATATGTCTCCACGTTTGATGCTGCAAGAGATGCTGCTATGGAGAATATAAGATAAATTAACAAACCCAATTTAGTATTATGTAAACCAACGCAGGATTATATCATATAGCAAAATGATTTAAAAATGGCGCCCAAATCTGCGGTTATACCGTCAGTATTCTGAGGCGCCATTTAAAAATTCATATCTTACCTTCAATTTTTCATCTTCCCATTTATAGCCCGCTCTTTTAAGCAGCCCTTTTCTATCAACGGTTATTGTGCAATAGGATACATCGTTCAGTTTTAGCAGATAGCATTCTTTTTCTATATCATATTGTATATGAAAACCTTCCAGTTGATATTTTTTATAGGTATATGTCCTATTTATTACAATATCTTCCAACAGGTCGACCTGTTCCTGTCCTCTTACTTTTGCACCAAAATAATAATATGACGCATTCTTATCCAGTTCATCATCATATTCAGAGTGCCTGTCAAGAATATACTGCCTGTCACTAAATGTCAGCCGCATAAAATAATCAAACCTGTTAAGCGCAGGAAAAAATCCCATACTGACCGCCATCATATAAACCAGAACAGTATAAAATGTCTGCACAATACCATATAGTATATAGTACCCTCTTTTGGTCTTTATAAACTGCTTTTTATTTGGTTTCGGTTCACACATAGCACGTACAAGTAAACGTGGATAAAAGTAGCCAAAAAAGATTATGCCTATAATACAGTATAATTTTAATCCGCCCATAACCCAAACTCATATCCGGACCGCAGCCCCATCGCAATATAAAAATATCTAAACAGAAATATCAATCCCAACTATCTATTTAAGCCTAAAGACACTGTCAAAATCCGACTTAGGCAGCATAATCTTATACATTGAAGTCAGTTTCTCACCAATGCGTTCTCCTGCATCTTTGGCAGCAAGCTGCATCACCATCAGCCTGTAATCCACTCCAAAGACATGGCTTCTCACATCGGTCATTACTACACCGCACTTTTCATAAAACGAAATTCGTCTCAGACGTATCTGTCTTTCCTCATCAGATTCGGCACAGGTATCATCCTCTACCTCGAAAATTATGCCGTCCCACTCCATACAGTGTTCCTTTAACAGAGCAAGAGCCTCCGCACCATAGCCTTTTCCTCTTGCATTCTCACACACCGCAAAATAATCCAACAACAGCATATTTGTAGAATCATCCGCCAACAGAAAGGCATATGCCCGTAGAATATCATCCTCATAAAACCCATAACCAAAATAGCACCACCTGTTCCACAACCTTTCTATCATGGAAAAGGGTTTAAGTTCATCCGATGGAAAATCCCGATGAGCATTTCCAATATAGACAGCTTTTGCTTCATCAAGTGTAAGTGGTTTAATGTATATATTCCGAGTCGATGACATGCTTTTCTCCTGACTTCTGGACTTCTTCAAGCAGCTGTATAACAGTCTTGCCAAGAACCGGATGTACCACATATGGCACAAGTCGTGCTAAAGGTTCCAGCACAAAATCTCTGTTCTGCATATCTATATGAGGAATGTTCAAGGCATCGGTATTTATTATCATATCGTCATAGAATATGATATCCATATCCAGTGTTCTGGGTCCCCAATGCTCTCTGCGTTCTCTGCCTGCAGCGGCTTCTATTTCCAGTATTTTATTCAACAGTTCTTCCGGTGTATACAGTGTTTTCACTACAAGCGCACCGTTTAAAAATTCATCCTGTTCTATTTCTCCATATGCTTTTGTTCGTATTAACTCTGAACTCTTTACTACCTTGCATTTGTTATCCTGTGCAAGTGCCTCAATGCCACCTTCAATATATTTCTGTCTGTCTCCGATATTTGAGCCTACTGCTATACATGCCATATGCCATCTGCGGGTTACTCTTACGGATACCGACTGAAATTCCAGGCCAATCGGAGCTTCAGGCTTACGTATCTCCAGCGTAATTGCATCAATCAGTGGAAATTCGCAAAGTACAGCTTCTGCAGTCTTCTCTGCAACCGCTTCAATCAGTTTAAATACATTCTTACCGACATAATTATAAATAAACTGACATACATCTCCATAGCTGGTAGTAAACTCAGGCTTATCCTCATTTCCCGCTCTTCTGGTATCCATATAGAGTACGGCATTTATGTAAAAATTCTGCCCTTTTTCATTCTCTTCCTGATAGACTCCGTGATAAGCATAAACTTTCAAATTCTCAATAATAATTTCATCCATAAAAACCATCCTCCTTTACTGTTTTTATCTTCCATCCAGAATTGCTCTTGTCATTCTGATAGCTCTTACATTTTCTTTTACATCATGTACTCTTAAGAACATTGCACCTTTTTTTACGGCAAAGGCAGTCGTAACAATTGTACCTTCAACACGTTCCGATTCAGGCAGATCAAGTGCCTGACCTATCACGGACTTTCTGCTTGTACCAAGCATGATCGGATATCCAAAGCTGTGCAAAACCTCAAGTCTTCTAATGATTTCCAGATTATTTTCATACGTTTTACCGAATCCGATTCCCGGATCCAGAATAATCTTATCATCTGTAATCCCGGCCTTGCGCACCAGTTCTATAGACTCCTCAAAATCCAGTAAGATCTCTTTCATATAGTCTTTATAATCCGCATCCTTACGGTTGTGTACCAGACAGCACGGTACCCCTGTCTGCACTATTACTTCTGCAAGCTTATCATCATGTTTAAGTCCCCAGATATCATTTATCATATCTGCACCTGCATCGATGCCAGCTTTTGCGACCTTGCTCTTATATGTATCAAGAGATATCGGAATATCAAATTCAGCTTTTACCCTCTCAATTACAGGAACTACCCTGCTTATCTCTTCATCATCCGATATCTGTGTATAACCCGGTCTTGTGGATTCTCCGCCAATATCCACAATATCCATACCTTCTTTAATCATTTCCTCCACATGGGCAAGCGCATCGTCCATCTTCATATACCTGCCCCCATCTGAGAATGAATCAGGAGTAACATTCAAAATTCCCATTACATAAGTATTGCCTGTGATAAATTCTTTATTTCCTATTTTCATATTTTCCCTCCTATCAAATGCAAAAAATAGTCCTGCAATTTAGGTTCTTCTTCAAAGCAGCCTTTCTTAGCTATTGTTACTGTCCTGCTGCCCGGTTTCCTTATTCCACGCATAGTCATACACATATGCTCAGCTTCAAGCATAACCATAACGCCCTTCGGTCTTAAATGCTCCATAAGCGCCTCTGCAATCTGTACGGTCATCTGCTCCTGTATCTGAGGCCTTTTGGCGTAAACCTCCACTGTACGTGCAAGTTTACTAAGTCCTACTACTTTACCATCCGGTATATATGCAATATGAGCCTTCCCGTAAAAAGGCAGAAGATGATGTTCACACACCGAATAAAATGTAATATCCTTCTCAAGCACTATATCATTATTACTTACAGAAAAAGTTTTTTGCAAATGATTCTTAGCAGTCTCATCCATTCCGGCAAAAAGCTCGGTACACATGCGGGCAATCCTCTCCGGTGTCTCTATAAGCCCTTCTCTGGTAATATCCTCACCGATGCCTTCCAAAAATAATTTCACTGCTTCTTCAATTTTCTTCTGATTTACCATGAGAATCTCTCCTGATCATATCCCTATGCTCTACTATATTAGTAAGCTCTCCGATGAAAGATAGGGAACCGAACGCAATAATTACCGTATCCTTATCTTTACCGGTAAGCAGATAGGCAAGTTCAACCGCCTCTAACATACTGTCTGCTACCGTTACGCTGTTATGATACTCTCTCACAACATTAGCAAGTTCATATCCGCTAAGCGCCCTTGGAGACGCCGGAGGCGTCACTGTAATAATCTGTTCGGCGTACTGATAAGTTGTGCTTATCACACTGTTATAATCCTTATCTCTCAATACTCCCATTATATAAATGATTCTTTTATTTGTAAAATAAAAACTTATGGACTGTGCAAGTTTAAGCGCCGCATCCTCGTTATGGGCTCCGTCCGCAATAAACAGAGGCTTCTTCCCGATTATCTCAAAACGTCCGGGCCATTTGGTCTTAGCAAATCCGGTGCGCAGCGCCTCATCGGATACCTGGAAACCTTTTTCCTTTAATACGTCAATTATCTCAACTGCGGTAACCGCATTATGTATCTGATATTTGCCCGGAATTGAAATCTCTATTTTCTTATATCTTCCATAACTGAAAGTCTGTTTTGTCAGTCCGTATTTTATGTTAACCGCTTTGTCCGGGTCGGCAATAATCAAATTACAATTTTTCGCTCCGGCTTCATTTTCTATAACTTTGGCCGCTTCCGGTTTCTGCAAAACCGACACCACAGGAATATTTTCCTTGATAATACCTGCTTTGTTAGCGGCTATTTCTTCTAAAGATGAACCAAGATATGCCATATGGTCCATGCTTATTGAGGTAAAGGCAACGCATATCGGAGTTTTTATGATATTCGTTGCATCCAAGGCCCCTCCCATTCCGGTTTCAATTATGACAATATCACATCTTTTATCCAGAAAATATAAAAACGCTATTGCGGTTTCTATCTCAAAAGGAGTGGGGTGCGGTTTTCCGTCCAAAACCATACGCTCTGCCGCCTCTTTTACAGGCTCAAGATATTTGCAAAATCCCTGTTTTGAAATCATCCTGCCGTCTATCTGAAACCGTTCCCTGTAATCTGTTATTGTCGGCGATATATATCTTCCCACCTTATAACCTGCATCCGTAAGTATAGTAGATACATAGGCAAGCACGGAACCTTTTCCGTTTGTACCCGCAATATGCACGAATTTCAAACTATCCTGAGGGTTACCTAAATAAGAACATAATTGTCGTATACTCTCAAGCCCCGGCACACAACCGTATCCCTGCAGGGATTCCACATATTCGGTTGCCTCTTTATAGTTCATTGTATTCTCCTTTTACTGCATTTCAGGAATTTTCTATCCTGTATAGAACCGACAGGTTCCGGGCATTCTATGATTATGAAAAACTTTATCAAAAATTTTATTCACTGCGGGCTGCTTGGCTGGTGTCTGGAAATCGTCTTTACGGCATTCCACTCACTGCGCAAAAGAGATTTAAAACTCTCAGGAAGGACTTCCATATGGATGTTTCCCATATATGGACTGGCAGCTTTCCTGACCCCGATAGGCCGCATGTTAAAAGGCAGAAACTTCATATTCCGCGGTCTGGTATATACAGGCATTATCTTTTTATGTGAATTCGTATCCGGAACCCTGCTGTCCAAAAAAGGACTCTGTCCATGGAATTACGAGCGCTCCAGATGGAACATCAGAAAGGTAATACGCCTTGACTATACACCTTGCTGGTTCGTCTCCGGACTTTTGTTCGAACGTCTCCTTATGGAAAATGACAGACTCTCAAAAGGCAAGTGATAGTCCTGACTTTTACAGGTCCGCATCATCTAATGGCGCTGAACCTATATCCAGAGTATTTAAGGTACGGCGCTTACGCCTTGCCTCTTCCGACTCCTTCAATATGAAATTCTTGATATCTCTGGAATTCTTGATATGCTCTATACGAAGGGTAGGATGTGTGGTATCACCCGTATAGCAGACAACTGTGCCCAGTCCGAATATACGCTCGGGCAGGCTTATTTCCAGTTCCACATCCTGTACCTTATACATATAACAGTCATTTTCACGGGTATTTAACAGCCCGCTTCTGATTGTGATCACTTCTTCACCTATTGTATAATTTGTAAATGTAAAAGGTAAACCGAAAAATAACCACCTTTTTTTTTCCTGATATTCCATATGTATGCACCTGCTTTCTTTTGAATAAAATCACTTTATACTACTATATCATAATAAAAATTTTTCCACAACATTTTTGGATTGAAACCCTGTTAAGTTTGTGGTATTATATACACAATATATAGGGTCAAATCAAAAATTTAACCCACAAGTTTGTGCCTTCGGCCCAAACTCGTATCTATAAGTTTCCACTATAAGGAGGTGTCTTATGACAGTAAATGAATGTATCAAAGGACGCAGAAGCATCCGTAAGTTCAAGGCAGATAAGATTGACCATGCGCTTCTTGCCGAAATCGTAGAAGCAGCTTCTTTTGCACCAAGCTGGAAGAATACTCAGATTACACGCTACATTGCCATAGAGGGAGAGTTAAAGGATAAGATTGCCAAAGAAGGTACTACTCCATTTCCCGGCAATGGAAATATAATTGAAAATGCACCCATGCTGATTGCCGTTACTGTCATTAAGAATAGATGCGGTTATGAAAGAGACGGTTCTTTCACTACCCCGCGTAAAGATACCTGGCAGATGTATGATGCAGGCGTTGCTTCACAGACCTTTTGTCTTGCAGCATATGATAAGGGTATCGGTTCCGTTATTTTAGGCATATTTGATCAGGCGAAAATTGAGTCCATGCTCGAATTGCCGGAAGACCGTGAACTTGTTGCCTTAATTCCGATAGGTTATCCCGATGAGGCTCCAACCGCTCCCAAACGGAAAACGGTGGAGGATTTATTATCATTTCAATCATAGCTATTTTAAAATAGAAGAGATTATATCTCTTCTATTTTTTTGAATTACTACATTGAATAACTATATATCAAAGAAACGAAAGGAGTACATGCCAATGAGACATCTAATGAACCCCCTTGATTTTACAACCGAAGAGCTGGATTCACTCTTTGATCTGGCAAATGATATTGAAAAAAATCCCGCAAAGTATGCGCATGCCTGCGATGGTAAAAAACTTGCGACCTGTTTCTATGAGCCCAGTACACGTACAAGATTAAGCTTTGAATCCGCTATGCTGAGTCTGGGCGGACAGGTGCTTGGTTTTTCGGATGCAGGTTCCTCTTCCGCCTCCAAAGGTGAGAGTGTTTCGGACACGATAAGAGTCATCTCCTGCTTTGCCGATATATGTGCAATGCGTCATCCCAAGGAAGGCGCCCCTATGGTTGCCGCAAGCAGATCCGGCATTCCTGTCATAAATGCCGGTGACGGCGGACATCAGCATCCTACACAAACTCTTACGGACCTTTTAACAATCCGTTCTCTCAAAGGAAGGCTCGGCAACTTCACAATCGGACTCTGCGGTGACCTTAAGTTTGGACGTACCGTTCATTCACTTATTGATGCATTGGTCAGATATCCTGACATACACTTTATTTTCATATCTCCGCCGGAACTTAAGGTTCCTGACTATATTACAGATATGCTTAAGGAAAAATGGATTGATTACGAAGAGGTAATCCGTCTGGAAGAATGTATGCCTAATCTTGACTTGCTCTATATGACCCGCGTTCAACGTGAGCGTTTCTTTAATGAAGAAGACTATGTACGCTTGAAGGATTTCTATATACTTAATAAGACTAAGATGGCAATGGCGAAAGACGATATGCTGGTACTGCATCCCCTTCCGCGTGTAAACGAGATTTCAGTAGAAGTAGACGATGACCCGAGGGCGGTTTACTTTAAACAGGTGCAGTACGGGGTGTACGTTAGAATGGCTCTGATACTTACGTTATTGAACATCCAGATATAGCCACGCATTAATATATCAATTAATTTATCAAATTATAACCTGAACAGAAATGGAGGATCAATATGTTAAATGTAGGAAAAATAGAAGAAGGTTTTGTACTCGATCATATAGAGGCAGGCAAGAGCCTGTCGATATATCACCATCTGCAGCTGGACAAGCTGGACTGTATGGTGGCAATCATCAAAAATGCCCGCAGCAATAAGATGGGAAAAAAGGACATACTTAAAGTAGAGTGTGATATAAATACTCTTAACCTGGATGTTCTGGCATTTATTGACCATAATATAACAGTAAATGTAATTAAAGACGGAGAACTTGTTGATAAAAAGGATTTGATTCTCCCCAAGGAAATTAAGAATATCATAAAATGCAAAAATCCAAGATGTATAACTTCCATTGAACAGGAACTTCCACATATTTTTGTTCTGGCTGACGAGAAAGAAGAAATTTACCGTTGTAAATATTGTGAAGAGAAATATAATCGCAGGGATTTTGATTAGGATAAAAGGAGCTGCCTTGACAGCTCCTTATTTATATACAACTATTTTACAAGCAGTGACTTACCTGTCATCTCGCTTGGCTGTTCCTTACCCATAAGCTCAATCAAGGTCGGAACGATATCTGCAAGGCAACCTCCCTCACGAAGCTTATAAGCCGGGTCCGCATTCACCAGAATGAAGGGTACAGGGTTGGTAGTATGGGCGGTAAAAGGCGCCCCTGTCTCATAGTCAACAAGCTGCTCGGCATTTCCGTGGTCTGCGCAGATGAACATTACGCCGTCCACTTCCCTGATTGCATCCACAGCTTTTCCTACACATTCATCTACTGCTTCAACAGCCTTGATTGCAGCTGCCTCTACTCCGGTATGACCAACCATATCGGGATTGGCAAAGTTAATTATTATTACGTCATAATTTCCGGATTTGATTGCTCCCACCAGTTTGTCGCACACCTCATATGCACTCATCTGAGGCTTTAAGTCATAAGTTGCAACATCCTTAGGCGAATTTACAAGAATTCTGTCCTCGCCCTCATTCGGTTCCTCCACACCACCGTTGAAGAAGAATGTAACATGCGCATATTTTTCGGTTTCTGCAATTCTTGCCTGTTTCATATTGTTAGCCGCCAGCCACTCGCCAAAGGTATTGGTAACCGAGATTTTATGGAAAGCAACTTCTTTGTTCGGAATAGTCGGGTCGTAGTCGGAGAAACATACATATGTTATATCCAGTCTCTTTTCCCTGTTAAATCCTGTAAAATCATTATCGCAGAAGCTTCTGGTAATCTCTCTTGCCCTGTCGGGTCTGAAGTTAAAGAATACAACAGAATCTCCATCTTTTATTGTGGCAACCGGAGCGCCGTTTTTCATAACTACAATCGGCTTTACGAATTCGTCGGTTTCTTCTTTATCATAAGATGCCTGAATGCCGCCTGTTGCACTGTCCGCAGCGACTCCTTCGCCTTTAGTAAGCGCCAGATAAGCTTTTTCTACTCTGTCATAGTTGTTATCCCTGTCCATTGCATAGTAACGGCCTGTTACGGTTGCAACCTCACCGACGCCTATTTTTTTCATTTCTGCTTCCAGGTCTTCAATAAAACCTTTTCCACTCATAGGAGGTGTATCACGGCCATCCATAAAACAATGTACGTAAACCTTGGATAAACCGCTTCTTTTTGCAAGCTCGAGCAACCCATATAGATGGGTGTTATGGCTGTGCACGCCACCGTCTGATAATAATCCGTACATATGAAGTGATGAATCGTTCTTCTTACAGTTGTTCACTGCATCAAGAAGTGCGGGATTCTCAAAAAATGTACCATCCTGAATCTCTTTGGTTATTCTGGTCAGTTCCTGATATACGATGCGTCCTGCACCCATGTTCAGATGACCGACTTCAGAGTTTCCCATCTGTCCATCGGGAAGTCCCACTGCCATTCCGCTTGCATTTCCTTTAACAAAAGGACACTCCGACATCAGTTTGTCCATAACCGGTGTTTTAGCCTGTGCAACCGCGTTGGCATCTTTTCTTTCATTTAAGCCGTAGCCATCTAAAATCATTAATACTGTGGGTTTCTTTGCCATTTTTTTAATCTCCTTTTATAAAATATTAATAACTGGTCTTCCACTCATGCGCTCCGCCCCAATCACCTATAGCTTCGGTTTCTTTGCCGTCCTCTGTGGTTGTATTAGTATTAAGACGGTAGTTCATTTTTACATCAGTACCGTTTTTAAGTACGTTACTGTACTCATAGCTTATTTCATATTCTTTATGAGGATAGTATTCTCCGTTTTGAGAAGCAGGTTCATATGATATAGTTGTCCGCTGAACTCCGTTATCAAGTTGTCTGCTTCCCCATATGGTAATCACGCCCCGTGTATTCTCATAATCATCAAAGCCCGGATAAAAGAATTTAAAACCCTCATCTGTCTTATGGAGCACCATCTGATCCTGATTGAGCGGAACTGCGGCATTTCCTTCCCAATAACCGCTGTCTCCGTTTATAAAAGAATCTCTCAAATTTACATATGTATCACTTACTATGAAGTCTTTGGCACTTTCATAATTACCCTGTGCAAATTCTGTAAATATATCGGCAAAATCTTCCTGTACTTTTATTGCCTGAGTGAGACATTCCAGCAATTCTTCTATTGACTTATCCTGAACGGTCTCGTATACATCCCTTAGCAATTTATGATATTTCATCAAATTATTAACGCTAAAATGAACATATTCCATATCGAGCAATGCATATTGTGCAATTATTCTTTTAAGCGCCTCTGAGTCCGTCTCTTCATACAATGAAAGCAGGCTCCGAAGCTGATTTTCATAATTTCCATATCGTGAAGCATCTTTTGAAATACTGCTTGTCAGAGCATCATCTGAGATATCCTCAAAAGAAAGGCTGTCAATCAATATATCACTTATTGATACTTGTTCTGCCGCATCTTCTTCCATAGCGGTATCCTCCAGAAAAGCGGTGAATTCATCCTCATATCTTCCGGTATAAAGTCTGTTATAGCATATATCCAAAAGATAGAGTGCATCCTCATTATCTTTCTCAATATTCAATACCTGAAGGCATTTATCGACCGTTTCCAGACTGCACTTCTTTTCATTAATCTGTGCAACCGCTTCATTTAATATTACAACACAGTAATAATGCAAAAGGCTCTCATCCTGAGTATTCTCCCAGCCGGAATACAGAATTTCCTTAGCCGCCCTACTGTTATCCTGCTCTAAATCATTGTTGGCAAGGCAGCGATATGCATCAACCGTACCGGAATCAATTTTAAGCGCCTCTTCATAAGAATCGTTTGCCTTTGCATAATCTCCGTTTTCAGTATACTTATCCCCGGCAATGAGCTTTCTTGAAAGCCTCAAAGAAGGGAGATTCCAGATTATTGCGCCACAACCTGCACATATAATAAGTATGATGACCGCTGCAAAACAGACTTTATACATCTTTATCTGTCTGTTGCGCTTAGCTTGCTGAATTGCACGTTCTTTATCCCTGTTTCTTGTATGATTATTATGTTCTACATTCATGTCTTCTTTTTTCAAGTCATACATGCTATCGCTCCTACATTAAATTAACAATTAAAATAAACACCCAACATTCATACTAACATATATACTATTGATTTACAAATGAAATATGCTAAAATGATATCCATAAATAAATAAAAAGCAAACTGCAAAAATAACTCAAACAATAAAACTCTTACAAATAACCCTGTTAAAGGAGTCCCGGACCATAATGCAAACCCTCACAATTTCATATAACGGAACCGTATATGAGCTTCCGTATACCGTTATAAAAAGCAAAAGAAAAACCTGCTCTATCTCCATAAATGAAGATGCTTCCATCATATTCCGTGTACCGCTTCGTACCGGCAATCGGCAGATAATGCAGCTTGCAGAAGAAAAAAGCCACTGGATAATCACTCATTATTTGAAAATCCGTGAAAATATTAACAGCAAACCGCGCTCCGATTTATCAGAGATACAAAGGAAAGCCCTCGAATCACGATATAAAGAAGCAGCCCGATCCTATATCCCCAAACGAGCCGCCTATTATAATACCATTACAGGCGGTACATATAAACGTATTTCCATACGCGACCAGAAAACCAGATGGGGAAGCTGCAGCAGCAAAGGTACTCTTTCATTTAACTGGCGGCTTATGCTTGCACCCCCTGCAATACTGGATTATGTTGTGGTTCACGAACTCTGCCACCTAACCCATATGAATCACTCCAAAGCTTTCTGGCAGGCTGTGGAAGCTGCCTATCCGGATTACCGCAATGCCAGAAAGTGGTTAAAAGAACATGGCCGGGAGCTGGTACTGTGATTCTTATTAATTTTGCTTTTTTGTCTTAATTCTAAGTGCGGAATATCTTGTATTCAATTCCGCTTCTCTTCTGTCATAAGATTTATCTTTATGTCTTTTATCAGGTTTTTCTTTTCCGAACTTTTCTTTTCCTGATTTATCTTTCTTTTGACTACTACGGTCAATAATATTCTTTCCGGACTTAGTCTTATCCTGCTTATTCTTTTCAGACTTTCCTCGTTCCGCTTTTGTATAATCGCTGTCTCTGCTCTTCCTCCCGCGTGGCAGCCAATCTGTGCGCGAACGCTCCGATTTAATATCCTGAATGTCATCACCGAGTTTCATCTTCATAAAGGCCGCCGCATATTGAAGCGCATCATGCTCTCCCAATGCAATGCGTTCTTCCAGAAACTTTATAGCCTTTGATAAATCCTGGCCTGCAATCACTTCTTCCGATTCATTTAAAATCTTATCTGCCTTTCTGGCGGTAATATCCATTGCGGCAGGAACTTTTCTTTCTCTGATCTTGGTATGGCATATTCTCTCGATTTCACGAATCTTACGGATATCCCTGCCGGTTGCAAGTGTAAATGAACGCCCCGTTTTGCCTGCCCTTCCGGTCCTTCCTATTCTATGTACATAATATTCTATATCATCGGGCACATCATAATTAAAGACTGCTTCTACATTGTCAACATCGATTCCTCTTGCCGCCACATCCGTAGCAATCAATACTGCCGCATTTCCGTTTTTAAAAAGATTCATAACGGTATCCCTCTGATGCTGCGAAAGATCACCATGCAGTCCCTCCACCGCATAACCTCTCTTTTTCAGGTTCTCGGTAAGTTCATCTACCATACGCTTTGTATTGCAGAAAATCAAAGCTCTGGCAGGGTCATAATAATCCATAAGCCGGCATAAAACCTCTTCCTTATTTTTGTGCTGCACCACATAATATGCCTGCTTAATCAGGGATATTGTAATTTCCTTAGGAGTCATTTTTAAAAAGACAGCATCCTTTTGATACATCTTGGTAATATCAAGAATCGGCTTAGGCATGGTAGCAGAAAAAAGTCCGGTCTGTCTCTCCTGTGGTACTTCCTTCAGAATAGTCTCTATGTCCTCGCGAAAACCCATATTGAGCATTTCATCCGCTTCATCCAGTACCACGGTGTGAATACCGTTCATTTTCATTGTATGGCGGCGCATATGGTCCATAACACGTCCCGGTGTACCTACAACAACCTGAACTCCCTTAAGATTCCTAATCTGTCTTCCAATATCCTGTCCTCCGTATATAGGCAATATCTTGATTCCATGCATATATTTAGAAAACTTACGCAGCTCATCTGCAGCCTGAATTGCCAACTCTCTGGTTGGACATAAAATAATGGCCTGGAGATTCCTGTTATCAGGATTGATTTTTTGAAGAATAGGAATGCCAAAGGCCGCTGTCTTACCCGTACCGGTCTGAGCTTGTCCGATCACATCTTTTCCCGTAAGAAAAACAGGGATTGCCTGTTCCTGAATCGGTGTCATATAGTCATAACCCATCTCTTCCACTGCCCGGATAATCCGCTTATCAACTCCGGACTCACTAAATTTAAGTCTATTTTCCTCCATAATAATTAAGTTCCTCTCAGATTATTTATTACATTGGTCAACACTTTATCACAAAAACAGTCTGCATGCTCTCACATGCAGACATTTAATCATTATCATATAATGTATCATAGTATTATAATCATATCAATAGCACATAATCACATCGCACATGTTGCCGATATATCATATACATTTAATCGCTATTATGTATATAAATTACTGATATATCTGACGCATCCGGCTGACTGCCCTGTCTTTTATCATGCACTCTCCATGTTCGCCCAGATAAATGAGTTTTTCCTCTGTCGGTACGATCAGACCTGCGAATTCTACCGCCTGCGCACTTATCTTATTAAAATTCTTCTTAGAAAGGCGATTCTTCTCAATAACAAGATAATAAAATTCTCTTTCTTTATAAAGATGACTTCTTACCGTCAAATCCGATGGTATGGAAATGCAGTAACGCATCACATGATTAAGTGACGAGAATATAAATATACGGCAGGTATCCTCCAGATTATTTTTCTGCTGTGTATCCTTATCCGACAATGCCCTGATTGCATCACGCATACTCTCCGGATCAATTCCTGAAAGTACTTCTTTAATATGCTCAAGCATATTCTGAAATCCTGCAATTCCTGCATCGGAAAAAGTAATCACAAGTCCTTCATCACGAATAGGAGTAATCTGCATTGCAATATTATCACCCTTGAGCCTGTAACCGACTTCATCATGAGCCCTTTCCACTACATCACGCAAGAAGCCTTCACCCTTTTCATTCCGCTCAAAGATATCCGCAATAGTAAGTCCGTACTCTTCCATATCTTCTTCTGAAATAATACATTGAATAGTTGCTTCATTAATTTTCTTATATTTCATTTATCTCAACTACTTTCTACCTGTAAACCTGACTAAAACAACTCAACCTATACTATCTCACAAGAATTACAAAGTAATTCTTGCAACGTTAGCCGCAAGGCTTACGTTTATTATATCATATTCAGAAACGTTAGAAAAGAGTATTTATTTGTTTGTTACCAATTTCCATCGCATAATTTATTGCGAACTACTGTCAATTAAATACTAATTTCTAGAATATGCACCAGTAGGCTGTATCTCCCTCAATTACGATCTGTTCCTTCGGACTAAAATAATCCCAGTCTTTATCTTTAAAATATTGCTCGATTATATCCTTTGGCATATCTACTCTTTCCAAAACTCTGCCGGTAACTACCTGAATGATCGAGAGCGGAACCGCATCTATCACTCTCTCGTTTATCTGCCCCGAAACAAAATTCACCTGCGGGTATGAGGAGGGTGAATAAGCATCTTTCATAACAGCAATTTTTGTCACCTCTATGCCTGTTTCATTTTCATATCTCAATATCTCATCATACAGCATATTTACATATACTTCATCAAGTGAATTGCTCACAAAATGATCCGAAACTATTAAACCGGCGAAGAAAAAATGCAGCAGAATATATAAAATCCCCACCATTCCAAGCAGCCTATGAAGACTTTTAATGCTTACGGCATATGACGAAACCAGAAGAAGTCCATTTACCATAAAAAAGCAAAAAGACAGCCTCGGCGGGAAATAAAAGTCTATTGATGCAAAGGGTATAATATATAATAATGCATAACTTCCTAAGCATACAATAAACAGAAAAATTATACCCGAAAAATCCTGTTCTTTTATCCGGCTATAAATTATCGTCATCCAGATAATTGCCACAAATATCAGTGGCAGCCACAAATTAGGAAATATTCCTGCGGCATTTTTATTTAATGATACAAAGCTTGACGCCACCGCCGAAAGCTTCTCAGATATATTTCCCATTCCCGACACCTTAGCGGAAAGCGGAATCATATCAAGCCGCTCCAAAACCCTTATACTAAGCAGATCAAGCACGCCTATTAACATACAGACCGCAACTGCCGCTGCCTCACGTACAACAGCTTTTAGCGACAACAGCGTTTTCTCATCCAGATAGATATAAAAGGCAGCCAGAATAGCCGCATAGACTATGGCATTCTGATAAAAAGACACCGCGGTAACATACATAATCAGCATAGGCAGATATCTGCGTCTTACAAAGTAAAATACTCCTGCAGTTGCCGCCAGATAGGAAAAAGCAAAGTATATGCTATATTCACTAAACATCAGCAATTCTGCAAACAGCACATTTAAAAACACAAGATTAAGCCCGCAGTAAAACCCTGCCTTAGCCAATATATCATCAGGCATATACCGTTCAAATAATATCTGCATCATAAGCATTGCCGCTGCAAATACAATTAAGGTTAAAAATATTGTAACGCTGATATTACTGGTTGTACGAAGTCCCAGTTTAAGAAGCAGATAATCTATTAATGCTGCGGCATATCTTCCGCCTCTGATTCTGGTCACGACATCGGCATCACCAACTACCATATGATATACGGTATCGTAATTATAACTTTTTCTAAGGAGTCCTCCCCAGAAGATGAAAAGCATCAGTAAATTGAGCATATATTGAGGTAGTCTGCCTTTAAGCCCGGTCTTACACTTTGCCCATATTCCCATATTGTGGCCCTTTCTTATCGTTATATCGTTAATATTTTCCCTTGATAATATATATTAATAAAGCACATAAAGAGCTATCCGGATATCAATACCGGACAGCTCTTATTATAATTAATAACTCATAATTTGTAAAACATACTTTATATTCTTTATAATCTCAGTTACTTTAATCCTGCAAAATCCTTACTATCTTAATCGGAGTCCTGTAAGTTGCATTGGAAATCTTAATACCTGTCTTCGGACTGCTGGCATGGATAACCTGACCGCCTCCGATATAAATAGCCACATGGTTGATGCGTTTACCGTTTCCGTAGAATATAAGATCTCCCGGCTTAGCTTCGGAAAGACTGATCTTGGTTCCACAGTTTGCCTGTGATCCTGAATAATGCGGAAGAGAAACACCGAATTTCTTAAATACACTAAGGACAAAACCGGAACAATCCGCTCCCTTGGTAAGGCTGGTTCCTCCCCATACATATGGATTACCAAGAAATTCCTTGGCATACTGGCACAAATCAACACGTACATCTGAAACACCCTGACCATAGAGAAGCTCTGTCATTGTAATCGCCGTATTCAACTTGGCATCTACCTCAACATAATCAGCATATACATATACTTCCTGATCATCCAGATAAACCTTAACCCATTCTCCCTCGGATTCCACTACTTCTAACTGCTCTCCGTTAGGAACCAGTGTAATAACCTCAGAATCGGTATTAGCCTCAGCCCTTACTTTTAAGGTATCGGTAGTAACCGTTGCTATAGTGGAAACAAGTTCCTCTGCCCTGCGCTTCGCAGCTACTCCTGTAATAAGATAATCACAGCTTGCATAGCCTTCTACATTGCCGGATTTAATATGTGCCCATGTTCCATCGGAATCGAGCACTTCACAGGCTGCATCCTTGGGAAGCTTTCCTACAAGTTTACCATCCTCTGCGGCAATTGCCCTGATGTTCAAATTATTATCTACATCAGCTATACCTAAGTTGGTATAACCCCAGTTAGCATTTTTAGCATCTTCATATGCCTTAGCATATTCTTCTCTGGACTTATCAGCCTCAACCAGTGAGGATATTCCGATAGGTTCACCTAATGCATCAGCGATTCCTGAAACTGTATCCGCTTCTTCGATAATATCATTATACTTGATTTCGTTATCAGCTTCCGTATCCTCTTCAATAAGCGCTGAATTTGAACTGTCTACCACTGCATCTATGCCTACCGACATTACGTCCAGAACCGACTGCAACGTAGAATGTCCGTCTTTTGTTTCAACTTCATCCTGTATCTGAGTCTGTGCACTGACATCTGCCTCTGCCGCCCATATTCTTGCAGGCTGACATAGCATGACAAAGGTCAAAAAGCAGCACAATTTCTTACGTTTCATTAATTATAACCTTGCCTTTCTATATTTAACGAAACAATTACATTTATTGCTATAATTATTACGCAATTGTTACAAATATTACAAATGTGTTGTTATTATAGCAATTTTATATTTACGTGTCAAGTATTATTAACTGTTTTTCTTACATCTCCATATGCATAATACAAGCAGTCCTCCGAACAAGAAATAAAAAAACAACCGTGAAACTAAAGAATTGCGTGGTCTTGCATAATTAAGACTTCCTATATAATACATCTGTACTGTCCCGTTATCATCAGCTGCAACATAATAACTGCTAAGATTATATATGTGCAGATTACCGTTATCGTCCCTATATCGTGCAATCCCTTTTTCGGCATCATATTCCGCCTCTATCATAGTTCCTTTATTTACATAACGGATTTCATCAATATGGTCTTTAACAATATATATAATTACAAGTAACATGATACAAGCCAATATTTTCCAGATACCGGTACGCCATTTTTTTTCCTTATCCTCATCATATACATACTGCTTGTCATCGAAGCCATCCCATGAATCTCCCCAATTATACTTCATTTTTGTTACTTCCTTTCTAAATGCTGACTGACTGCTTCATAAAGACATTTAAGCTTATACATCCATACTTACCGTGGCAAAAGCAATATTAACGGCATGTGCGGCAATCCTTTCAAGACCTGATGTGACATCAGAGAACAGAACCCCGGCCTCCGGCGTACACTCATTATTGGTCAAACGCTCCAGATGTTTCTTTTGAAGCTCTTTCTCTTTTTCATTTATTGCCTCTTCAAGATGATTCACATCTTCTTCGTGCTCACCTGAACTTTTTGCAAACATTTCCATAGAAAATCTGAGTATTGTATTGACCATATCAAGCATACTGCCAAGTTCCATCTGAGCATCCCTGCTTAAGGAAACATCTGCCTCTATCCTGTTTCGGGCTGCCGCCGCTATATTCTCAGCATGGTCCCCGATACGTTCGATATCGTTAACCACATGGAAAAGAGCGCCTATGTTCTTCAAATCCTCTATAGGCAGAGTTGTCTGATTGATCTTTACCAGATAATCTGAAATTGCATGGCTTAGGAAATCTATATTTTCCTCAACAGCATATACTTCTTCAATCTCTTCTTCATCCATAGTTACAAGTGCATTCATAGCACGATTCAGATTTTCGCTGGCCAAAGATGCCATACGGTCCAATTCCTTGATAACTTCAACTATTGCCGTGGCGGGATTAAATACCACCTTTTCACCTATGTACTTAAGCTGGTGGCTTTCACGATAGCCAATCTTCTGATCATCACCCGGTACAACTACATAAGTGAGTTTGACTATTGCACCTATAAAAGGTGACATTATAATAACCTGGAATATCTTAATCGCTATATGTGCATAAGCTACAACACGTCCCGCATCATCATGAGCAGCCGATGACAGCGCAGCTACTACACTGTCCACACCCAGCATAAATATAACAAATACTATTGCGGTTCCTATAACATTGAAAATAAGATGAATTGATGCCGCTCTTTTAGCATCTTTTTTACCGGTAAGCGATGCAAGCAGCGCCGACATGCAGGCGCCGATATTACAGCCTAAGATAATGAACATACACATGTCAAGCCCCAGCAGTCCCTGATTGGCCATTAAAACCATGATGCTGACCGTAACCGATGAGCTCTGTACTATCGCAGTAAATACCGTTCCCAGCAAAATCGCAATAATCGGTGAATTCAAGGAAGCAAACATATCAAGTACTGCCTGTGAATCCTTCATACCGGACATAGCGCCTGACATAGTGCTTAAGCCCATAAACAGAATACCAAAACCGATAATAATTTCGGCATATTTCCTGTTCTTCTGCCTTTTACACACCATAGCCATTATTACACCTACCAATAAAATAACAGGTGCTATTCTTTCTAATTTAAAGGAAACCAAAAGTGAAGTGACTGTTGTACCGATGTTGGCACCGAATATGACTCCGGCTGCCTGATACAGATTCATCAGACCAGAATTTACGAAACTGACTACCATGACAGTACAGGCTGACGATGACTGGATAATGGCAGTAAAGGCAGCTCCTACTAAAATTCCGGTAAAACGATTAGTTGTTAATTGTTCCAATATCTGTCTAAGTTTGGCGCCGGCAACTTTCTCAATGCTCTCACTCATGACCCTCATTCCAAACAGGAACAGGCCAAGACCGCCCGCCATCGAAAGAATTATCTCCAGACTCATGTTTATCTTTTATCCTTCCCTAGTACTCCGATTTAAAAGAAAATTCACTTCTATTGTAAGATAAATAAGGAACTATGACAAGACTAATTTGAAATTTGTCGTTTGTCGCTTGGCCGAGACTGATTTCAGTTTTCAAAATATCGCCTTCCCTCACTGATGTCTTTTTGCATCTGTGCTTTAAGAGCTTCGACACTTGTAAACTTCATCTCCGGCCTTTTGAATGAAAGGAGTTCAACGGTCAATTCTTTTCCGTATATAGCATCATCAAAGTCGTAGACATAGGTCTCCACTCCCATGATTTTGTCGTCTGTCACCGTCGGTTTGCAGCCTATATTGGAAATAGCCTTATATTTCACACCTTCCAGCCATGCATAAGAATAGTAGACTCCCGAAGGTGGAAGTAATTTTTCTTCGGATGGAATAAGGTTTGCGGTAGGCATACCAAGCGTTCTTCCAAATCGTCTTCCATGCGAGATTATTCCGCTTATCTGATAGGGTTCACCCATAAGCAGGGTTACACTTTCCATATCTCCCCGCCTTACTGTATCGCGAATCAGCGTAGAGCTGATTTCCTGACCCTCGAAAGTCACCTTATCTATGATTTCGGCATGATATCCGTTTGGCTTGGCCATACGCTTAAGGAGCTCTGCATCTCCGGCCCCCTTATTGCCAAAAGATATGTCCGTACCGGCAACTATGACCGCTGCACCAAGCTTACCTATAAGATATTCCGTAACAAAACGTTCCGGCTCTGTTGCTGCTGTTTCCATATTCATTGGAAATTCTATTAACACATCTATTCCAAGTTTGTCAAAGGCAAGCCTCTTCTCTTCCTTGGTCATCAGTCCTTGAAGCAGTCTGCCTCTGAAAAAAGCCTCCGGAGCCGGGTCAAAAGTAAAAATAACCGATAACAGACCCAAATCTTTCTGTTCCAACACCTTGTTAAGCAGCTTTTGATGCCCTAAATGCATACCGTCAAACTTGCCAATCGCAACCGCACTTCTATTTTCCAGCTTAAAATCCGTTGTTCCCTGTATAATACGCATATCTATAACCGCGCCTTTCCTACAGCCGACAAATGCCTGTAACCTTTCAACACTCAACAGCAGACTATTAATCCGTAATAAACATCTTTACCGGCATAAACAGCCTGTCCTTACTTTCAAAGCGGTATATTCCGTAAAACTTTCCGTTTTCATCATATACGCAAAATCTTTCGCTATCCGCAGGGAGATTATCCTTAGATATATAAAACTCAGATACCGCACCTATAGACGACTCAGTTATGTAAACCACATTTAAATCAAAACAATTACCGTTTTGTAACAGTTTGTGATATTCCTTTTTAACTTTCAGCTTATCAAGTTCCGAAAACATTCCATCCGGAGAAACAATGTGATCTTCGATATCTACCTTGGTTTCTACATATTCCCCATCTATACCGTCTCCTACAACCAGTTCCTGTACCCTGTCAAGAGTAAGTGCATCCTTTATCAAAAAGCGCCCTACACGTGTTCTCTCCAGTGATTGCATTGCACCGCCGCAACCTGCTTTCCTTCCGATATCGTCACACAGAGTACGGATGTAAGTACCTTTGGAACATACGACTCTCATCTTGACAAGCGGCAGATTAAGTTCCAATATTTCTATTTCTTCTATACGGACTTTTCTTGTCCTGCGCTCAACTGTCTTGCCTTCTCTGGCCAGCTCATATAGCTTTTTGCCGTTGACCTTGAGTGCGGAATACATTGGCGGAAGCTGTTCGTATTCACCCTGAAAGGAATATATGATTTCCTTAAGCCGTTCCTCGTCTATCGATACATCCTCACGTGATAGTACGGTCCCGCTCATATCCTGTGTATCTGTTGTCACACCAAGATAAAGCTCTGCTACATACTCTTTATCCTCATCGGTAAGCATATCGCAAAGCTTCGTTCCCACACCCAGACATACCGGAAGCACACCTGTTGCATCCGGGTCTAAAGTTCCTGTATGTCCTATCTTTTTCTGCCCTAATATCCCACGCAGTTTCGCCACAACATCATGCGACGTATATCCTGCTTCTTTATATATGTTAATTATTCCATGATACATCTAAATCTCTCATTCCTCTTTCAGCTGCTCTTCTATATATACGGCCAGATTGTTAATGACATCATGGTGGGTGCCATGCATTGTACAGCCTGCCGCCCGTACATGACCGCCGCCGCCGAATCTCACCGCAACATCAGCCACATCCACATGACCGCCGGAGCGCATACTCACCTTATATTCCATAGGCTTGGTCTCATACATAAAGATAGCGCATTCAACCCCTTTGACGCTCATAAGTTGATTTACAATACCGTCAAGGTCTTTGGGCGTAACCATATAAAAATCCATATTCTTCTTACTTACTATACTGAAAATGCATTTCCCGCCCATAAAGCGGATGCTTTCAAGAATAGCCCTGCCCATTATCTGACTCTGGAGATAGGTTTTTTCATAAAACGTCTCACTAATAATCTTCGAAAAATCAAATCCAAATTTAATTAATTCCGATGCTATTTCCAGTGTCCTGGGCGAAGTATTGGAGTATTGAAAAACCCCGGTATCGTGAATAATACCGATATAAAGTGCTTTAGCAATTTCCTCATCTATCTGAGATTTATCCATCAATTCATATAATAACTCACAGGTGGAGCTTCTCTCCGGTTCCAGGAAATTGAGAAGGCCGCAGCCCGGATTGCTTATATGATGGTCAATATTTATCCTTTTTTCCGCTTTTTTAAAAATATGCTCTGCTTCGCCCAGTCTTTCCAAATTGCAATCCAAGGCAAAATAAGCATCAAATTCTTTTTCAGTACTAAAATCCGAACAAATTTTATCAATATCACAAATGCAGTTAAATATGTCTGCCGGTTGTTCCAAGTATATGTCTATCTGCGCCTTCGGCAATGACTTTTTAAGATAAAGATACAGTCCCATAACCGAACCGACGCAGTCTCCATCCGGTCGCACATGACCGCTGATCCCAATAGTTTTGGCATACTTTACTTCATCTGCTATATTCATATAAAAAGATGCCCCCTTTAAGAGTTATTAACATCGTCAATCAATTTAGACATACTGACTCCGTATGCAATCGATTGGTCCATAATAAAATTTATCTGCGGAGTATTGCGCAAATTTATTTTCCGTGCAAGCTGATTCCTAATAAAACCCTCCGCACTTTTTAGGCCTGCATAAGTCTCCGCCTGCACTTTTTCATCACCGAGTACACTTATATATGCCTTACACGTCTTTAAATCCGGAGCAACCTCTACTGCAACTACGGAAGTAAGTTCACCGATTCTTGGATCCTTTAGTTCACCGCGGATAATTTCGGCGAGGGCGCGTTGGACTTCGACATTGATGCGGTTGTTTTTAAGACTGTTTTTACGCATGTTTACTCCTTTTTAACTGACGAACTTTGGTTTTGGCTATCGAAATAGATTTAAGTTCTGGGTACTTCAACCATTATATATGCCTCTATAATATCAAGCTCCTGCATCTGGTCGAAGCCTTCGAATACAAGACCACATTCGAAACCTGCCTTGACTTCTTTGACATCATCTTTAAATCTCTTGAGTGACGCAAGGGCGCCTTCATAAATCTGCTCGCCTTCTCTGGTTATACGTATCTTGCATCCTCTCTGGAATTCACCGTCCAATACGTATGAACCGGCAATATTACCAATTGCTGAAGCCTTGAATATCTGACGCACTTCTGCATGACCAATGATTTTTTCCTCAAATACAGGGTCTAACATACCCTTCATTGCGGCCTCAATATCTTCGATTGCCTGGTAGATGACCTTGTAAAGTCTGACATCCACTCCCTCACGCTCTGCAATTGACTTGGCAGTTGCATCAGGTCTTACATTGAAACCGATAATGATTGCGGATGAAGCCGAAGCAAGTGTAACATCGGATTCTGTTATTGCACCTACACCGCCGTGTATACACTTAACCACAATCTCGTCGTTGGAAAGTTTCATAAGACTCTGCTTTACAGCTTCTACGCTTCCCTGTACGTCTGCTTTGACAATAAGGTTGAGTTCCTTTAAGTTTCCTTCCTGAATCTGATTGAACAGATCATCAAGAGACATCCTGGACTTAGTATCTGCAAGCATTTCTTCTTTATGCTGAGACATATAAGTATCGGCATAGGATTTTGCAGATTTGTCGTTTTCGTGTACTATAAATACCTCTCCTGCACTTGGCACGTCGGAAAGTCCCAATATTTCAACCGGCATGGAAGGCAATGCTTCTTTTACCCTTCTGCCCTTATCGTCTATCATTGCACGAACCTTACCATGGCTGGCTCCTGCGGAGATAAAATCACCTACATGGAGTGTACCCTTCTGTACAAGTACGGTTGCCACAGGCCCGCGTCCCTTATCCAGCTCTGCCTCGATTACGAGACCTCTTGCGTGTCTGTTCGGGTTAGCTTTAAGTTCAAGAATCTCTGCTGTAAGCAGGATTGTCTCAAGCAGGTTGCTTATACCCTCACCGGACTTGGCGGAAACAGGCACAAACTCCGTGGAGCCGCCCCAGTCTGCCGGAATCAGCTCATATTCGGTCATTTCCTGCTTAACCCTGTCTATGTTGGCATTGGGTTTATCTATTTTATTTACTGCTACAATTATTTCAATACCTGCCGCCTTGGCATGGTTGATAGCTTCTATAGTCTGTGGCATAACACCGTCATCGGCTGCCACAACCAATACTGCGATATCTGTTGAGTTGGCACCACGCATACGCATAGCGGTAAATGCTTCGTGGCCGGGTGTATCCAGGAAAGTAATCTTCTGATTATTTACAGTAACTGTATATGCACCGATTGCCTGCGTAATACCACCGGCTTCCTTGTCTGTCACATTTGTCTTACGGATTGCATCAAGAAGAGACGTCTTACCATGGTCAACATGGCCCATGACACAGATTACAGGCGGTCTTTGTACCATCTTGCTCTCGTCTTCCTCTTCCTCTTTCAGAAGTTCTTCTATTACGTCTACCTTTACTTCCTTTTCACAGATAATCTCATACTCTATTGCAATGTTCTCGGCATCCTCAAAGCTGATTTCCGAATTGACAGTAACAATCTGTCCCTGCATAAAAAGTTTTTTAACAATAGCAGAAGGCTGGATCTTCATCTTATCTGCAAGATCTCTGATGGTTAAGGATTCAGGAAGAGTAATTACCTTAATCTGCTCCTCAACAACCGCCTCCACCTTCTTCTCAGGTTTGATGAAACGTCCCGGCTTGTTACGGTTTTTGAGGTTCATCTCATCCTCTTCGTAAATTAAATCTTTGCGTGAACGTTTATCCTTCTCCTGAGAAATCCTGCGTTTTTCTTCATCCCGGTGTTTCTCATTGTCCTTGACAGGACTCTCGGGCATAAAGTCCTTGTTACTTCCACCCTTTTTAAATCTATTATCCTGCCCGCCATTTCTTCTCGCAGGGCGATCATTATTTGAAAAATTCCTACTATTATCCTGCACAGGACGGTCGCTGCGATTATTGCCCTGACTGTTGCTGCCAGCCTGGCGAACTGCTCCTTCAGTTCTGCTGTTTTCATTGTTATAACTTTCACTAACTTGCTTTTCCTGAACATTTTTCTGATTCTGGGCATTTTCTTTTTCCCTATTCTCTAATTTTTCCTGCTGCCTGCGTTCCATACGGCGTTCCTGCTGCTGTTTCTGTCTTACATCATAAGGCTCTGCAGTCACCTGACTCGGTTTATGCGTAGGTCTTATAATAGTATGGTGTTCCGGCTGCTGTGGTCTTTGAAAATTATTTCCTCCTGCCCCTCTTCTGTCAGCACTTCCCTGAGCCGGTCTTGTGCCGCCCATCTTGGAGTTCTGTGTATTACCCACAAAAATGATTTTTTTCTTTTTCTTGGGTTCTTCTGCCGGAACAGCAGGTTTGGCCGGTGCTGCAGCTTGTTTAGTTTCCTTTGCCGGTGCTTCAGCCTTTACTTCTGATTTTACTTCTTTCGATTTTGCTGCATCAGCTTTAGCCGCAGGTTTTTCAGTTTTTGCGACGTTTTTCTCTTCTATTTTATCTGCATCTTTACTACTTTGCCCAAACTGCTTACGTACTAACTCAATGCACTCATCCTCTATAGAGCTTTGAGCAGCCTTTACCTGATAACCTTTATCCTGTAAAAAAGCAACAATTTCCTTGCTCTGTAATTCTAACTCCTTTGCGAGCTCAAATACTTTCATTTTCGCCATGCTCACTACCTCCGTCTAATATCAAATCTCCTAAATGTCCTCTTATCGAATTTGCAAACCCCTCATTTGTAATTGCCAGAGAAGTTCTCTCCTGTTTTCCCATAGAGTGTCCCAGAATATCTTTTACTCCAAACTCATAAATGGGTACTTTATAATATGCACACATGTTACGGAACTTTTTTTTCGTATTATCCGAAGCATCCTCTGCCACTATTACCATATATGCTTTCCCTGACTTTACTGCACTCTCTGTTGCAAATCCTCCGCTGACGACATTTCTGGAACGAGTTGCAAGACCAATCAAGGATAATACTTTTTTCTTAATAATCTCATTATCCCTGCACATCCTCTTCAAACTCCTTTTCCAGTTTCTCATATATTTCATCCGGAATATTCATTTTGAAAGAACGTGACAATCCCTTGTTCTTCCTCGCTTTAATAAGACATTCTTTAGTCATGCAAAGGTACGCTCCTCTGCCGTTTTTTCTGCCGGATGTATCCAATACGATTGCATCATCCGAAGTCTTAAGAACCCTCATCATCTCTTTTTTATTTTTCATTTCCTTGCAGCCGACACACTGGCGCATCGGAACCTTTTTTTTACCATTCAAATCCTATTCTACCTCTTATTCTTCGTCGGTATATTCTTCCTCGTCGTATGATTCGCCGTCGTATAATTCGCCTTCCAGTCCCTCGTCATATTCACCGGCTTCATAGTCTTCATCCTCATAATCGTCATATTCATAATCTTCATAACGGAAGCCCGGTGCATCCTTGGCCTGCGTCTCACTCTTAATGTCTATCTTATATCCGGTGAGTCTGGCTGCAAGCCTTGCATTCTGTCCCTCCTTGCCTATAGCTAAAGAAAGCTGATAGTCCGGAACGACTACCTTGGCCGTCTTTTCATCCGGATCGGCAAAAACCGCAACAATCTTGGCGGGAGATAAAGCATTTTGGATAAGGATACCGGGATTTTCATCCCAGTTCACGATGTCAATTTTTTCACCGCGAAGCTCTTCCACGATGAGGTTTACCCTTGCACCGTTCATTCCGACGCAGGCACCGACCGGGTCCACGTTAGGATTATTGGAACGAACCGCCATCTTGGTTCTGCTTCCGGCTTCTCTGGCTATGCTCATGATTTCTACCGTACCGTCCTTGATTTCGGTAACTTCCGTCTCAAATAATCTTTTTACAAGTTCAGGATGTGTACGGCTTACAAGAATTCTCGGTCCTTTAGGTGTATTCTTGACTTCAAGAATATATACCTTGATTCTTTCGGTGGGTCTGAAAGTTTCACTGCGAACCTGTTCATTTTCATTAAGAATTGCGTCCGTTTTACCAAGGTTGATTGATATGTTTCTTCCTATATAACGCTGCACTATACCGGTTACGACATCCTTTTCCTTCTCATAGTACTGATTATATATGACACTTCTTTCTTCCTCACGTATTTTCTGTAATATTACGTTCTTGGCATTCTGCGTTGCAATACGGCCAAACTCCTTGGACTTGATTTCTACATGGAGAACATCTCCGACTTTAGCTTTCTTGGAAACCTGTTTTGCTTCTTCAAGAGAAATCTGTAAGCAGTCATCTTCAACTTCCTCTACAACTTCCTTTTCAGCATAGCATAGGAAATCGCAGGTTTCCCTGTCAATCTCCACCTTGATGTTATCTGCCTTGCCAAAATGGTTTTTGCAGGCTGTAAGCAAAGAATTCTCAATTGCATCAAAAAGAGTCTCCTTACTGATGTCTTTCTCCTTTTCCAGCATATCCAATGCTTCCATCAATTCCTTATTCATTTTCCGGTATCCTCCTTGTGGTTATTCTAAAAATCAAGCGCCAGTCTTATTATCGCAATGTCTGTTCTGGCAAATATTTTCTCTTCATTATCAATAGTTATAGTGATCGTGCCGGTATCATAAGCTTTCAAAATTCCACTGAATTCTTTCTGCTTGTCAATTGGCTTATACAGTTTAAGCTCCACCTCTTCACCAAGACTTTTCTCAAGATGCTTATCTTTCTTAAGCGCCCTGCCAAGCCCCGGGCTGCTTACCTCAAGTATATAGGCATCCTTGATAAAATCTTCCTTATCCAGTTCATCGGAAAGCGCACGACTGACATTTTCGCAATCGTTTATGTTGACGCCTCCCGGCTTGTCAATATAGGCTCTCAAATACCAGTCACTTCCTTCTTTTACGTACTCGACGTCATAGATTTCTACACCAAAACGTTCGACTATCGGGGAAAGAAGGGCTTCTGTTCTGGCCTCATAGGTTTGACTTGCAGACATAGCTTAAGTTCCTCCGGGTTATTTAGTACAAGTAAAAGAGTGGACTCGCAAGTCCACTCTAATCTTAACAGTACTATACTTTACATATTGGTAATTGTAACACTAAAAAAACAAAATTGCAAGAGGTAATTTTTTATTTGACCGATACAGTCAATTTAAACGCCGTCGGTTTACAATATGAAGCATTCCTGCTTGTCTCCTTTTCCCAAAACTGCCCTTTATAATATACGTTGAATGTGAGTTTATATTTTCCCTTCTTAATGCTGCCATCGCCGTCAAAGCTGACTCCGGTAAGCAGCCCGTTATCATCAAATATAGGCCTTATGCCGACAGGTACTTTCTTATTGGCATCGGTATTCCATTCGACTTTTTCAATTACTGCATTATTGCCTGTAATCGCTGTATCTATGGTATTGTTTCCGGTATTAACATATGTATAAAATACCGGTTTGGATGAGGCGTTAAGCTTAACTTTGGACTGCTTGGGTTTGATTGTGATGTCCTTTGTTTCAACGGTGATGCCTGCCGGCATATCAGCCGTTTTGCTGTCTTTAAGCGTAAATTCAAGTCTGAAAGCATATTTCATTCCTTTGGTAAAATGATGTACATTGTCCGGCACATCTGCTTTGGCTGATATGGTTATCGTGGAATCTTCATTCAATACCGGTTCGTTGAAATACTCCCTTGCATCCAGAATAGAGCTCGTCAGTTTTGAAGCCTGCTTAAATTTAACCGCTTCAACCTCATCCGTGAAATTGACCTTTTTAACAGTATAAGTAACAGATGTGGTCTCCCGATTAAGTACATCTATGCTGCCCTTTGCCTTAAGGCTTACGGAAGGCGCCTTGTCTATCAACGTAACCGTTACGGTCATCTTATTTCCCGGCATATCGGTTATCGTTCCATCCTGCGCTGTTACCCGGTTATAAATTGGCGTACATACAAATTTATAAGTATTGAGTGCAGACTCACCGGTTATCTGCGCTTCCAGCATACGTTTGCCGACATTGTAATAAAGGCTTACGTTTTTATTTGAATTGACCGGAGAAGGCAGTCCTACATAATCCCATTCTATATCCGAGAGTTCCATGTTGTACTGCGAAACGGAATTTACTGTTATATATGCCTTTTCTCCACTTGTTTGACGGTTCATTTTGAGCTTGGTTGTACTAAGCTTAATAGTCGGAGCAACATTTTCTTTATCAATAACAATTTTAACATTACAGCTTACATTGCTGAAACTATCCTCTCCGGCACCTGTCGAAACCAGCAGCGGAAGCGTATATGTTCCGGACTTAATATCTTTAAAACAGGCTATGATGTTCTGTCCGTCTCTATCTACGGTTATGCTATCTATGAGTTCAGCTGCCTTTTGATAATTTTTTCCGCCTTTATCATTCAATGTAACGCTTGTGAGATTCTCAAGGCGGTATCTTTCCTTAGAGCTGACTTGCCTGTCAAGTGTAAATTTAAGACTTTTATCCTCTTGTAACTTATTATAATTAAGTCTGATTGGCGAAACCGACTGAACAAGCTTCGGAGCCTTATTAGTAGTCTTCACATTAATAGCAAGTTCCTGCGGCTCATAACCTTCCACCTGCACCTGCAGCACTCCTGAAAGAACGGGTTTATTCTTTGATGTTTTTACAAATTCATCATACTGTCTTCTTAAATAAAGCACTCCGTCTCTCAATTCAAAGTTATCGGTAAATCCGGCATTTTGTGCATTCTTTATTCCAAGCACCTCTACGCTGCCGCTTTTGGAAGTCACAGTAAGCGGATATCCAGCCTCCGGATACAAGGTATTGACAGTTACTGCTTTCAACGATACTTTAGGCAGGGTATCGGTTATCTTTATCTTAATCCCGATTTCATCGGAACACCCTATGTTATCGGTAGTTATGGATATAACCTGTACTTTGGCCTGATAGGTCTTATTTGCAAGATTTTTGTTTATAAGGCTGATTTCCCAGTCATTTGTTCCATCAATATGTTCTAAATTAAAATCATCGGAATAGTCCACGAGTTTAGCATCTAAAATCTCATTATCCAATATGGGAAGAATAGAAAAACGGGTTCCGTAAACAGCTTTTTTATTCAGCGAAAATGACACTTGTGTCAGGTATGGACTACGTTCCGATTCCGGCATACCCTCAGCTACATATTCCACAGTAACTTCTCTGAATACTATCTCACTGACTGCCATACCTTCTTTTAATGCAACGGCCATAACAGTCGTATCACCAAGCGTATTTATTGTAAAAGGAGCTTCATATATTGTTCCGTTTTCAGCAGATGGCATGGAGCCATCGATTGTATAATATATCACTGCTCCATCCTGTGCCTGTATCGTCACACGCTGAGTTCCAAGACTGGCAGATACTGTTTCCGTACTTATTTCAGGTTCGCTAAGCTGTTCAATTACTATTATATCCTCATCATAAGCATCTCTGTATATCTCTCCGGGGTCATGTGCAAATACTTTTAAAGTATAAGTACCCACGGTATCGAACAGCAGTCCCTCCTCCGGCATTATTTCGCTTTCAATAGTAGGTATCTCGCCATTAACGGTATAATATAATACTATATCCGGCGCATCATTTACTTCATAACATACCTTTATACCTCCGGGTATCGGAGTTTCAATCTTCTCAAGATTGGCCAACGCCTGAACAACAACATCCTGGCTTACCGTTTTTCCTGCAACCGCACCCTCTTTAACAGCAATTGCACGAATTTCGGTAGTTCCTGGGATATCTAATACAAAATGCTCACTGTACGGGTTTCCTTTATAGATTGTTGGTAATGAGCCATCAGTTGTATAAAATATCGAAGCGCCTTCATCCGCCTGTATTGTTACATGCTGCGTATAGACTTTGTTGGCAGGAACTTCTTCCGTACTTATCACCGGATCGTTAAGCTGTTCTACTACTATTACATCCTCATCATAAATATCCCCGTATACGCCGCTTGGGTCATGCCACAATAACTTCAAAGTATGAGTCCCGGCAGTACCGATAATGAGCTGCCCGCCTGCCATTATCGAACTATTTGTCGTTGGTATCTCTCCATTATCCGTATAGTACAATACCATATTATGCATTGCACTTACTTTATAGCTTACCTTTATACCACCAAACATTGGAGTGTGTATTTTCTCAATATCAACAGAGGGATTAACATTAACCTGGTATATTGCCGCCTTACTTGAAACCGCCCCATCCTTAACTGCAATTGCACGAATTTCAGTAGTACCCGGTGTGTCTATTATAAAAGGTTCATCATATAAAGATGCATCATCTGACGGCTGTGAATCATTCGTCGTATAATATATCTTGGCTCCGCTCTCTGCCTTTATTGTTATACGTTGTGCATACGTTTCGCCAAAGGATACTGCTTCCGTACTTATCACAGGTTCCTTTAGCTGTTTTACAACTACCTCATCATCTAAAATAACACTTCTGCAAGTCTCTGATGGGTCATCCGCCAATATCTTCAATGTATGAGTTCCTACGGTATTAAATAAAAGACCTTCTTCCGGAAATGCTTCACTATCTATAGTAGGAAGTTCGCCATCGGTAGTATAATACAGCAGCGCACCATCCGGCTCCACAACCGAATATTTTACGTTTATACCTCCGGGCACCGGAATATGCTCTTTTTTAAGCATAATCGACTGCTGCCCCGATATTGTAATTGTAATATCATCATACTTGGACGGATCATACACAGAAGCAGCTCTTACCGTTACGGTTCCGTTTGAAACCGCTTTTACAAGACCTGATGCAGTCACTTGCGCATATACACTGTCGCTTGGATCCACCAGGAAGAATATTACACTTTGGTTTATAGACTCCGGCAATACCCTGGCTGTAAGCTGAAGCTCTCCCTGTTCTTCCAAAATCATATTTTCGCCTGATATATTAACTGACACAACATCCGTAGTCAAATCCTTATACATTCCGGCAAAACGGATATTGTCTCCTGCCCCATTAGGCTCAAAAGCATCACTTATGGGAATAACAACCGCCGCACCACCCGGACCAAGGCTTAGATTTGCGACTGACTGTGTGCTGTTCGAACTGATTTTTTCAGCCCACTTTTCTCCGCCAAAACCGTATGCACCCTCTGCATTTTTTAAGAATAAAGCCGCACGAAAGTTAAACAAAAGCTCACCACCGGACACTCCCAGCTTATCTGCAATGACCGAAAAAAGATCGGTGGACTCATTCAAGACATTCATCGTATCTTTATAAACCGTATCACCATCCTCATACTGCGTACGTATATACTGACTGAAAAGATAGCTGAGTGCATAACTGCTAAGTGTATTATAACTGCCCCATTTAAGCAAAGATACCTTCCCTCCGGAAATACCGGTATTGCCATTGTAATTTGAAATACGAGTCGTCGCCTCACCATAACACAAATGTGCGGCAGCCTCTGAATATGCTTCATTCAGATATGTAGGTATCTTAAGTTGTAAAAATTTACTTTCATTATCCCTGCATATGGAAAAATTAATCATATGCTGAAGTTCGTGTACCATGGTTCTTTTGCTATATACGGAATCCAGCGTATTATTTATCGTATCTCTGTTCATACCCTGCCAGGAATCTATATGCAGACAGTCAATATTGTTATTTGTTCTGTTTGAATAATTTATATTAAGGTCGGCACTGTAATAATATCCCGCAGTATAAGAACTGCCGGTCATTTTATTACCATTGATATCATAACAAATAAGCGCAGTCTTTCCATCATCGTCACCATACAGATGATCTACAGTTTCTTTGCTGCCAAACATCTCAGTCATCTTGGGAAATTGACTGTCAAATTCCAGTGCAAGTATATTCATATAGTTTTTCATCCGCATGTCATCAGCCACATAAATAGGATCATCAACCGGAACCCACACCGTGCAATAATCACTAATCGCAACACAGACACAATCAACACTGTTATATTCATTATCAGCCGTCGTATTCAAATAGAAATTTCGTTCATAACCAATATAATATTCTATGGGAACAGCTTCCTGACTTGCCTGATAAGCTATTCCTCTTTCGTCAAGAACAGGTTCCTCCAAAAATGTATCAGGGTCTATAAGCCCTATACCGTTCTCATCAAAATCATATATGTCAGGATCATCAGAATATAAAGCATAAAGCCCCGAATCGTTCATGATACTTTTAATATTAGATGAAACTTTATTCGTTAAAGAAAGCTCCCCAGCAGACTCATTTGCACCATTTTCATCTGTACTGACATTGGCAACAAGCAGATAATCCCCGTCATATGGTTCTGCTGTATCTACTAAAAAACTTTCTGTCATTGAGTTTGATGGCAGCTCTGCACCAGAAAGTAATGCTTCATCAACTGTGTAGGTATCAAATTCGGGTTCCATTTTGATTTCTTCTTCTGATTCTGTTTCAGACACCGCAGCATTATTATCATCAGAATCGTCTTTCTGAGAAGTGTCACTCAGATCATTGTCATCATAAGTATCATTCTCTGCAGTTTCATCTTCTGCAGAAATGTCTTCTATAGTATTGTCTTCTACAGTAGTATCCTTTGAGGTATTTTCATCTGAGACAGTATCTTCTGGAGCATTACCCTCTGAAACAATATCCTCAGCATAATCACTTGTTTCTGCATTTTCAGGCATAGCATAAACACTCATATTCGCATCGGAAATGAGCATAATAAATACCAGAAATACCGCCATTACTCGTCTATACATAATATATATTCTCTCCTTATACAGGCACAAATAAATTGCGACGTTTTTCGCCGTACTGTCATAAACATAGGTTTATTATAGCATATGAACTTAGACAGTTGTTAAAAATACTTCAAAAAAATGCAAAAAAACACTTGCATTTTTATCCAATCTATAATAGAATAAGCAAGTGTCAATAATATGGCTCGTTGGTCAAGCGGTTAAGACGCCGCCCTCTCACGGCGGAAACAGGG
>JAFLTG010000059.1 GCA_022510545.1 Lachnospiraceae bacterium | reverse complement strand
CACGATCAGTCCAGTCCATCCTGTGTATTCAAAAACTTTATAAACTGCACAAGACTCTTCCTTTTTTCGCTGTCCAGTTTCTGAATATTAAACATAATATCGTGAAGTGACATGCCTTTGATGTATTCTTGAGAAAGATCAGTATGACCTGTATAGGGATTATCTATACTAAGCAGATAATCTGCACTAACTTTATAAAGATGTGATAATGTTACAATATGATGACTAGGAATCTCCCGAAGACCTAACTCATAATAGGAATAGGTCTGTTGGGTGGTTCCCAGATGATTTGCAATATCTTTCTGCGTATATTTATGCTGGTCTCTCAATTCCTTCAATAGTTCATGTGTCTTTTTCATACTGCACCTCAATTTGTTGTAAAAATAAAATAACACACAACGATATAAAAACAATACTTAACAACACATTGATGTTGAATAATAAATTATACAACAAATAGATTTAACTATCGGAATTTTGATGAAGAAAACGTAAATATTTTATTAAATCTTTTCTGTCTGATTCATTAAGGGACTGAATGTCAAAAATAATATCATGCATAGTTATATTATCAACATATGCCGAATTCATATCCAGATTGCCAATATAACTTGCATCCGATCGCAGTAGGTAATCTGTACTTACTTTATAATATTTGGCAAGCTTCCTGACAGCTTCAATTGGAATCTCACGACGGCCGTTTTCATAGTTGGAGTACGTTTGCTGCGATATGCCAAGATAATTTGCAATAGTTTCCTGTTTAATGTCATGATCTTCCCTTAAGTCTCTTAATATTGAATTTAATGTTTTCATAATTTATTGCCCTTATATTTATGAATGTATATTATGTCTGTTGTTACAAATGTTAGCACACAACAAAATGTTGTTTGATGAATTACTGTGAAATGTAATAAAATAAAAATAACTACAATACAATGTTGTAAATGGCAAATTATGGCATCTAATGTTGTAGAATAAATAATAAGTGGGCCATAACCTGTTTCGGTACAATAAGTATGTGAATAATAAATGAACTTATTCCGGATATTAGTTATAACTACACTATGCTTAAGAGGATGAAGAATATGAATTACACAGGCGACGAATTATTATGGATAGCAATCTGCGATGATGAAAGAAAGGATGTCAGAGAAATACGGGAAATTTTAATGGAAGGCGAAATTGAAGAAGGAGATTTTAAAATATCCACTTTTTCTTCTGGCAAAGAATTACTTAATGCCAGTGTGAGCAGATATAATCTGCTGATACTGGATTTGGTGTTTCCAGGAGAAAACGGCCGGGAGATAGCGAGAGAGTATAGAAAAAAGAATAAGGATGGTATTATTGTATTCTGTACCGGAAAGTCATCTCCTATACCGGATGATTTTAGGACCATGCCATACCGCTTTGCACGTAAAGACAAGGTAAGACAGTTTAGGAGTGGTTTACTTGAGTCGGTAGAGGAAATGTACAGAAGAAATGCCAAAAAGAATGTACTTTTTACACAAGGCAAGACAACGACTCTGATTGAAGCTGATAAGATTCTCTATCTGGAAATAGCCAAAAACGGAAGTACGGTATACTATTTTGACAGGACAGATACCGTATGTCAGCTTAAAGCAAGAGAAAAACCCAAGGAGTTATATCCACAGCTTACCGTACATGGTTTCGAGTTCTCACATAACAGTTATCTTGTAAACTGTCATTATCTGAAACGTTGGAACAGCCATGAGCTGGAACTGATAGATGGAACCCGATTAAGCATAAGCCGTGCAAGGGAAAAGAAGTTCAGGGAAGTGTGCGTCAGATATATATTATAAAATACAAAATTATGCGAGAAAGTCTTGTGTATAAATGCTTGTGAAGAGAGAACGACAGTATGAAAACAATTCTTATCGTAGAAGATAATCCCAGAAGCAGGGAAATGCTTATCAAATTAATAGAAAATATCAGGGATGATGTGATTATAAAAGCGGCTGTAAATCAGGATGAGGCCTCTGCGATGGTAATGAAGTACAATATAGATTTGTTCATATTGGATATTATTCTGAATTCCGCAAATCCTTCTGATGTATCGGGAATGCAGTTTGCGGAATACATACGCTCATATCCAAAATATAAATATACACCGATTATATTTATAACAGCATTGGAAGATCCGGCGCTGCATGCATATAGTGAACTTCATTGTTATTATTATGTTGAAAAACCATATAATGCTGACAAAGTATCAGCCGTGATTTCTGATGCGCTTGAGATGCCTCAAATTGACGATGAGCCGCATAATATATATTTTCGTTGTGATAGTATTCTGTATAAGAAAGAGATTTCGGATATTATTTATATTGAAAATACCAGAAGCGGTCAGACTGTATATTGCACAAACGGCAATTTGAAGCTGCCTTATAAGCCTATTAAGAAGATTCTGGAAGAACTGAGTTCGGATAAGTTTTTACAGTGTAGCAGATTCCATATAGTGAATGAGGAACATATTGATAAAATTGATTTGGTAAATCGTTACATTAGGCTTAAAGATGCAAACGAGCAGATTGAATTTGGGAATACGTTCAAGAAAAAGCTCCTGTCCGGAGTGTTGGATAGGGCGAAGCTGATAAAGTGATTTGGATGTTAGCATAAACGTAAAGTATAAAAACTGCTGTATTTTTGGGTACAGTGGTTTTTATGTTTACAAAGATCTGAACAAAAGAGATTATTTTATTTGTAATGCTATATTATTAGAATACTAAAGATGACAGAGGATATTTATATGATTAGAAATGTTATTATACTTATAGAATTGTATGCTTGCTTATATTGTATGGCAGCGTTATATGGAAAGAAGTTTCAATTAAATATATACGCGGTTGTATTATATATAATGGATATGTTCTTCAGAGTTGCTATAGACCATAATGAATTGCCTGTATACATATCTTCGCTTTTTTATATTTGTATATTTTTGTATGCGTTATTATGCTATAGAGAAAGTATAATGCGTACATTAATAAACTGTGTTTTAGCATCGTTAATAGTTGTTATTAACCAATTAATCGTTTTCTTTCCGTTATATTATTTATATTTTATAAAGTATCAACAAAGTGATATAAATGAATTGCTGATTAATATAGGAACTCTTTTATTAATTATACTTATTAGCCATAAAATTAGATTTAAAAGATTATCGGATTTTTGTATGAAACGGAATAGATTAATTGTAGGAGTAGCAATTTTTATTCTTATAGGATTGGCTGTTAGTTTCTTTCGTATAAAAGATGTAGGAAGTTTAGCCAGTGATATTTATATTCAAATGATATACTTTCTTCTCATATTTGTTTTTATAATTTATGAATGGCAAAAGTCAAGGTTGGACGCAGAAAAGAAGAAAACTCAGTTAGAAATGAATACTTTATACTATGATGCATACGACCAATTAATTATGCTTATCAGAGAACGCCAGCATGATATGAAGAATCATATCAATGCGATACTAAGTATGATATACACAACAAGTAATTATGATGAACTTGTTGCTAAACAGACAGAATACTGCAGTAATGTTATGGATAAGAATGAAAAAACTAAACTGGTGCTGTCAGTAGAGAATCCGCTGATTGCAGGCTTTTTATTTAGCAAAATACAAGAAGCAGAGGGAAAAGAGATAAAGGTTGAATATCGAATAGATATTGGGAAATCATTATCAGTGACTCCAGAATATGAACTAATTGATATGGCAGGGATACTTATTGATAATGCTATTGAAGCACTGTGTACTGTAAACGAAAATATGAGCAAAGAAAAACTATTAAAGAGAATGTATGTTTCAATAAAGGAAACGGATAAAGAGCTTGAGCTTATAGTTGCCAATACCAGTCCCTATTATGAAGAGAATGTTACGGATTATTTCTTTGAAACCGGTTACAGTAGCAAGGGTAACGGAAGAGGCATAGGTCTGTCTAAACTGAAACGTATAGTTAATGAAAAATCAGGTGACATTATTGTCAGTAATGAAGAGTATGAAAATGATAATTATATTCAGTTTGCTATAATTATTCCGGTGAAATCCAATACTAAAAAAGAATATAGTATGGATTAAGTTAGTGTATTAATAAATAAAAGCCCAGAGAATATTTCTCTGGGCTTTTATTTAATCTTCTGTTGGAAACTCTGGTTCACCAAAAAGGAAAAAACTGTAACCTCCAAGGGGATAAACAAAAGATATTCCAAGGCATGTACTAGCAATAATACCTATGTTTCTCTTAAGCCAATTTTTCATTACGTTTCACCTCCTTTAATATTTTGGTAATAGATAATTGAATGGTATGTAATACAACCGTCCAAAAACTAACAATGAGATAACGCGAATCCTGAAAGATAAAAATCAATACCGCAACAAAGAATACTACTTGAAAACTCTGTATCTTTGCCTTATGTAGAATACTCTTTTCTGGAACAGGTCTATCCTTAAGAGATATTGGGCCAATCAGATAATCCACAATGGCACATATAAGTAACACCGGATAAATTGCCCATGGATGTACATTTATGATCACTGGCAGCACATTTATTACAATGTAAAAGTATGCAAATGATACCAAAAAGCAGGACCAGTATTTTTTACAGTGGAGACCACCAGTTTTAGTCCTCAGCAACAACATCGGAATCGCGGCAAAAAAGAACTCAAGTATCTTTTCGGTAGCAAAGAAATACACCATAAATATTAAAAGCTTACTAACGTCATAAAAAATACCGGTGAGGGCAAATTTTATCAGCTTAATCTGATAATCCGTATACCCGTATTCGGCCTGTACCTTATTCATAATATAATTCATATCTGACCGGACCACCCGCCTTTCCAAATCAATTCTTGTCCCCCATTGTATATAAAAAATACTCAACCAATGAATTTTTAGCCCGAATAAATAGAAATGCATATTTAATTACAAAAAAATCCAAAAAGTTGTCTAAAAAAGCCGTTTTTTTAATCTAGTCAATTCATTCAATGCGAAAAATAGCATATTAAAGCAAATAATGTCGAAAATTGTAAATCCCATGCCAATATGAAAATGAGACAAATTTTGATTTATAAGGTTAATTTTCAAAATGATTCACCATTAGGAATATGATTTTTCTAATTGCAAGAAAGGCATAGGGTTCATATAAGCTATGAGTTCAAAATTCCAATCAGATGAAGTGATTACATCCGAAAGTAAATCTGAAACTAAATCCGAATGTAAGAGATTGAAAGAAAAATACTATAAAGATCTGGAGAAACTTCATGAGCAGTACGATATTTTCCTTCATGATATGAAACATACCATGCGGACCATTGCAGCGCTGTCAGAGGAAGGTAACTGTGAAGAAATAAGCCGCCTGATCGGGCAGATGCAAATTGCCATAGGAAATATTGATGAACAGCTGATATGCAGTAATAAAATATTGAATGCGCTGTTTAATGAAAGAAAAGGCTATGCCGCAGATAAGGGTGTGGATTTAGAACTGGAAATCAGTGAGCCTTTATATTTACAAGGTATAGATGAGTTGGATCTGATTACACTCATGGGCAATCTTTTAGACAATGCCATAGAAGCGGAAAAGTATTCAGACAAGTCAAATGGAGTTTGTTGCTATATGCGGATAGCAAGCAGCGGCAGACATATAGTCATACAGGTTGAAAACAGTTTTTCAGAAAAACGTCGCAATAAAATTAAATCCGGTGAGATGAACTCAAAGAAACAAAGCAAAAATCAGCAGATGAATATAGAAAATTCCCGGATAAATATAGGAGAAAAGCACGGAATAGGTCTAAAAAGTGTAAACGAAGTGGTCAAAAAATACGGAGGGCTCCTGGATAATTATCAAAGGGACGGAAAATATATTGTAAAGGTCATACTTCCCGTACAAGTTAAAATAACAGAAGAAACAGCATACCTACTAAGGGAATCAACTATTGCATATTAATATAAAATAAGGTAAAATTTTTAATAGAATTTTACCTTATTTTTTTGATGTTAATAAGTTATAAATAAGCTTCCAAAAAAAGTCCTTAGAAACGGACAATGGGTATAAAAATGAAAATCGTATTTGTGATTCCAAATATGACAGGCGGAGGTACGGAACGCGTAATTTCGCTTCTTTCAGAAGAATATATCAGAATGGGCATAGATGTTGCCATTATGCAGTTTGCGGGCTATGAGCGTGCATATGAACTGGATGAAAAGATTGACGACTTCAGTGTTGCTCCTAAATCAAACGGCAATCCGATAATTATGATACGCAGATTAGTTAATATGCGGAAGTTTTTTAAGCAAAATCCTGACTGCCTCATATTTTCCTTCTGTGTTATGGGAGCGGTATTCTCCGTGATTTCCACATTCGGAATGAAGCGTTATATTCTGGTTGCGGAGCGTAGCAGCCCGGATAGCTGTAAACAGGTGAATCTGAGAAACTGGGCATATAAGCGTACCAACAGGATTACTTTTCAGACTAACGAGGGAATAACCTATTTTCCGGACTGGATTAAGTCCAAGGCAGTTGTGATACCCAATCCGATTGATTCTGCCATACCCAAACCTTATAGAGGGGCAAGGACCCATAGGATAGTATCCGTAGGAAGGCTGCATGCGGTAAAGAATCATGCGTTGCTCTTTGAAGCCTTTGCGGATTTTTTGGGGCAATTTCCGGACTATGAGCTGCATATATACGGACAGGGCGAGCTGGAGGCGGAGCTTAAGGAAAAGGCTGTAAGCCTTGGAATAAGCGATAAGATTGTCTGGCATGGTTTTAGGAAAAATGTAACGGAAGAGATTCTCGATGCCGGAATGTTTGTTTCCACGTCTAATTATGAGGGTATTTCCAATTCTATGCTGGAAGCGCTGGCCATGGGCATCCCTTCTATATGTACCGACTGTCCTATTGGCGGAGCCAGAAGCTATATAGAACATGAAAAGAACGGTCTGCTTATTCCGGTACGGGATAAGGAAGCCCTGACCAAAGCAATGGTCAGGATAGCCTCAGATGAGTCATTTGCGGCACAGTTATCGGAAAATGCCGCCAAGGTCAGGGATAAATATTCACTTAACAGCATAGCGGTTAAGTTTCTTGAAGCTGCTGGTGTTGATTTAAAAGAATAATTACGTAAAAACCGGATTCAACGGATAATACTTAATCTTTTTAAAATTTCAGGAAAAACGGAAAGTATATAAATGAGCAGCATTACTATCATAACTCCAACATATAACCGGGCAGATTTACTCCCAAGGCTCTATGAAAGCTTGCTTAAGCAGACTGTCATGGATTTTGAATGGCTGGTAATTGACGATGGCAGCAGTGACGGGACCGGGGAGCTGATACAGAATTATATACAGGAAAAAAGGCTCCCGATGCATTACGAAAAACAGCCTAATGCCGGAAAGCACACCGCGCTAAACCGTGGCATTGCACAGATAGAATCGGAATTGACTTTTATAGTAGACAGCGATGATTACCTCACTCCTGATGCAGTAGAAATTATTCTGTCATATCATAATAGATATCGAAATACCGATAATCTGTGCGGATACAGCTTTTTGCGCTGTCATCAGGATGGACGTGTTAATACAGCCTACTTCCCTGAGGACGAAAAGATAGACACTTATCTGTCGGTTCGGATCAACGGTAATATTGGAGGAGATAAGGCGGAGGTTTTTTATACTGATATCTTAAAACAATATCCCTTCCCGGTATTTGAGGGTGAAAAGTATATGCCGGAGGATGTTGTCTGGATGCGGATGTCAGGACCGTATCAGATGCTTCATGTCAACAAAAGCACATATATCTGCGATTACCTGGAAGGAGGTCTGACCACTACCGGGCGCAGAATGAAGATACATTCCCCCAATGGAATGATGCTTCGCTCCCAGGTTTATCTGGACAACCCTGAAACCTGCTTTAAGGTCAAAGTAAAAATGATGCTTTTATATAATATTTATGGACGGTTTGCCGGACGTTCCGCAGGAAAGCTTTTGGCGGGAGTCAAACAGAAGTTTCTGTGGCTCATCTGTTATCTGCCGTCATTATTGCTGTATTTTGATTGGAATAAGAAATATAAATAAAAATACAGTCATTACAGAGTTTATAACTGCCATATGCAACCACAAACAAGAAGAACAAACAAGGAGAACAAACAATGAAGATAGCAGTTGCCGGAACAGGTTATGTTGGATTAGTAGCAGGTGTCTGTTTTGCGGAAAAAGGACATGACGTCACCTGCGTGGACGTGGATGAAAACAAAGTAAAAATGATGGAATCCGGCATTTCACCGATTTATGAAGAAGGTCTGCAGGAATTGATGCAGAAAAATAATGCAGCAGGAAGGCTCCATTATACTACCGATTATCAAAATGCATATAAAGATGCCGAGGCTATTTTTATCGGAGTGGGTACACCGGAACAGCCTGACGGTTCCGCAAACTTAAGCTACATTGCGACCGTCTCCAGGCAGATTGCGGAATCTGTAGAGAGAGACTGCCTTGTGGTCGTTAAATCTACGGTACCTGTCGGAACGAATGATAAGGTGGAGCAGTTCATAAATGATTTCCTGGTAAGGGATGTCAAGGTAGAAGTGGCTTCCAATCCGGAATTTCTTGCACAGGGATCTGCAGTTCACGATACATTGCATGCAGCCAGAATAATCATCGGAACAGAGAGCAAAGAGGCTGAAGCTATTTTGAAAAAAATATACGAGCCTTTTGAACTTCCTATCATATCAGTCAACAGACGTTCCGCGGAAATGATAAAATACGCCTGCAATGACTTCCTGGCGCTGAAAATTTCTTATATGAATGATATAGCCAATCTATGTGAACTGGTTGGCGCCGATATTGATGCGGTAGCAGAAGGCATGAGCTATGATGCCAGAATAGGCTCAAGATTTTTAAATGCGGGCATCGGTTATGGCGGAAGCTGTTTCCCCAAGGACACCAAAGCATTGAAATACATTGCCCACCAGCATGGCTACACCCTGCGTACAGTCGAAGCGGCAGTGGATGTCAATGCCGAGCAGAAAACCCGCTTATACCAAAAAGCCAGCAACCGAATGATAACTTTCCAGAACCTGCGGATAGCCGTACTTGGACTTGCATTTAAGGCAGGAACAGACGACCTGAGAGAGGCACCATCCTTAGATAATGTTAAGCTGCTTCTCGAAAACGGCGCAGACATATATGCCTACGACCCCATTGCTTCCGATAATTTCAAGAAAGTTTATCCCGAAGGCAATGCTCTCAAAGGCTCTATCCACTACGTGGACAATCCCGCCGATGCACTTAAGGATGCCGCAATCTGCTTCATTTTTACAGAATGGGAAGAAATAAAGAACATTCCTGCAGATGATTTTACCAAACTTATGCGGATTCCGCTGGTATATGACGGGCGAAACGTGTTTAACGTAAAGGCTATGAAAGATGCCGGTATAGAATATTATAGTATCGGACGTTAGATTTTGACACATTGACCAAATTGGTCAATCAAACGATGTATAAAGGAGACTCATATGAACCCCTTAAACCCTGATAAAACCTACCTGATAACCGGTGCCGCCGGCTTCATAGGCTTCCACCTATCTAAAAGCCTGTTAGAGCAGGGCGCCACAGTCATCGGTTTCGATAACCTGAATAATTACTATGAAGTATCTTTAAAAAGAGACAGACTGGAAATACTGAAAACATACGATAAATTCACCTTCATTCTGGGCGATCTTGCCGATAAAAGGGACGTATTCCGTCTTTTTCAGGAATACCGCCCTGAGATTGTAGTCAACTTAGGCGCTCAGGCGGGTGTGCGTTACAGCATAGATAATCCGGATGCATACATTCAATCCAATATAATGGGCTTTTTCCATATACTTGAGGGTTGCCGGTATTTCCCGGTGGAGCATCTGGTATATGCCTCCTCCAGCTCGGTTTACGGTGGAAATGAGAAAATGCCTTTTTCCACGGAAGATAAAGTGGACGAGCCTGTCAGCCTGTATGCGGCCACCAAGAAATCCAATGAGGTTATAGCACATGCCTACAGCAACCTTTACAGGATTCCTGCGACGGGGCTTCGCTTCTTTACGGTATACGGACCTTTTGGCAGACCGGATATGGCTTATTTCAAATTTACCAATAAGATTATGAACGGCGAGCCCATTCAGATATACAACAAAGGCGATATGTACCGTGATTTTACTTATATAGATGATATAGTAAAAGGAATAGAGAATATCCTTTGCAACCCGCCGGATAAAAATTCCAAAGGCTGCAGATACAAGATATATAATATAGGAAATAACAAACCTGAAAGATTAATGGATTTTATTGAAACTCTGGAAAAATGCCTTGGCAAGACTGCAATCAAGGAATTTTTGCCAATGCAGCCGGGAGATGTCTATCGTACCTATGCGGATGTTGATGATCTGATAAAAGATTTTGATTTCAGGCCAAATACTCCGATAGAAGAAGGAATTGCCAAATTTGTGGACTGGTATCGGGAATACTACAAAAAGGCGTAAGTCCCGGGTTGTGAGAAAGGTATGGTTATTAAATGGAAAGCAATAAAAGAGAAATACCTGTACTGTATCTGGTGGTTCCCTGCTACAATGAGGAAGAAATAGTAGAAAAATCCGCACAGGTAATGAGCGATAAGCTAAGAAGGCTCATAAATGAAGGGATAATTAAATCCGGCAGCAAGGTCATGTTTGTAAATGACGGAAGCAGGGATAATACGCTTAAACTTTTGCATCAGATTTCAAAAACAGATGTTATTTTTTCGATTGTGAGTCTTGCCGGAAATTACGGTCACCAGAGTGCAATTCTTGCAGGTATGATGATGGCAAGGAAGTATGCGGATGTGGTAGTGACGATTGATGCCGACTTGCAGCAGGATATAGAGGCGCTTGATAAATTTCTGACAAGCTATATGGATGGCAGCGAGATAGTGTACGGTGTGCGCAATGACAGAAAATCCGATGGATTTTTTAAGAAAATTACCGCGACTGCATACTATAAACTTATGCACCTGCTTGGCAGTAATGTAATTACCAATCATGCAGATTACAGACTTATGTCCAAAAAGGCGCTGGATGCTTTAGCCGAGTATCAGGAGACTAATCTATTTTTACGTGGGCTGATTCCGACTATGGGCTTCCCATCAGATGTGGTTTATTTTGACGTAAAAGAGCGTGAGGCCGGGCATTCCAAGTATACGCTGGGAAAGATGTTGACGCTTGCATTGGATGGGATTACCTCTATGAGTGTCAGACCGCTTCGGATGATTGCGGGACTTGGCTTCATTGTGAGCCTTTTCAGTATCGCAATGTGTATCTTCAGTCTGGTGGACTGGGCAGGCGGCAACACTGTGCCGGGTTACACTACAAGTATTCTGGTATCCCTTATGATGGGTGGGATTACCCTCTTTTCCCTCGGCATACTAGGTGAATATATAGGCAAAATATATATGGAAACCAAGAAACGCCCACGATATATCATAGATACATTTGTATGGAAGGATGAAAAAGAAGAATCTGCGAGATAGGGCTCCTTCATTGGAATTTATTTAATTCGGTCACGTCATTCAATAGAACCTGCATAAAATATTCACAGCCTTCTGCATTCAAATGGTCAGAATCAGAAAAATATGTCAGATTATTATAAAACCTCTCATCATTGGAGTAATCATAGTAACTGACACCTGTGTCAGCTGCGATTTGATTCACAGTTTCACTGAATTCTTTCAGAAAGTCTTCTGAAATCAAGTCTATATAATATGAAGAAAAAGGTGTTGTAATCAGTACCGGCGTGATTTCATGTTCCTTGCAGTAATTGATAATATCATACAAATCCGATATGCGCTCCGGCAGGAAATACTCTTCCTTATTATCAAAATGCCTGCTGTAGCGCTCTTTTGCTCTGTTTGCAAATTCCTCTATATTGATATTCTGCGGACTTTCCTGATTCTCAACAATATCTGAATCCTGTACATCTATCTGAGTGTCAAGATTTTCACTATTATTTGTTGTGCCGTCGCCTTCCTTCTCAGCAGCATAAGTAATTAACGACAGTTTAAATCCCGGAAAAATTTTAAATATATCCTCACCCGCAGACAAAATCGGAAACCTGTTAGTGACAAGGTCCACATAAGGATTGTAATCAGGAATATTTTTCGGAGACAGAAAATGGTAATATCGAACACTCATAGCCTGTGCCTCGCTTGCATTAACTACTTCATTATTAAAAGAAAAATATGATACCGGAATAAATAGAACACTTCCCGGAGACATATAGTTCCCGTATTGTTTCAAAATCGCATAATCATAATTAAAGCTCTGGCTTGTATTGGCAAAATTGAAGCAGGCATAACCGCGCTCCTCCAAAGCAGTATAGTCAAAATCATATGCGCCATGTGAGCTTCCCAGATTGCCTATATCCACATGGTCATAAAGATGCTCCAATGTAGTAAACTTGGTAATATCCAGGTATTTATTGAAATCGATACGCCGATAAGGTTTATTCAGGGAATAAATTATTAATACCGCTGCGGCGGGTATGAGTATACATTTTAATCCGAATCTCAGTACATCATAGACTTTTTTCATATAATGCCTCCAAATTCAATAAAGCCTAATAATTTAAAATGTTATCTGCATTCTGAAGAACTTATAAAATAGTCAAATCCTAAAATTGAAAATATATAAACTCCGTTGCAACTCCCTTATAGGAGAACAGCGCAATTACAACCAGCATAAGAACATATGCCGGCCACCTTACAAAAAACTTAAGCCTGGAAAATTCTTGTATCACATCATATTTAAGTGAAAGCAGATCATACATAAAAAGCACCAATACCGACAGAGCCAGTCCGCCCATCTTAATATATGACATTTCAAGACAAATGACCGCCGTCTTTAGATAATTAAACGGCCGGGAAGCATCCCAGAACAGCCGGGAAATTATCCATACAGCATCTTCTATGCTGTTGGCGCGGAAAAATATCCATGTAAAACATACCAATATAAAAGTGACCGGCAGCTGCCAGAAATACTTCTTGCGCTCCCTGCCCTTAGGATAGACCAAAGTCTCTATAATCTGAAGCAGTCCATGAGCTGCTCCCCATATTATATAAGTAAGAGCACTGCCATGCCAGAATCCGCTTACCAGAAAAGTGATAAGAAGATTCAAACAATTCCGCTGCTTCGAAACCCTATTGCCCCCCAGAGGAATATACACATAATCCCGGAACCAGGTAGAGAGCGAAATATGCCAGCGACTCCAGAATTCCTTGATTGAGAATGAAAAATAAGGACTCTTAAAGTTTGTCATAAGCTCAATGCCGAATAATTTGGCACAGCCTATAGCAATATCTGAATACCCCGAAAAGTCACAGTATATTTCAATTGCAAACATAACAGTTGTTATTATAAAAATAAGTCCCACGTAAGAGTGCGCATGATTATATACCTGATCTACCGTTACCGCAAAGACGTCGGCTATCACCAGCTTCTTAAAATAGCCCCAAGTCATAAGCTTCAGACCGTAAGTCACATTTTCATATACGAAAGGCCGCTCCTTTTTGTACTGCGGCAAAAGCGAATCGGCTCGTCCAATCGGCCCTGCAAGCAACTGCGGAAAAAAGGATACAAACAGCGCATAATAGCCGAAGTGCCGCTCTGCCCTAATTTTTCCCCTGTAAACATCAACCAGATACCCAATGGACTGGAAAAAATAAAATGAAACGCCCGCAGGTAAAAGTATTGTCAGCGTAACGGGCTGCAGAGCCAGCCTGCCATTAGAGATTGCATTGTTAATCTGCGTTATAACCGGATTGGCCGTTTTAAAAAAGATCAATATCAGTATAAGCGGCAGTATGCCAAGCCGCAGACGCAGCTTCTTCTGTTCGCTTGAGTGCGCTTTCTCCATAGCTATTGCAAGCACATAAGTGAGAAGCGTAGTCAGAAAAAGCAATATACCATACCATAAATGAAGGTTCATATAAAACACATAACTGGCTGCAAGCATAAACCCCCACCTGTATCTGTGAGGGCAGATATAGTATAAAATAAAAACAATGACCAGAAATATGCCGAATGATATCGAATTGAAAAGCATAAAAAGCCTCCTGATGCATTAATAATTCAATAAGACTTTACACCTTGATTAGTGGTTGTTTAGTTTTAATTTAGTTTAAGATTGATTTAAAATCGTCTGTATTAACCCCCATAGTATGAAGTTTGTTTTCTTGTACTAAAATTTGATAGTCAAGCTCTTTATTAATACTTTGCTCTGATTTTTTGATTCTTAATAAATTAACATAATAGTCAATAGTGACTTGTTTTAGTTCGTCTAATGTCATTTCATTCACCGCCTTTTACCTCCTTTACATTTTAGTATTTAGTATGTACTAATTATAAAGGGTTTTTGTAGTGGGTGTAAAGCCTTATTCAATTATCATGGTATTGCATTTAGGGTAAATAATTAGAAATAGTTATTGACAAACCAAATCAGAAATGATATTCTACACTTCGAAGAGAAGCGGTTTTTTTACCACTCGTCTATTTTATAGTCTTGAGTGGGGTACTCGCTTCTCTTTTTATGTCTACTAAATCATACAGATACAATTTACCAGACTTCGTATGATTTATAAGTAAGCAGGCTGAATAGACATTGTAATTGCCTGTTTTTATCTCATTTTCATAAATAGGCAATGCAAAGCGGGTTGTATAGTAGTACCAACCATTTCCTGCGTTTTGGGAGTGTTTTTGCTTGCGATTCTTACGAAAACGCTTATCTGTTGCAATTTCCAACATTTTTACAATCCCTTGTGCAGCATTAGCTTTAGCCTTTGCATAAGAACCCTTTAAATGCTTTGTATACTTAGAGCCTTTGTATTCGTCCGGGAAAGTACTGCCAATATAAATAATATCGTTGGTCTCTGTAATCGTAACGATATTACCAATATATTTATGCAAATATTTTTCAACGGCATACCAATCTATATTCTTTTTGTTTTTAAAAATAACGTCGGGAAGTACAACGATCTTACGCCCTAAATCGTCTTGTGCTATTAAAATTTCTTGTTTCATTCAATACCTCACTTGTTCATTGGAATAAATAATTAGAATATCTATTGACAAAGCACAGCAAAAATGATATTTTATAACTCAAAGAGAAGCGGTTTTTCTACCATGGGGTTAGTTTACTAATCGTGAGTGGGGTGCGTGCTTCTCTTTTTATATCTACTATCTACTAAATCATATAGATACAGTCCCCTACAAAAAATCTGGAATTCCCTAATTGCAATAGAATATTCATTGGAATAAAAGCTTGAATTTTCTGAATGAAATAGATGAAGTCATAGAACAACTTGTTTGATATTTTGATATAAAGAAAAAATGCTTTTTGTCATCATAGCATTTATAGACAAAATTGTAAATATGAAAATTTATGACATAAAATTGAAACGTAAAATTATGTCAAAATTGGTAAAAAATACTAAATAGTATTTAAAAATATTGGTTTTTGTAATAAATTTGTGCAAAATGTCTATTAAGTCATATATGATAAATATTCACACCCTTATAATATGAGAAATTTGCACAAAACATTAAATTAACATTTTCGAAATATTATCGTAATTTCATTTGACAATCCAATTATTTAAGCGTATACTAAATAAACAGCATGGGTGTACTTTGCTCATGGTGAGCTTATTTTACTCATAAAAACTTTTAAAGGAGGAGAAATGAAGAGTATGAAGAAAATGACAAAAACATTGAAACAATCACTTTCCATATTACTTGCAGCAGTAATGGTAATTACTTCTGCCCCGCAGACAGCGACATCTGTCCTCGCGGCTGAAG
>JAFLTG010000058.1 GCA_022510545.1 Lachnospiraceae bacterium | reverse complement strand
AAAAATTTATGGGAGACAGCGACTCATATAAGTCGTTGTCTCCCATATTTAGGGCTATCTGTTCTGACAGCCTCTTTTGGTTATTATCTGTATTACTTATTCAGGCTTTGATTTACGATTAATATTCACCGTAATAATCGTCGGCCTCACCTACAGGATTTACAGTTATTTTATATCTTGCAATAACCTTTTTGGTAATCTTGGAGGTAACTACTATAGTAGTCTCGCCTGCCTTCAGAGCCTTTAAGTTAGCAGTATAAGAACCTGCATTCGCCTTTATGGTTGCCACCTTAGTGTTGGTGCTCTTCCATGTAAGGGTATCGGTCTTCTTAAGTCTTGCTAAAGAATTCTGCGGAGTAGCTTCCAGCGCATAGACATTACCTGAATTAAGCTCAGTATTATATGAACTCAGATTATTGCTGCTTGTGCCAGTATAACCTTGATAATACTTAGTATAAGAAATAGTGATACCACCATATGCATCAACATCACCATAATCATAATAGCTAGCCGGTATATTGGTAGTCTTAACCTTCAGTGTTGTCGCCTTTGAAGCATAATCGCCACAATATGCGGTTACTGTAACAGTATAATTAGAAAGCATCTTAATTCCTCTAGCAGAGCTAAATGTATACGTATATATATACTGTTTAGTCTTGGAATCATAATCAACGCTATCACGTTCCGCTAATGAACTACTTACCACATTACCTCTTGCATCCTTAACTTCATATTTGAAATTATATGAATCTGTCGGATAGGTAAAGCTTATTGAAAATTTATTATCAAATACATCATATGCTTTCAACTTTTTAACAGCTTCTACTGCGGATGATGTCAGCTTAACCGTTGCAGGTCTACCACCGTTTGCTTCAACAGTTTTGTCTGTCACTGTGATATCAAGCTTTGCATTCGGCTTAAGGGCGGTAATTTCATAGTCAGTATAAACATCCCCCCTATCATCCTCATAATATATTTTTTCAATTTTAAAGCCGTCATTTGACTTTGCATCAGTTTTTAAATCTGCATAATAGTACTGATAATTAACCACTTTACTCTTGCCTTGTTTGTATTCAAGCAAGTCTGAGAGATACATCGTTGTTCCTGGCTGAACTTTAGCCTTCTTTCCTGTCACGCTATCGGGTGATGCAGATATGTAAACCCACAACCGATAAGTGCATCCACTTACAGTATCTTCTACCCTGACGACAACCGTTCCTACTCCCTTAAAAGTAAGCTTACCACTATTATTTATACTTGCTATGTCATTGCTTTTAATATATTCGTATTCACCTTTTTTACTATTCCATTTTTGTCCTATAGAATAATTCAGCTTAGGTGCTTCATATACTTTTTTCTCATTGCCTGAAAGAGACAGGGTACGCCATATATAATTGCCTGCATCAGCTGCAGAATCAATATATCTTGCATCAAATTTTGCATCTACAGACAGTTGAGCTGATTTATCTTTAAAGTCTACATACCAATCTGTTGCATCGTCCTCACTCTGTACTGCATTTTTACTAAAGTAAGCTCTTATAGCTGTAGCCTGCGGCTTCGTAGTTTTGAAGGTTTTAACTGCACCTGCATGGGAAACTGCTACCTGGCATCCATCACCAAGATCTCTGAGTCGGCTTACATTACGCAGATACAGTGTATATTGGGTTGATGGCTCAAGCGTCATATTTCTTCCAAGTGTCACTATGTCCTTCTTATCTTTGACCTCGCTGGTGGCAGCTACATAACCACTGTAGACAAAGGCACTGTAGTTTCCGTTATTAACTTTTGCAATCTCATCTTCAAAGTTAGCTACTGACTTTTTGCCACTTAATACATAGATCTCTCTTCTGTACCCGTTAGCAGGCTGTTTATACTTAACGCTTACATTACCGTTCTTATATGTAAGACCAGAAATCTTAGGTGCTGCAACATCTGATACTGTAATCTTTACTTTGGCAGTCTTCACACCTTTTCCTGTAATAGGAGTCTTCACACCATCCACGTACCGGCAGGGATAAACAGTTACAGTAGCAGTTCCTTTGGAAAGTGCAGTAACCTTACCAGTATTCTCATTTATATGTAAAACATCACTCTTATCTACAGAATATTCAAGCAAAATAATGTCATTAACCTGATTCTTAGTAAGTTTCACATCCAAATCCTGATCATCACCTACAACCATCTTGGTCGTAACTCCGTTGAAAGCGATAGACTTAGGTGCTACAGCCTTGCTGAAATCTGCCTGAAGCAGAGATTTGCTGAAGTCAAACACATATGTCTCGGTATAATCAGTATCCCAAAGAATAGTGAATTCTTTTTTACTGTTGTCGGACGCATCTAATGTCACTTCAATATAATCGTTATAGTAATAATAATTAGAATTCTCTCCTACACCTGTATTATCAAAATTCTTTTTTATATTCTGCATATCGGTATTGCTTAGATCAAGTTCATTTGGTTTATACAGCCTTACTATTACAATATTTCCATTTTCGTAACTATCATACGGAATTGCCTTTTTGGTTGTTATTGTATGTACGAAGCTGCCATTAACCAGTTCTGCGCTATCCACAAGTCCATATTCACTGTCGGCTTCAACCCTTGCAGCAGCACGTACCGGCTTAAATCCAACTACTCTTACTACTGCTGAATAATCGCGTTCATAATTGAAATACTCTTCCGCAAATGCAACATAAGCCATTACATAGTATTCTTCCGTACTCTTCAGATATCCGCTGTACTCATTATAATCATTGCCCTTACATACAGACCAGTATACATCTTCAATCGCATTTTCGTCACCTGGTACAAGACCATCTACTGTGTAATTCTCAATAATTTCACTATAATCAGAGTAGTATCTTGATATATATGTACCTGCTTTTACATCATTCTTAATAACAGGTGTTACGGTAATTGTTTTCCGTTCTATAATAAATTCAGTATCAAATACTTCTTTGGATGCTCCTCTGTAAGTATCATCCGCTTCAACTTCAATACAAAGCGTATAATAACCACCATGAACGGCACTCTCAATCGGAATATATCTATCATCCTGATAATCCCAGAAAAGATATTTTGCATTGACTGAGTTGGTCACTACAGTTTCACCGCTTTTAATTGTCACAAGACTCTTAATCGCATTAACATCAAACGGTTTTCCGTCGTATACTTTGGTATTATTTGTGATGTCACCTACTGTAATTGTCAATTCTTTCCCGTCGGTATGCTTTACGGTAATTGAAACCGTCTCGTTATCATAATAATTTCTTTTTACTTCATTATTATAATTATCCAGCTTCCGATTAAAATTGTATCCTAAATATGAATAATTTCTTCTAAAGCCAAGTCTGTATTCAGTTCCTTCCCTAAAAGGCTCACTCCAGTCATCACATTCATCCCAGTTGCCATTTGCTGCTTTCATTTCTACATAGAAATAGTCCCAGTCAAAGATATCTTCAATAGCAATATCTTCAATAGCATTTGCGCCCTTGGTTGCTGTCGCATTACCGGCTGCATCCTCTGTAACTGTAGCAGGATAGAAGCCCATAGTAACATAGGTTGCTTTACTGTCTGCATTCTCATACTGTATATTGTTAATAAAGCTGCTTATAGTATTAAATCCGTCAGCATATACTTCAGGTGCACCACCCAATGTTACGACTACATCCTGACGTTTTACAGTATAATATACATATGCAGGTGCTGCATAATATTCTTTGCTAGCATCATCGAATGTTATGACGAGTCTGTATACTCCTGCTTGATATGGGGCTACACATATGTCTATTTCATTGAAATTAGTATTACTGTGACCAGTCTCTACAGGTGTATTACCATCCATATAGAAAGATACGCTCTGCCATTGATACTTCAATCTGCTGTCAGTATTTTCTGCTACTTTGGAAGGAGTCTCCCCTGTAGTGGATACGACTGCTTTTTTATAATCACTCATTGAGGTATAAAGTCCGCTGCCGTCATAAGTCTTTACAATAGGCTTTAAGATACTTTCACCAGCTCTATCATCCTTGAGAATAGCATCTACATTAATTTCCGCTACTTTACCAGCATCAAGTGTTATTACCTGTGCGCATTTATCTGCTTCGCCAGCTGCTAATTCCTCTAATTCTACCACCTTATAATTTGTAGAGTTGGCATCGTCCTTTGTACCTGCGTTATTTCCGTTAGAGTAATATGCTTTCAGGCTATAGTTGAACACAACCCTATAAGAGGCATCTGCCTCCTTATTAATAGCTGTAGAGCTTCCTGTAGTAGCTCCAGTTATATTACTCCAAGTAGTTGTCTCACCAGTAGTAACGCCCTTCTGAACAACAAATACAGGTTCGTAGCTATATCCATCTGACGTTACACCCCAGAAATATGCATCTATCGTCTCTGCAGTAGTTCCTACTTTTTTATCAGCATCTACACGATAAACATCATAAGTTACATTCTCTAATACCTCTTTTGCGCTGATACCTGAATAGAAGTTAGTTGTTGACAGTTTCGGAACAACTACAATATTAGCTTTCTCGATTTTCACAGTTATATACTCAACTGCACTGCCATATGCCTTTTCTTCATCTACATAGCTCAGCTTATAGTAATATGTTCCTGCATCTACCGGTGTATCTATTTCCATATATTCATATCTATATGTATCATAATTGTAATCATATATGCACCATGAAGTTTCAATTTTAGCATTGGCAATTTCCTGACCATTGTTGCTGGCCAAAACAACTTTTGCGGTATATTTGCTTTCCACCTCTGTTGCAGCATCAACAGGCTTACCATCATATGTTTTGGCAACAATTCCTTCTCTTGGATCAAACGCTCCGCCTGCTTTATCGGTAATCGCTATGCTGGTAACAACTGAACCACTCGGTACCAAACGGGATGCATTCTCACCCAGCTCATAATTATCCTTAACTTCATCCTTTAATGAAGCTTCAACTACGATAATATAGTTTACACCCAGCTTCAGCAGGTCAGCAGCATTAAGCACACTGCCTGTATCTGCATTCTTTACTTTAAGGGAAACTTCCTTAATATATGTTTTCCCTTCATATACAAAATTGCCGGCTTCATTAGTTGAAACATTCTCTAAATAATCATCATTTACATAAAAATCAATGGAAGTAATAGATTTAATAACATCTGCAGCAGTTTTACCTGACTCAAAGTATGTATTATCAACCTCAGCAGTAACCACCGACTTCTTAACCACCAAATCAATACTTACAGGATTGGCAGCAGCATATGTGTCTGTTGCGTCAAGTGAAATAACAAGACGATATGAGCCTACTGCAGATGGCACTGCTGGGTCTGTCATATCAGTATAACTGCCATTAGCTCCTGCTTTCTGCCAAGTGTATTTCAGTTCACCTGCAACAGAAACATCTACCGCATATGCGCTATCAAGAATACCTTTGACAGTATCACTAATATTTGTGTCTTTTACAGAATGATAATCCGTAACGATTGCACCGGTTATATTATCAAATTCATAAGCTCTATGACCGTAAGACGGATAACCTGATAAATAACGACTAATGCTTTCGTAATCCAGTCTGATCTCCGCCTTAGGAAGCGCGGTTTCATCATAGCTTGGAGTCTCATCTGAAACCACTTCATCTGAAGACTCTTCTACATCTACATCTTCTTCATTTACAACTTCACTTTCCTCAGTCTCTTCAACTGCGCTATCTTCTGCAACAGTCTCATCATCTGAGTTTTCTCCCACTGCAATCTCTTCAGCTTCTGTCTGCGAGTTAAGCAGTTCAGCATCTGGAATCTCTGCAGCTAACGCTGTGCCTGATACTGTCTGAAACATCATAGATATGACGAGCAGCATCGGAAGCACTCGTTTAAACACTTTTTGCTTAAACATTTTCATAATCCTCCTTCATAAAATTTACGCAAATCGCCTAATTATACTACTATATATAGTACTTGTCAAATATCCTCCGGCTTTATTACTACTTTCTCAACTTCAATACCGTTTGCCCCGTAATAAATCCTTACATAACTATTGTTATCTTTAGTCAAAAAGCCCAGTGCTCTCTTTTCTACAAAAGTTTTGTTCCCTATTCCCTGTATACTTACGGTGGCTCTGAATATATTGTCAACGAAGAGTGAAACCGGCAATTGTGCCAAAAATCCCAGATTGGATTTTAATATAAATGTTATACTGTAATTGCCTGATTTATTTACGCTGATTTCGATGGTATCCGCTTCTCCGGCTTTAGCATGAAGCGATTTACCGTCAATTACAATCTCATCAGTCTCCTTATCGGCTTCATAATAGGCCAGATTGGTCAATTCATAAGGCTGTGAAGCCTTATCCGCCATTGCCTCTTCCTCTTCTTTTGAAATCCTTCCTTCCGCTCTCAAGATTGCCGGACTCTGCAATATAAAACCAAGTATATTTATAGCATTTCTCTGCAGCTGTCCTCTGGTAATATATCCGGATTCCAGCTGTTTTTTCATATCGTCGCCTTCGGGATTCGATGCCGAATCATTTACGCACATATACACATCATTCTGTGCCCCTGCCATAGGCGCTTTTATTTCCACTGCCGATGATCCGTCATAATTGGCTTCCGCCCACCAATCGCTCATGACTATACCCTTATATCCCCATTCTTTCCTGAGAATACGGGTATTAAGCTCATAATTTCCGGCCGTCCAGATTCCGTTTACCGGGCCATAAGTAGACATGACACTGCGCGCATGTCCGGACTTTACAACTATCTCAAAACCTTTTAAATATATTTCACGCAATGCCCTTTCGGATATGACAGAATTAGTATATCTGCGTTCCTTTTCCTGATTATTGGCGCAAAAATGTTTAATTGTGCCCGCTATACCGATACTTCCCATAGCCTCTACCTGTGCGGCTGCTATTTTTCCTGTAAGATAAGGATCTTCCGATATGTATTCAAAATTGCGGCCGTTTAGCGGATTGCGGTGAATATTCATTCCCGGACCCAGCAGAGCATCAATCTTATTAAGTCTAAGCTCCATTCCAAGCATTGTAAAAAGTTCGCGTATAAGCTCAGGATTGAAGGTACAGCCAAGAGCGGTTCCGTTTGGAATCAAAAATGCTTTGCTGCCACAGTCCATTCTGATACCTGAGGGACCATCGGAGCAGCAGATGGCAGGTATGCCAAACTCATTGAGTCTGTCCGTAACCCCGCCGAATGCAGCCGCGGTTCCCGGAGTCACACGGGGACTGCACATTCCTTCACCACGGAATATATTGATCAGGTCATCATCATCTAATTGAGATACAAAATCTTCCATAGAGATCTTATTATCTAACACATCTATCAGTTTATAACCTTTATCACCTCTATATGGAAGCTCTTTTATCTCTTTTTTATCCTTATTATATTTATCTATATAAGAATAAGACTTAAGCGGTACAGCCTCCATTACAACCTTATAGCGCTCTTCGCCTATTATCTGAACCGGCTTAATCCGCTCAAAGCCCTCAACGGGTGCCATCTCTTCGTCAAGCTGCTCTACAACTTCAAACTCCTGTTCATAACTTCCGCTAAGCACCGCACTTCTTACATCCGTACCTATATAAAATCCGTACTCACCTTCTTCAAGCACATAACAGGACTTATGTCCCGTAACTCCGCTGTCATCATAGGATGCAAAATCATATTTTGGTATAACAAGTGTTATTTTTTCTTCCCCACCCGGTTCCAGTACGCCGGTCTTAGCAAAAGCAGCCAGCTTTCTTGCCGGATTTCCCAGCTTTCCCTGAGGTACTTTTACATATACCTGCAAAGTTTCCTTACCGGCCACGGCTCCGGTATTTTTAACAACCGCCTCTATTTTGCACTCTTTTACGGAAACAGCCGCAAGCCTTCCCTCCGTGGAAAAAGTGCTGTAAGATAGGCCGTATCCAAAGGGATATAGCACCTTATCCTTGGCAAAGGTTTCAAAATAGCGGTATCCTACATAGATATCTTCTTTGTAATAATTCCCGGTTTCGCTGCCAAAATTGGCCGTGGAAGGATAATCGTCTATGCTTACTGCAATCGTATCCGTGAGCTTACCGCAGGGAGACACTCTGCCCATCAGAACATCGAGGGTTCCGTTACCCCCTTCCTGACCGCCCTGCCATACGTAAATAACAGCATTTGGGTGATACTTCTTAACAAAACTCATATCTATAATATTTCCGGAATTAATAATAATGACACTTCTGTCAGAATTTGCACATACGCCTTTTATCAGATTTTCTTCCTCCTTAGTCAAAAGAAAACTTCCTGAGGCGGCCTTGTTGTCCTGTTCCTCTCCTGCCGTTCTTCCGATTATAACCAGAGAAACATCGGCATCTTTTGCAATCTCAAGCATCCTGTCATTTACCGGCATTTCTTCCTGGCTCCATGGCACATTGCCCCAGCCTGTGCCTTCATCATAGGGATGCTCCTTAAGCCAATCCTCATATATATTAAGCAGTTCATTATTTACCGTAATTTCACTACAATCTTTCAATGCATCCAGAATACTTACGGTATATTCGGTATTCACCAGCCCGCCTGAGCCTAAACCGCTTTTATAATAGTTAAAAGCGCTTCGCCCGAATACTGCCACATTTTCATCCTTTTTAATAGGAAGCGCATTGTTCTCATTCTCAAGCAGAACGCAGCCCTCTGCTATAGCCTGCCTTGCCAATGACTTATATCGCTCCATATCCAGCCTGAATTTGTCCATTTTATGCTACCTGCCTTTTCTAAAATAACCCAATAATAATAACACAAAAATGCCTGTAAGTACAGCATTATAATCCGTACTTACAGGCATAAGTTTAATACTTAATCATTAATATCGATTGTTATTTAATTATCCTTTAACACTACCCATAGCAACACCCTGTACTATGAACTTGGATAAGAACAGATATACTACGATTACCGGAAGAATTGAAAAGGCAATCATCATATAAACCTGACCCATATCAAATTTCAGCCAGTCAGCACTTCTAAGCTGTGCTATAAGGATAGGCAGAGTTTTTTTCTTATCAGTCTGAAGTATCAAAGTAGGTATGAAGTAATTGTTCCAGCTGCTTACAAATGTAAAGATAGCCTGAACCGCAATAGCCGGTTTCATAATAGGCATCACGATTGAATTAAAGGTTCTGAATTCGCCTGAACCGTCAATTCTTGCCGCCTCAACAAGTGAGAGCGGAAGCGCGCTTTCCATATATTGTTTCATATAGAAAAAGGTAATCGGTGCAGCTATTGAAGGTACTATAAGCGGAATAAAACTATCGTTCAGTCCCATCTTATTAACCAGCTGCAGGAAACCTAAAGCCGTTACCTGAGTAGGTATCATCATTATCATCAGAATAAAAGTAAACATAAACTTTTTCAGTTTGAAGTCATATACATGGATTGCATATGCAGTCATAGATGAAAAGTATGTACTTACCAGTGCACTTAAGCCTGCTATGATGAAGCTGTTGAAAAGTCCGTTCCATATCGGCAGTGTCGCTGAATTACTTAAATTTACCCAGTTTTTTATAAGATTAGTGCTTGGAATAGGTGTAAATCCCTTAGTCAAATCTGCGTGTGACCTTGTTGCGTTTATAAACAATACATAAAACCAGAACAGGCAGAGGATTGACACAATAGCCAGTACAACATATGCAATAACCCTTCTTACACCTACACTTACACCGGTTGTGTGAATTTTATTATCCATGGTCTCTCCCTCCTAATCCTGTGGTTTATTTGAAAAGTTATATACTATAAAGCTCAAAATTGCAGTAACAATGAACAGTATAACTGAGAGTGCGCCGGCCAGACCATAGTTCTTACTGAACAGATGTTTGTTCAAGTACATAATCAAGGTCATCGATGCACGCATAGGTTCACCGGTACCGTTTGTCAGAATCTGAGGAACATCGAACATCTGCAGACCACCGATCAATGATGTAATAACAACGTAAATCAAAATAGGTCTAAGCAGAGGCATGGTAATTCTGAAAAATACCTGTGACGAGGTTGCACCGTCCACTTCAGCCGCCTCAAAGAGTGAAGTATCTATACCCATCATACCTGCCATAAGCAGAATTGTGGTATTACCAAACCACATAAGGAAGTTCATGAAAGACACAAGTGACCTTGAACTCCATATGTTAGAAAAGAATTTAAACGGCGAAGACAATATACCCATCTGCATCAACATAGAGTTAATCGGACCGCCGTCTGCAAATAAAGTAAAGAATAACATTGCAAATGCAGATGCCATAATCAGGTTTGGCAGATATATAACAGTCTTAAAAAATCTCTGACCTTTAAGTCTAAGGCTTGGGTTTGAAAACCAAGATGCCAGAAGAAGCGAAACTATAATCTGCGGAATAAAGCCCATTACCCACATAATCATAGTATTCTTAAAGTACTGAATCATATCACCGTTTGTAAAAATTGTTTTATAATTATCTAAACCAATAAAGTTCGGCCCAATCTGAGTCAGACCTGAACGATAATTTTCGAAGAAACTGTTGTATACGGTAGTTATCAGCGGTATGAGCTGAAATACTATATATACAAGTAAAAACGGAATAAGGAAAATATAACCCCATTTGTTATATTTTACAACATTCCCTTTCTTTGCCTTTGCACCCATAATAGCAATCCTCCATTCCAGTTTTCTTGCTTTAAAAAACCCGCCTGCCTAATCTGGGCAGGCGGGACCTTACGTCTGTAACCTATTATATAACGTCTGTTATTAATATGTCAATTCAGGATATTTCTCAACTACTGCTGTGTAGAATAACTGTAAAGCTTCATCATATGTAGCGTTTCCGTCGAAGTAGTTCTTCATTGCATTCTGGAACTCTTCGTTACATCCCTGATCATAGTTGCTCAGGTTTGAAAGATCGATGCTTCCTGCACCGTCACAGTACATTCCAAGAGGATTCTGTCCGCCAAGAATCTTGCTTGAATAGCTTGTATCTTCTGCCATAGCTTCCATAGCAGGTTTATTGTTTACGAAGTCATCGTCAGCAATAACGATTTCTTTCATAATATCTTCATTAGCTGTAAGCTGAAGGATGATATCTTTGATTGTAGCCGGGTTATCTGTACCTGTAGCTGCACAGATCCAAGTACCGCCCCAGAAGAAGCCCTGAGGACCTGTAGCTGCTCCCCAGCCGCCTGCATTACCGATTGAACCGGGCTGATCTGCTGCCATAGAGAAGTTTACTAACCAAGCGGGTCCAAAGTAAGCAAATACTTTTCCTTCAGGATAGAAACCTTTGCTCCAGTCATCGCTCCACAGTTCATGTGTTCCGGTCTGACCTGCATCTACCATAGCCTTGGAATCTTCAACCCATTTCTCGATATTTGCATCAATATTGATCTTTCCGTCAACTACCCACTTAGAGCTTACGTTGTTGGAATATACACGATAAGAATCGTTTACTGAAGATATCATTGAGTAGCCTGCTTCCTTCATGGTTTCAGCTGTCTCATAGAAAGTATCCCAGTCTTTTACATATTCCTGAACTTCATCAGGATCATCTGTTCCAAGAACCTCTTTAGCAGCTTCTCTATTGTAGAACAATACGCCGGGGCATCCCTGCCATGAAGCGCCTTTTAATACTCCGTTACCGTCTGTAACAACATCTTTGGTGTACTGATACTGATTAGCAAGATCTGCATCTGTAATTCCAAGCTCTGCAAGAGGCATAGCGAAATCACTGTCTACATATTTCAAAGCATAGTCTGCCTCGATAAGGAAAAGGTCAATCTTATCATCAGCTGCTGCGCCGTCCTGATTCAAAAGTGTCTCATCCAGATTGTTCTGGTAAGCATTGTCATCATTAGGAGTGATATTCCACTTAACTGAGATATCACCGATTGTTCCTGAAGTACCATCAACTTTCTCGTATCCGGGATAATGATCCTCAACACGTGTCTTGAACTCTTCATTCCAGCAGTAAATGTTCAATACTGCACCTTCATCTCCAGTGTCTACTGCTGCATCTGTGTTAGTGTCTGTTGTTGCATCTGCAGTTGTGTCAGCAGGTGCATCTGTGGTTGTGTTGTCTGCTGCTGCATTGTTGTCAGCTGCAGGAGCATTAGCTGTGTTGCCGCAGCCTGCAAGCATTGTGCTTAACATAGCGCCGGCAAGTAAAATACTTAACGCTTTTCTCTTCATTACATTTCCTCCCTTAATGAGATATAATTTTTGTTTTTTGTTCTATATTAAATCTGCCTGTTTCCATATTTGGAAGCGTAATAACAGAAATAATATCATAAAAAAAAGAATAACTGTTGCTATTATATCACTTTTTATCAAATATTGCTATATATTTTTTTATTTTGTTCTATTTTGTTCTATTTATTTTATTTTAGACCTGCTACCGTCGCGCCTTCATAAACCTTGCCGCTTATAACAACCTGCTCTATAACGGTGCTTTTAGGTTTTTCTATAAGACTTATTATCTTTTTACCGGCCTGAATCCCTATTTTATCGGTATCCTGAATAAGTGTGGTCAGCCTGGGCTCAATATGCCGCCCTATCCATATGCCGTCATAACCCGCTATTGAAATATCCTCCGGTATACGCAGTCCCTTCTTTTCAATTGCATTAATACCGCCGAAACTTGACAAATCATCAGGATAAATAATGCATGTAGGCGGATCCCCCAACTTTAAAAGTTCCTTTGTCAGCTTCTCCGCGCTGTCGATATCTCTGTATGCCGACTCTTTAACATATGCGTCCGGCACTTCTATACCAAGCTCTTCCGCCGTTCTGTAAAAGGATGTCAGCCTGCTTCTGGTTACCGCCGTATCCGAACCGTGTATATATGCTATACGCCTGTGTCCCATACTATATATATAAGTAAGCAGATCTTTCATTCCGTTTACATTATCAGAAGTAATCGCTATCCTGTTATTGAATACATGATCAATGGTGACTACCGGAATCTCGCTGTTTATAAGCTCTTCCACCTCGTCATCATAAAAGTCCACACAGGCTATTACCACTCCATCAAAGCCACGGTACCTCACATGATTTAAATAGCTCATCCTATTTGGTCTTTCCTGACTGCAGTTGATAAAAGTCATATCATATCCGCGGGCTTCAACAGTCTTCTTTAGGCTGTCAAGAACAGATGCAAAATAATCATGCTTAAGTCCGTTGTGTGCCTCGTCTGCAAAAAGAACTCCTATATTATAAGTACGGTTGGTCTTTAAAGCCTTGGCTGCCGAATTAGGCAAGTATCCCATTTCCTTGGCAACCTGTTTAATATTTTTCTTGGTCTCTTCCCCGATGTCCTTATGATCATTTAATGCCTTACTAACTGTCGCTACTGATACCCCGCAGACAGTCGAAATATCTTTTAATGAAACCATATCGATTATCCCCCGTCTGCATAATCAGATTTTCATATAATTGTCTTTTGAAAATTCACTTAAAAAGACTGCAACGAAAATTTTACTTAATCGTTTTCGTAATCTAACTATAAATCTTTAACACATAATTTGCAAGTCGTTTTGGTTATTTTCTATATTTTTAGTAAATTTCAACAACTTTGCATTGCTAATTTGTATAATTTTGTTGTTTGTAATTTTAATATTTCTTCTGTATAATCAATTATACTTAGGAAAACTTTCTGATATTGTTGTTTTTCACTTAAACGTTTTCTGATTAATGATATCAGCAAGTAATAATCTCGCATTTTGCAAGAAAGGCAGGACCATTTATATGAAATTTGGACATTTTGATGACAGTAACAAAGAATACGTTATTAGTACTCCCAAGACTCCGCTCCCGTGGATAAACTACCTTGGCTGCAATGAGTTTTTCAGCCTTATATCCAACACCTGCGGAGGCTACAGCTTCTACAAGGACGCCAAACTTCTGCGTCTTACCAGATATCGCTACAATGATGTACCCGGAGATATGAACGGAAAATATCTTTACATAAAAGATGGTGATACCGTATGGAATCCCGGATGGCAGCCTGTTAAAACGGAACTGGATTCCTATGAATGCCGCCACGGTATCGGATACAGCCGTTTCACCTCATCTAAAAATGAAGTGGAGGCATCTGTACTCAGTTTCGTACCAATGGATGACAATTGCGAGATAAGTCAGCTCAAGCTTACCAACAACTCCTCTACTGTGAAAGAGCTTTCCGTATTTTCATATGTGGAATGGTGTCTTTGGAACGCTGATGACGATATGAAGAATTTCCAGCGTAATCTGAGCACCGGTGAAGTTGAAGTCATAGACTCTACAATATATCACAAAACCGAATACAGGGAACGCCGTAATCACTATGCCGTATATTCGGTTAACGCCCCGATTGACGGTTTTGACACAAGCCGCGACGCTTTTCTGGGCGCATACCGCGGCGCGGACAAGCCTATTGCAGTGGAGAACGGAAAATGCAGTAATTCAATTGCCAGCGGCTGGTCTCCCATTGCTTCACATCAGCTCAACGTTAAACTCGCTCCCGGCGAAACTAAGTCTTTTGTATTTGTTTTGGGCTATGTGGAGAATCCTGAAGAAGATAAGTGGGAGTCTCACGGCATTATAAATAAAAAACCCGCAACTGCTATGTTAAATAAGTATAAAACCGACGCAGATGTTGATAAGGCATTTGCAGATCTTAATAAATACTGGGACGGTCTGCTTTCCAAATATACAATTAAGTCCTCCAATGATAAAGTTGACAGGATGGTAAATATCTGGAATCAGTATCAGTGTATGGTAACCTTCAATATGTCCCGCTCCGCTTCATACTATGAATCTGGCATCGGTAGGGGAATGGGCTTCAGGGATTCCTGTCAGGATCTCCTTGGTTTCGTACATCTTATTCCTGACCGCGCAAGAGAAAGGATTATCGATATCGCATCCACACAGTTCCAGGATGGAAGCGCATATCACCAGTATCAGCCTCTTACCAAAAAAGGAAATTCCGATATCGGAAGCGGTTTCAACGACGATCCGCTGTGGCTGATTGCCGGAACCAGCGCCTATGTGCGTGAGACCGGAGATACATCCATTCTTAAAGAAATGGTTCCTTTTGATAACGATATGTCCGTAGCGGCTCCTCTTATGGAGCATCTCAAACGCTCTCTGGATTATATCATCAACCACAAAGGACCTCATAACCTGCCGCTTATCGGACGCGCAGACTGGAACGACTGCCTTAACTTAAACTGCTTCTCCAAACAGCCCGGAGAATCTTTCCAGACCTTCGGTCCAAGCGAAGGACCGGTTGCCGAGTCTGTATTCATCGCCGGAATGTTTGTTAAATACGGTGAAGAGTATGCACAGCTTGCAGAGCTTATGGGTATGTCTGAGGAAGCAGCACGTGCAAGAAAAGAAGTGGAGCTTATGACCGAGGCTGTTCTCAAAGACGGTTGGGACGGTGACTGGTTTGTCCGCGCATATGATGCCAACAGCAACAAAGTCGGCTCCAAAGAATGTGAAGAAGGACAGATTTACATTGAACCTCAGGGCTTCTGCGTACTGGCCGGCATAGGCGTAGAAAACGGTCTTGCCAAAAAAGCTCTGGATTCCGTAAAGGAAAAACTCGATACCAAATACGGTATCATGATATTACAGCCGCCATATACAACCTATCATTTGGAACTTGGCGAAATTTCGTCTTATCCACCCGGATATAAAGAAAATGCCGGAATCTTCTGCCACAACAATCCTTGGGTATCCATCGCTGAAACCGTGGTCAGCAGAGGTAATCGTGCATTTGAAATATATCAGAAAACCTGTCCTGCTTATGTAGAGGAATTCAGTGAGATTCACAGAACCGAGCCCTATGTTTACTCACAGATGATAGCCGGTAAAGATGCCGTATTCCACGGTGAAGCCAAGAACAGCTGGCTGACCGGTACCGCAGCATGGACCTTTGTAAATATTTCACAGTACATCTTAGGCGTATATCCTACTCATACGGGACTTTCCATCAATCCTTGTATTCCTGAAGGTTTTGGTAACTTTGAACTCACTAGGAAGTTCCGCGAAGGAATTTACAACATTAAGGTTGAGAATCCGGATAATGTGGAAAAAGGAATTAAGCAGATTACCGTTGACGGTAAGCCGGTTGATGGCTGTGTTATTCCTTACGAGAAAGGGAAGACGGAATATAATGTTGTTGTGACTATGGGATAATGCAAGCTGAAATTTGTTCCTTATAATTAGGGGGCGGATTGCGCAAATAATAACTTTTCTTTGCTTATTGTCGGAGCCAGAGGCGCAAAGAAAAGTTA
>JAFLTG010000057.1 GCA_022510545.1 Lachnospiraceae bacterium | reverse complement strand
CATTTCTTTTCCTCCTAGTTTTCTATTAACCCAGGATGTAATATCATCTGATAAATGCTATCTTTTGATATTCCGGTATTACAAATCGCAACAATTACACGCTTGCAGCATATATCCCTGTATGTATCTTTTATGACCAGCTCCGGCAGCTCATAGGCATCCATGATTCCCGCGCTTTTACCTACACTTCTAAAGGGAATTGCATGATACTTTTCCGGTATGAAATATGCCTGCAGCTCTTTTGCTGCACTCTCGCTTAAAATGCACACCGGTGCACCGCTTACCGGTTCCGCCAAATGATTGCCCGTATCAAGCAAAGCTTTCATATGAACGTTATGCCCGTCTATCGGAATCCGGATTTCTTTTAGCTCATCAGTTTTTTCTTTCTGAAACTTTCGTATCAGAAACACGATAATCCCATATCCGAAAAAGATAAACAGAACAAAAGTTCGTATGCTGTACCTAAGCCATACAGGCCATGCAAATCGGCTGTCAAGCCATAGTACTATACTGCCGAGAAGGAAGCTGTAAAATGCCATCACCATGCAGCTTTTAATAAGAAGCCTCGGGGTATGTACTTTAAATACAACACGGATCATAATCATACTGACAGGTATTGCTCCAATGATAAGCCTTATTTTCATATTAAAAAGCGGCAGCAATATGACCAGACATATTATCACAGCTCCCAATAAGGCTCCGAAAATAATCCTTAAATGCGTGGCAGTACATTTCAAGATCTTTCCGGTAATTGATAAGAGACACAGATTCATTACGAACTGAATGAAAAACACACTGTCAATATATAATTTGTAATACACTATCCACCTCCTGTCTTCTGCTCAATTATATAAAAAAAGACATGATAATTTTGTCAAATTCAGAAACTTTTCCTATAATATTTTCTGACTTTTTTCGCAGATAAAAAATTGAAAACACGCTCTGCACCCTTTCTATTGCCATGAAAAAAGAAGAACCGCTTCACACGATTCTTCTTATGATAAAAGTATATATTCTTACTAATTATGTAAACCAATAATCTACTTGCTGCGTTGCAGGAAATCCGGAATCTTCAAAGATTTCTCTTCAACGGAACTTCTTATATCTGTTGCCTTATTGATTCCCGTAATAGGTTTAGATGTACCTTCCTGCGTTCCGGCTGTAGCACCCTGCTGGGTTGATGCAGTTCTAAGACCAAGATTAGCCGCATTGAAACTGCCCAGTCCTGAGCCTGTCCCGGTTGTGGATTTATTCTGAAGAGAAGTAGGGGTTATGTATGCGGACTTAAAATTAAGTCCTCCCACACCCTTCATCTGGTTTGCCTTTTCTTCTATACCGGTTGCAATAATGGTAACATTACATGTATCCGTCATGCTGTCATCATACATTGCACCGAAGATACAGTTAATATCATCTCCCGTAAGCTCTCTTACATAATCTGCGGCATCATTGGCATCCGCAAGGGTTATATCACCGGATACATTGATGATTACATCGGTTGCACCGGAAATAGTTGTCTCAAGCAACGGACTTTCCACCGCCATCTTAACGGCTTCAGACGCCTTATCATCTCCCTTGGCGGTACCGATTCCGATGTGGGCGATACCCTTGTCCTTCATAACCGTCTGTACATCCGCAAAGTCAAGGTTAATGACTGCAGGAAGATTTATCAAATCCGTAATTCCCTGTACCGCCTGCTGAAGCACTTCATCAGCCTTCTTAAGTGCATCCGGCATGGTTGTCCTTCTATCAACGATCTCAAGCAGTTTATCATTGGGAATTACAATAAGTGTATCCACGTTATCCTTAATCTTATCAATACCGCTTAATGCATTTACCATACGAACTTTGGCCTCAAAGCGAAAAGGTTTGGTAACCACGCCTACCGTCAGTATACCCATGTCCTTGGCAAGTTTGGCAACAACCGGAGCAGCTCCTGTACCGGTACCGCCTCCCATTCCGCAGGTAACAAATACCATATCAGCGCCTTTTAAAGCTGCTGCAATCTCCTCCTCACTCTCCTGTGCCGCGCTCTCGCCGATTTCAGGTTTGGCACCTGCACCAAGTCCCTTGGTAAGTTTCTCACCAATCTGTAAAAGCTTCGGAGCCTTGCAAAGCTGCAACGCCTGCTTATCCGTATTGATTCCTATAAAATCTACACCATCTATATTTTCATCAATCATTCTATTAACAGCATTATTACCCGCACCGCCTACACCAACTACTATAATCTTAGCTGCGGATTCAGCATCATTAGTCTTAATCTCAAGCAAGGTAGTACCCTCCTTTAATTTATATCAAACTCATATTAATCTCAAATTATACTCATATAGACTATCATATAATTATTTTTGGAATTTAGCAAGACTATTTTTGTTATTTTCCACTTAAATTAGCCCATAATGCCTTGTTTACCATAAATTTCCAATTATATATCATTTCTTTCTCATTCTTCGTCCTGTTCGAAGCTTATCAATTTGGTATCTTCCGTATACTCCTTAAGATCCAATGTACCCTTTTTCCCCTCCAGATCAGGTATCATATACTGTATAACCATGATTTTTTCATCAATATCACTGCTTGATCCAAGAGCCACTTTGATTTCATCAAAAATCAGCGTCACCTGATAATCAGGAGAAAAGTAAATTTTGTCAACCGAAAGCGAATACTTGTCCAGCATCTGTGTAATATTCAGGATATCTATAAAAACCTCGTTGTTTTCCACCGGAAGCGGCTCATGTAGAATTATATGGTCAAAAGTAAGTCCCGTAACCTGCGGTATCCCCGGAGTTTCTTCCTCTGAAGTCTCCACTACAATACCATCTTTATCAAAATATATATATCTCCCCAGATATGTAACATAACCTGCTATTGCCTTTTCATACACCATAATCCTTACAGTGTCTTTTGCCTCTATGGATACATCCATGGTTTCAATAAACGGAATATTGTCTATACCTTTGTCACGGTACTTTAATGACAGAAAAATGGAATTATGTCCGTATCTTCCGTTCATTACCATATCCATTATCTCTTCGTTGGTATAATGTATGTTCCCCTCTACATACACTGTTGTAATGGTGTAATTCTCTATAATATAAACATATGAAATTACAAGCGCTATAAGGATAAAGCAGCAGATTGCAGAAAGAACAGCAACTCTTTCGGTCTTACCGAAATGCACTTTCTGTCCTTTCTGCTTTTCCTTTGCTGCATTATTTTTTACTAGCCGCAGATTGGGATTCTTCTTTTTTACTTTCTTCAATTCATCTTTACTGGCCATAGTATAATCCCTTAAAATAATTTGTTAAGGTTTTAATTTTTATTTTAAACCTCAATTTCTTCTTTTAAGTCCACAACTTCACATCTGACACCCAGCTTCCTTAAATCACCGCAAATATCTTCATAGCCTCTTTCTATGAAATGCCGATTATAAACTATCGTTTTACCACCTGCCGCACTGCCGGCTAATACCAAAGCCGCACCACCTCTAAGTTCATTGGCATCAAGAATGGCTCCGTTTAACTTCTCACAGCCATCCACAACGGCAGTATGCCTGTCACAGCTTATTTTAGCACCCATTTTCCTAAGTTCCGGTACTATACGAAATCGATTTTCAAAGATTTCCTCTCTTATAATACTCTTTCCTTTCGCAAGTGTTAATGCTGTAAGAAATGCGGACTGTAAATCCGTAGGAAAACCGGGATAAATCTCAGTACAAAGTTCCGGAAGAGCTTTTCTTCTCTCTAAGCAGGTAACTTTAATACCATTCGTACTTTTTACAATAACCGCTCCCATATGGGAAGCCGCATCAATCACGGCTTCCATCTGTTCATATGGTGCTTCCTGCAGAAAAATCTCTCCGCCACAGCAAAGACAGGCGCAAAGATATGTTCCCGCTACTATGCGGTCCGCCGGAACCTTGTAGGATACCTCATGAAGTTTTTCCACCCCATGTATAAGTATCCTGTCAGTTCCGGCCCCTTCAATTTCGGCTCCCGCCATGCTTAAAAAATCGCACAGCGCACAAATCTCGGGTTCTTTTGCCGCATTCTCGATTATAGTATCTCCTTTGGCAAGTACTGCCGCCAGAATTATATTCTCAGTAGCTCCCACACTTGCAAGCGGAAGTTTGTGTATGGCACCAACCAGACCATTGGTCTGTGCCAAAAAACCATCCTCCCTTTCTTCAATTGCAACTCCCATTTTGCGAAGAGCCTGAAGATGAAGGTCAATTGGCCTTTCTCCAATCACGCATCCCCCCGGATACTGCATACTTACACTTCCCATTCTTGCAAGAAGAGCTCCCAGCAGCATAATGGACGAGCGCATCACCCCGACTGAATCTGAAGGCATATCACATTGGGAAAGATTTTTTGTATTTATTATCAATGTATGGTTCTTTTTTGTAATTTCGCAGCATAAACTTTCAAGAAGCCTAAGCATATGATGTACGTCACTGATTATCGGACAGTTCTCTATTTCACAAGTACCGTTTATTAAAAGTGCAGCTGCCAGGACAGGCAGTACTGCATTCTTAGAGCCTTGTATCTTTACCTCGCCTTTTAGACAGTTTCCACCATATATCTGAATTGCATCCATATGAAAACCCTAAAGCAGATAATATATGACCTACTTTATCTATATGGGAAAAACTGCAAAAATTATCTTGTACTATAAATCTTTTAACCTTATTCCTTTCGCAACACTGAGAACCAGACCTATTTCTGCCAGCAAAAACAGAACAGATGTTCCTCCATAACTTATAAAAGGAAGTGAAATTCCCGTATTCGGAATAGTATTGGTTACAACCGCTATGTTAAGAATAACCTGAATGGCAATATGACCAAGTACTCCTACCACAAGCAGAGCCCCGAATAAATCCGGCGCATTATTTGCCACTATCATAAATCTCCAGATAAGCATAATAAACATAAGTATTACTGCTATTGCTCCGAAGAGACCAAGCTCCTCACATATAATAGAAAAGATCATATCATTCTGTGCCTCGGGTATGAAACCTAACTTCTGCATACTGGCACCCAGACCCTTGCCAAGAATTCCTCCGGAGCCGATTGCATACAAACCCTGAAGTGTCTGGAACCCTTTTCCGCTGGCATAGGCCTCAGGGTCTAACCATGCAAGAATACGTGCACCTCTGAAATTCAAATCGTCTGCACCGGACTCCGCCATTTTTACAATTATAAATACAACAAGTGCCGCTCCCGCAACCGCAAGTATTCCCAGCAGAATGAAGCGTTTGTAATCAGGACAGGATACAAAAAGCATCAGTACCGCTATCCCCATAACTATGATTGCGGAACTCATATTGGAAGTTATTCTCCAAAGCATCAATGCGATTGGTACCGGAACCGCCAATACGGTATAGAAGCCTCTCCGTTCACGGATTTTTTTACCCATGGAGCAAATCATGCTAGCCAGAAACAGTATCATTCCAAGCTTGGCGACCTCTGCAGGCTGTAAGGAAATTCCTCCTATATAAAGCCATCTTTTAGCACCGTTAGCCTCATGACCAAAGGGAATAATAAGTAAAATCAGAACTACCGAAACTATGTATCCAAGCACCGCAAATCGCTCCCAGAAATGATACGGTATATTTGATACGACAAACATAACCACAACACCCAGAATCGTTGCCGTAAGCTGCTTCCTAAGATACCATGCCGAGTCTCCGTTAAAGGTGATATTGGCTTCATATGAGCTTGTGGAATATACCATTACCAGTCCGAAACCCAATAGGAAAAGAACTATGAACAACAAACTGTAGTCCATATAATTGCTGATATTCGATTGTCTACGAGATGCTGTTCTTGTTGCCACGTTTATGACTCCTCTAAATTATTAACTAACTCTTTAAATAAGTTGCCTCTTACTTCATAGTTTTCAAACATTCCCCAACTTGCGCAGGCCGGTGAAAGAAGTACCGCGTCACCGGGTGCTGCATTATTTACACAGATATCAAAGGCTTCCTCAAAACTGTCTGCCATAACAATATTCGTAATTCCGTATTTTTTTGCACATTCTGCAATTTTATCCCTGGTCTGGCCAATCAGGCACAGGCACTTAACCTTACCGTCAAAAGCCTTGATCCAGTCATCGTATTCACTCTTCTTATCATAACCTCCGCCAATCAGAATCGTCGGTTTGCTCATGGCTCTGATTCCCTGAATAGCCGCATCCGGATTAGTTCCTTTGGAATCATTGTAATAATCTACTCCACGCTTGGTAGCCACAAATTCTATCCTATGCTCAACCGCCTTGAAATTCCTTATAGTCTCTAATATTAATTCTATCGGAATATTCATCGACTGCGCAATGGCAATTGCTGCCATAACATTTTCCACATTGCAGAGTCCTACCAGATTCATATCATGAATATTCATGATTTTATTTACGCTTTTACCGTCTGACTGATAAATATCCTCCCCATCAAGGTACAGCCCGTTTTCAAGCTTACGCGCAGAGGAAAAATAAATTACACGCGCCGGACACTTTTTCCCAAATTCCCTTGTATACTCATTCTCATAGTTTAAAACGCACACATCATCTTTGGTCTGATTTTCGGCGATGCGTTCCTTGGCCGCAACATAGTTATCCATAGTATGATGTCTGTTTAAGTGGTCCGGCGTAATATTTAAAATCGCCGACACCTTCGGATGAAAAGTCTCTATTGTCTCCAACTGGAAGCTGCTGATTTCCGCAACCGTAACAGTTTCATCATTTGACTCAAGTGCCGTCTGAGTATAGGGAATTCCTATATTTCCTACCACATAAACACTCTTATAATAAGCCTTCATTATTTCCCCTACCAAAGAGGTGGTAGTTGTCTTACCATTTGTACCGGTAATAGCTATTACCTTTCCCTTGCCAAGCTCATAGGCAAGCTCAATCTCACCCCAGATTTTTATGCCCTTACTGCGGAAACTATCCACAAATTCAGTATCTACAGGCACTCCCGGACTTAACACAAGCAGCTCCACAGAATCTCCTACTTCTGCCGGAAGCTTCCCTATAATAACTTCAGCCTTACAGGATGTGGAAAGCTTCGCTTCAACCTCTTCTTTCACAAGCTTTTCATTTTCATCATAAAGTACCGGACAGGCGCCTACACTGCTAAGCGCTTCTGCCGCTGCTATACCGCTGATTCCGCTACCTACTATCAATACTTTTTTATTCGTAAGATCCATATTGTTTATGCCTCTCAATATATTTATTTAAGTTTATTTTGACTAAGTTCGTCCGCTGGGACAAATTACCTATACCCCCATAAGCGCTATCAAACACAATATCGCCGTCACTATAGAGAAAAGCGCCACCACCCTTGTCTCCGACCAGCCACAAAGTTCAAAATGATGATGTATCGGCGCCATCTTAAAGATACGCTTACCACCGCTTATCTTGAAATAAGATACCTGTATTACAACCGACAGCACCTCTATCACATATATAAAACATACTATTGCCAGAAAAATCGGCATCTGCATCATATAGGCCGTAGCCGCAACGAAACCGCCAAGCGCAAGTGAACCGGTATCACCCATAAAAACGCTTGCAGGATGTACGTTAAACAGTAAAAATCCTAACAATGCGCCGACAACTGCACAGGTAATCGGCTCTATACCGCTTTCAAGCCCTATTGCAACAACGGTAAAAAATGTTGCTATAAGTACCGTAACCGAACTTGCCAGTCCATCCAGTCCGTCTGTAAAATTTGCACCGTTTACCGTGCCTATTACTATAAAAAACAGAATCGGTATATTAAACCAGCCAAAATCCAGATAGATCCCATCCAAAAAAGGAATCCTCATAGCCAGCGAAACATCGGTATAATGTGTAATATAATACGCAAAAACGCCTGTTACAATAATCTGTAAAAGCATTTTCTGCCATGCCCTAAGTCCCATGGAACGCTTCAGCACTACCTTGATATAATCATCAAGAAAGCCAATAAGCCCGAAACCAAGTGTTACAAAAAGAATCGGTATAATAGAAGGATAATCCTTCACATAGATAATCGAAGTAACTACGACACTGACCAGTATCAGTATACCGCCCATTGTAGGGGTACCGTTTTTCTTAAGATGCTCCTTAGGTCCTTCATCCCTTACGGTCTGACCGACTTTAAGTCTTCTAAGAAACGGAATCACTACCGGTCCCAAAACAACACTGATCGCAAATGATATAACAACTGACATCAAAATTGTAGTACTCAATTATCTCTCACCTCGCTAAGTATGGAAGAATATTTTCAAAAAGCTGTCTCACAACCGGCGCCGCTATTTGCCCGCCATAATATGTACCCTGCGGATTATTGATAATACACATTGCCAGTACCGTTGGATTATCCGCAGGTGAAAAGCCAACGAAAGAAGCTATATATTTACCGCTGCCTCTGGGAAGTGTCTGACTTGTAGCGGTTTTACCGCCTATACGGTAACCTTCTATATAGGCATTCTTACCGCCGCCGTTTTCAACTACCTGCTCAAGAATATAACGCATGGTTTCCGAGGTTTCACTTGATACTACATTTTCCTTTACCTGATAGGAAAAAGATTTACTTTCACTTCCATCTGCCGAAGCCACCCTCACGCCAAAGTGTGGAGTAACACGTCTTCCGCCGTTTACAATTGAAGAAGCGGTAACCGCAAGCTGTATAGGCGTAATCTGGAAAGACTGACCGAAAGAAATTGTCGCAAGCTCAACCTGACCTACATTTTCCTTCTTGTGCATAATCGTTCTGGCTTCTCCGGGAAGGTCTATTCCTGTTTTATCAAGTAAACCCAACTTTTTAAAATATTTATAAAAATTATCTACACCAAGCCTAAGCCCTACTGTCACGAATACCGGATTACAGGAATTCATTGTAGCCTGAACAAAATTTTCACCACCGTGTCCTGCGATTTTATGACATCTGATCCTCCTGTCACCAACCATTACATACCCGGGACAGCTGAAATTATCATTGACTGTGACAACACCTTCTTCAAGAGCCGCCGTAGCAGTAATCATTTTAAAAGTAGAACCAGGCTCATATGTATCGTTAATACAGCCGTTACGCCACATTCCGTTTAAGAGTTCCTGTTTCTTTTTTTCGTCCAATTCTTCACTGTTTACCGTTTCTGGCAAAGTATATGGATTGTTCAGATCAAACTCAGGCACATTGACCATTGCCATAAGTTCCCCGTTCTGAGGATTCATAACTATTATGGATACACTGTCAGCCTGCTTGGTTTCCATAGTCTGTACTGCAAGCTGTGTTGCATAACTCTGGATGTTCATATCCATGCTGATATATAAATCATTCCCGTTTACAGGCTCTATGCGTTCTTCACCAGCTTCCGACACCTCTACTCCTTTGGCATCGGTCACAGTCAGTATTGTTCCCGCTATCCCTTGAAGATATTCCTCATAGATAACCTCCAAGCCTATGATTCCCTGATTATCTCCTCCGGTAAAACCCAGCACTTTTGAAGCAAGTGACTCATAGGGATAATATCTTTTATAATCCTCATCCACTTTTACTCCGTCAAGCTCATAGGCACGCACTATATCGCCGACAGACTTATCGACATTACTTTTAATTTTCTCTATGGACGAATATTTTTCTACGCGCTTTCGTACATATTCTTCCGATAAATCAAGCTCTTTACACAGAACTTCTATTACTCTCTCGGGATCTTTAATCTGATTATGTATGACGGATATGGTACAGACCGTCCTATTATCGGCAAGAATCTCTCCATTTACATCTATGATTCTTCCTCTGGCAGCTTTGATGCTGCGTTCCCGCTCATGAAGTTCCTTGGCTTTCTGAGTATAATACTCGGACTGGAAAACCATCAGATATACAAGCCTTCCAATTAGTCCAAGAAACATGGCCAAACAGATAAACATTACCACCACAGTCTTATTCCGGTGAAATGTTTTATGTGTATACTCCACTTCTTTCATTCTTCATCAAAACCTCATAAAAGGTATTAATATAATCTATTACCGCTTTTAAGAGGTTATTCATATGAACTTAATCAAACTTTCTTCTTATGATACAAACTCACACTGTATACAATCAATAAAATTTACCACACTCCGTTATTATCATCCTGCGTTCCTTCCACCTTCGGAGGCTCCCCAATTCCGCTGCTGGTGTTGCCATCCTCTCCGGTCACAAGGCTTCCACCGTTTATTACAGCTCCCGTATTAGGATCAACCAGATTACCGGTATTAGGGTCTTTGGCATAGCCGGTTTCAGGGTCTATAGGGAAAGTTTTCCATATCTCATTATTTGCATTGCCAGCCTGAGAATCCGCATCTCCGGAGCCTTCTCCAGCCTGTCCTGTTCCTTCGCCGCTATTTTCACCTTCGGTTCCGCTTTCACTTGTTTCCGAACCTTCGCCATCCTCACCGGTCTGTGTCTCTTCTTCAACTGCCGGCTGCCGCATGGCAATCTGCAATTCTTCGAGTTCCTCCCTTTCTTTATCGCTTAATTCCTCTGTCATAAAAATATTAAGATAAGGCAGTACCTCTGTCAAAATAGCACGAACTATCCTTGTAGCATATTTAGCATCATCCTGATACATCACATTCGGCCTGTCCACCACTACATAAATGGCATACTGCGGATCATCCGCCGGCGCATATCCAAGAAAAGAAACGACAAATTCATTATTACCACGGGGAAGGGTCTCCGCCGTTCCTGTCTTACCGCCTATCATATATCCTGCAGGTCTGGCAGAATGACCGGTTCCATTTTCACCGGTAACTACCTGATTACAATACTCTTTTATTTTTTCACTTGTAGATTCGGAAATAGTCTGTTTTAATACTCTGGGCTCAATATTGTCTATTGTTGCTCCGTCCGCAGTGGTTATCTTACTTACAACGTGCGGCTCATAAAACTTTCCGCCGTTAATTAATGAGCAAAATCCCGTCACCATCTGAATCATGGTAGCATTGAAGCCTTGACCGAATGAACAGGTTGCAAGTTCTGCCGAACCGATATTATTTTTACCATATACCAGCTTAACTGTCCTTGATTCTCCTGCCAAATCTATGTTGGTCTTTAACCCGAATCCGAACAAATGCTGATAATCAACGAATTTATCTTTACCTAACTGAAATGCCACGTTCATCAAGACAACGTTACATGAACGTTCAATACCCTCCGCTATTGTCAGATAACCATCACCATACCTGTTATGACATTTTATTTCATGTCCGCCTACTTCCAGCTTGCCCTCACAATTGTAGGATTCATTACCGGTAATGGCTCCGCTCTCAATAGCTGCCGCAATGGTAAAGGGTTTTGCAACCGAGCCCGGCTCGTATGTATCGACAATACAGTAGTTTTTCCACAATGCATCCAACTGTCTGTACATAGCCTCATCGTCCATTGCATCAATCATTTCCTGAGTAAGATATTCTCCGGTCTTTTTGTTTTTTTCATCAAGCTCCGGCATTCCGAGTAAATTATCGGTATTTCGTGTATCATTCAGATCGTAAACCGGATAATTTGCCATTGCCAGTACATTTCCGGTATTTATCTCCATAAAAACACAGCCTACGTTCTGAGCTCCGTTACCCGGTCTGAAATTATCCTTATACTGCTCATTAAATGCCTTTAAGTGTTTCTCTACTATGCTCTGAATATTGGCATCGATGGTAGTCTGAATATTGTAACCGTCCTTAGCCGAAACAGTTGTTCTTTGCACATTGGAATCATTGTTAAGATACCCGTACTCACGACCGTTCGTACCACACAAAATATCATTGTAATACTCTTCAAGACCGTATAATCCCGAATTATCGCTTCTTGTAAACCCGATGACATCACAGGCAAGAGAGCCATTGGGATATTCTCTCTTATACTCATCCTCAAACCATATGCCTCTTATCTTGGAGCCGTTTTCTTCATCCTTTTGCAGTTCTTTAAATTTCTCCACCTTATCATACGCAATGCGCCGATCCAGCACATAATATGATGAAGTGGGATGAGACATAATATACTCTCTTACCGAAACCGTATCGATGCCAAATGCCTTCTTAAGTGCGTTTAATGTGGGTTCCACATTACTTTCATCACTTGTCAGCACCTTGGTATCCAGAATAACATTGTATACCTTGTTGCTTATAGCCAGCACCGTACCGTTAGCATCAAGTATTTCACCACGCTTAAAAGGTATTGTCACAGAGTCATACTCCTGCTGCGACAACACCTGCCTCTTATAATTCTCACCATTGTCCCTGTTAATCACAATCAAGCGGGCGCTAAGACCTATAAAGGCCATTAATATCAACAAAAACAGCACCAGAAGCTTTTTCTGCATCTTGATTGTGAATCTGTTTGCACGTCCATGCACTTTACTTTGTTTTCCCAAATCGTCACCTGCTTATCACGGAATCGAAGAAAGCTGTTTCACATAATCTTTGTTTTCACTTGCAAATGTAATTATCTGCCCTTCCTGAGCATACTGCATACCCAGTTCCTGAATAGCGATTCTTCTGACTTCCTCCAAATCCACACTACTTGTAATTCTATTATATTCCTCGTCGTTTGCAAGCTTCAAGTCATTTAATTCTCTCTCTAAGGACGAAATCTGCTTAATACTGTTGGTAATATCAGACTGAAGCTTTATATAATTTAACAAAATCCATCCCATAGCGACCAAAGCCATACTCAAGAACAAAACATAACCCGGACTCATATGTCTGGCTTTTTCCCTGTTTTTTCTGGTTGTATTGCTTAATCTTTTACGGGGTGCATTTTCTATTTCTCTTCTAACATCAGGTTTTCTGACCGTATTACCCTGTATATATCTCCCCTCACGAACTGCTGCCATTTTATTTATTCCTTTCATATATTTCATAAATTATTTCATTTTTACTTTATTCCTATATTGTTCCTGTACTCTTTCATTTTCTCTCAAAAACCCTTAGTTTAGCACTTTTGGAGCGTTTGTTTTCATCTATTTCTTCAGCGGAAGGCAGAATCGGTTTAGTCGAAATCACCTTCCCTTTAGAGACTTTACCACATACACAAACCGGAAATTCCGGTGGACAGGTGCAGGGGTTTTCATTTTTCTTAAATCCTGATTTAACTATTCTGTCTTCCAGCGAATGAAAAGTAATGATGCAAAGCCGCCCCTTAGGATTCAGCATATCTATTAAATCATCCAACGAGTCCTTAAGCACCTCAAGTTCCCTGTTGCATTCAATCCTTATCGCTTGAAAAGTTCTCTTGGAGGGATGTCCTCCCGTCGCCCTCATCTTGGCAGGTATTGCAGCCTTTATTATCTCATTGAGTTCCCCTGTAGTCTCTATAGGCTTGTCCACCCTTACCGAGGCAATATGCTTCGCAATATTTTTGGCAAATTTTTCTTCACCATAATCTTTTATTACTCGATAAAGTTCCATTTCCGAATATGTGTTGATAATTTCTTTGGCACTTACAGACTGCCTTGTATCCATACGCATGTCCAAACTCACATCATATTGGTAAGAAAAACCTCTGTCGGCATTGTCAAGCTGATACGAAGAGACCCCCAGATCAAGCACAATACCATCCACTTTATCTATTCCTATATTATGCAATGCGTTTTTTGCATTGCAGTAATTATCACGTATGATAGTGACCCTGTCTTCAAAGGGCGCAAGTCTCTTAGTGGCAGCCGCTATAGCTTCTCCATCTTGATCTATGCCAATGAGCCTGCCTTTTTGATTAAGCCCGGAGGCAATCCGGTAAGCATGCCCGCCGCCTCCGAGGGTTCCGTCTATGTAGATTCCATCGGGTTTGACCCTTAGATTCTCTATTGTTTCCTCCAAAAGAACCGATGTGTGTTTAAATTCCATCCTGATCCCTATGTCTTTCCAGCACCTTGGAATGTTGGTACTCTATATACCCAGTCCAAGTTCTGCCATATGTTCGGCTATATCGTCCATATCATCATAAGTTTCAATTTCTTCAAAGCGTTCCTTACTCCAGATTTCAATCCTGCTCGCAACTCCGATCAGAACGACATCCTTGCTTAATCCTGCAAATTCTCTGAGTACATTAGGTATCAGGATTCTTCCCTGCTTATCTACCTCTGCTTCCGCTGCTCCCGCCAGGAAAAAACGCACAAATTTTCTGGCATCTTTATTCGTAAGCGGCAGTGATTTAAGTTTTTCTTCAAATACATTCCACTCATTATTGTCAAAGACAAACAGACAGCCATCCAATCCTTTGGTTACCACGAATGTATCACCTAATAAGTCGCGGAATTTAGATGGAACGATGAGCCTGCCTTTTGCATCAATTGTGTGATTGTATTCTCCCATAAACATAATCAATCACCTGCCATAAAGTGTCTGCCACGGTCAGTGTTAAGTATATAGTGGTGTTTTTATATGAAAATTCACCACTTTTAACCACTACTTACCACTTCCCACCACTTTGTCTACCATTTTATAATAAAATAGCATATATTGCAAGGGAAAAGATAGGTTTTTTTAATATTTTTTTAATAAAATATATTTAAGCTGTAAAAAGGCACAAAAAAACAGCCGGACAATAATGTCCGACTGACTTCTAAACTGCTATTTATGCAAAATATGCTTTAACTCCGACTTTCATCTACCTTTTTCATACGATAACGAACTACAATATCAGCCGCCACCGCGGCAATCACACAGACTATCGCAATCATCTGCGACACCGGAATAGTTGTTCCTATAATATAGAGCTGGTCTGTCCGGATTCCCTCTATCCAGAATCGTCCAAGCCCATAACCGCCCAGATAAAGAAGCCATATTTCTCCTTCAAACTTCTTATGGCTGCGATACAATAACATTATTCCAATCAGAACCAGATTCCACAGGCTTTCATACAAAAACGTAGGATGTACCTGAATATAATTCGTGCCTTCCAATATATGAGCTGCCAGTTCTGCCGAAATATCACGAGATCTCACCGCACTTATAGGAAGCCTCATGGCCAACAGATTATTGGTATAGCCACCAAACACTTCACAGTTGGTAAAATTCCCCCATCTGCCAATCGCCTGTCCCAGCGCTAAGCCTGGTACACATATATCCACCAATTGGAGGAAACTCTGCTTTTTAACACGACAATAAACATACAATGTTGTAAAAGCCGCTATTACAGCGCCGTAAATCGCCAACCCGCCGTTTCGCAGATTAAATATCTCAACCAGGTTGTTCTTATACATATCCCATTCAAAGATTACGTAATAAACCCTCGCACCAATTATCGAAAAAACAACCGCATATATAACAAAATCCCATATAATATCTGTATTGACCTTTTCCTTTCCGGCAACATACGCAGCCAAGAACACCCCGCTAAGTACACCAAGACCAATCAATACACCATACAATGCAATATTGAAACCAAAGACTTCGAAAGACTTCGGAACACCGGGCAGATACAATCCCAGATTAGGGAAAGCTATATCAGTACTGACACCGGTACTGTTCATAATATCGTTCATACAATTCTCCGCAAATTATAATCTAACACTCACTACAATAAACACTTAGATATAATCTTATTACACAAACCGCAAATATTAAATCCAGTTTTAATATTTACACATTAAATCTAAACAGGATTACATCTCCGTCCTGTACAACATACTCCTTGCCTTCCATACCAACAAGCCCTTTTTCCCTGGCAGCCGCAAGCGAGCCCTGCTCCAGCAAATCCTTATAATTAACAACCTCAGCCTTGATGAAACCTCTTTCAAAATCGGTATGTATCTTACCTGCTGCCTGTGGTGCTTTCGTACCGATTTTAATAGTCCATGCCCTTGTTTCATCCTCCCCGGCAGTGAGGAAACTCATAAGCCCAAGAAGGCGATAGCTTGCCTTGATAAGTTTCTGCAAACCCGACTCTTTAAGACCAAGATCTTCCAAGAACATAGCGGTTTCTTCCTCATCCAGTTCCGCAATCTCCTGCTCAATCTGTGCGCAGATCACAAAAACTTCACTGCCGTTTTCAGATGCAAAAGCCTTGACTGCAGCAACCCCCTTGTTATTTGCACCGTCATCCGCCAGATCATCTTCCGCTACGTTTGCCGCAAATATTACCGGTTTATATGTCAAAAGATTATATGAAGCAAGCAGCGCAAGCTCGTCCTCATCTTCGGTCTCAAAACTCCCGGCAAGCTTACCTTCTTCCAGATGCGCTTTTACATTCTCAAGCAGCGCAAGCTCTTTGGCAAGGGTCTTGTCCATCTTTGCAGCCTTGCTTGTCTTGGCTATTCTCCTGTCCAGAATTTCTATATCGGAAAAAATAAGTTCCAAATTGATAGTTTCTATATCACGAAGCGGATCTATGGAGCCGTCAACATGTACGATGTTGGAGTCTTCAAAACAGCGCACAACATGAACAACCGCATCCACTTCACGGATATTGCTGAGGAACTGGTTACCAAGTCCCTCTCCCTTGGAGGCCCCTTTTACAAGCCCGGCAATATCTACAAATTCAATAGTAGCAGGAGTTACTTTTTTGGACTTGTACATATCTCCCAAAAGTTTAAGCCGCTCATCGGGAACCGACACGATTCCAATATTCGGGTCAATCGTGCAGAACGGATAATTTGCCGACTCCGCACCTGCCTTTGTTAAAGAGTT
>JAFLTG010000056.1 GCA_022510545.1 Lachnospiraceae bacterium | reverse complement strand
CCGGCACAGATTTCCCTTGCATGGATGATCTGTAAAAAGCCGTATATCGTACCTATTCCCGGCTCCAGAAAGCCGGAGCGTATCCGTGAGAACTTGGGTGCTGCGGATATTGAACTGACAATGGAAGAAGTAGCTGTTATCGATGAGCAACTCGACAACTTAAATACATCGGCATTGTATGGCACGGCTAGCGGATCAAAAAAATAATAAAAACGGATAATAAACAAAATTCATAAATAAAAAAGGAGAGCAACGATATGGCAAAGAATCTGATTATTTATTACTCACGTAAAGGAGAAAATTATTGGAGCGGCGGCATCAAAAATATTGCAAAGGGCAACACGGAGATTGTCGCTGAATTTATTCAGAAAGCGGTTGGCGGCGACTTGTTCGAGGTAGATACGGTAAAACCTTATGCGGCAGATTACTATACCTGTATTGATGAGGCAAAAAAGGAATTGCATGCGCAGGCGAGACCGGAGCTGAAAAAGTATCTTGACGATATTGCAGAATATGACAATGTATTTGTTTGCGGTCCTTGCTGGTGGGGAACCTTCCCGATGGCAATCTTCACACAGCTTGAAAGGTTGGATTTCTCCGGTAAAAAGGTAATGGCGGTAATGACCCATGAGGGAAGTGGTCTGGGAAGCTGTGAACGTGATTTGAAAAAACTCTGTGCAGGCGCAACCTTTGGAAAGGGACTTGCAGTACACGGTGCAGATGCCTCGAAATCTGAAAGCACTGTAGCGGCATGGGCAAAAAAGGAGATCTGATATGGCGAAAGAAGAACTGGAGAAAGGAATTCGCTCGGAACTTAAGGTCTATCCCGATATCAGCAAATATGATACAATATTTATAGGCTTTTATAAATTAAATCATAGGAGGTTTACATGGAACGATATTTTGGAGAAAATGTGCCAAAACTTGGTTTTGGACTGATGCGGTTACCAAAACAGAGAAATGGGAAAATTGATATTGAGCAGACAAAACAGATGGTTGATCTGTTTATGGAAGCAGGTCTTACATATTTTGACACCGCCTATGTATATGATGACGGTGACTCTGAGCTAGCAGCGAAAGCAGCGCTTGTAGACCGCTATCCGAGAGAAAGCTACACATTGTGTACTAAGCTGTGTGCATGGATGGGCGCTCATAATGAAGAAACTGCAAAACAACAGTTTTATACAAGTCTGGAACGCACAGGAGCCGGATATTTTGACTATTATCTTTTGCATGCCCTACAGGCAGGCAATTATAAAACCTATGATAAATATCATATTTGGGATTTCGTAAAGGAACAGAAGGCAAAAGGACTGATCAAACATTGGGGATTTTCCTTCCATGCGACACCGGATATTCTGGATGAACTGCTAACAGACCATCCCGATGTGGAGTTCGTTCAGCTGCAGCTCAATTACGCCGATTGGGAAAATCCTCAAGTTACGGCACGTGAAAATTATGAGGTAGCAAGAAAGCACGGTAAATCAATCGTTGTAATGGAGCCGGTAAAGGGCGGAGCTCTTGCTAATCCTCCCAAAGAAGTGGATAAAATATTCAAAGAGACATCACCGGATGCCTCCTTTGCATCATGGGCAATCCGCTATGTTGCATCACTTGATGGCATTATCACGGTACTTTCAGGTATGTCCAATCTGGAACAGATGAAAGATAACCTTTCCTATATGAAAGACTTTAAACCACTTAATACAGAAGAACAGGCAGCTATCCGCAAAGCCCAGGAACTTATGAATGGAATCAAGTCGATTCCTTGCACAGCTTGTCATTATTGTACAGCGGGTTGTCCAAAGAAGATTGCAATTCCCGAAATCTTTGCTGCCAGGAATCAGCAGCTTGTGTGGGGACAACTGGAGGAAGGCGGCAGGCAGTATTCCAAAGCGGTGGAAAATGCCGGGAAGGCGGTTGATTGTATCTCCTGTGGTCAGTGTGAGCGGGCATGTCCCCAGCAGATAGATGTGATTACCCGCCTGAAAGACTGCGCAGCACAATTTGACCGCTGATGTGGGAGGTAGAAGATGCTCAACCAAGTGAGATATTTTCAGGCGGTTGTACGCTTGGGCAGTTTTACAGAAGCGGCAGAGGAATGTCACATCTCCCAGTCTGCTATTTCACAGCAGATTAAGGCTCTGGAACAGGAACTGGGCGTCCAGCTGTTCGTGCGGATGAATCGAAAGTTTGAACTGACGCCTGCAGGAGAATATTTTTATAAAAAAAGTTTGGTCATAGTGGCAGATTATGATCGTTTAGTTCAGGATGTTATCCGTATTTCCAGAAAGGACCATGCTGAGCTTAGGATTGGGTACTTAAAAAGTTATGCCGGTCAGGCAATTCAGACTGCCGTGGCGCATTTTTCTGAGAAGTATCCGGATGTTAATGTTTATATTGTTAGTGGCAGCCATGAAGATTTATATGACGCATTACGCGCGGAGAAGGTTGACCTCGTCATGAGCGACCAGCGCAGAGCCTTTTCAGATGAATATGTAAACTGCTCCCTTGCTTATGTGAATTGCTGCATTGAGATTGCTTCCAGAAATCCTATCTCAGTACTGGAGACGGTTTCATCTGGAGATTTAAAGAATACACCCTGCATACTGGTGGCTTCAACGAGCCAACAGAAAACAGAAGCCGGATATTACAGCGATATTTTTGGGTTTCATGGTGACTTTCTTTTTGCTGATAGCATTGATGAGGCCCGCCTTATGGTAGTGCAGAACAATGGCTTTATGCCTATTGACGAGGTAGCAGAGCCATTTGGAAATACGACTACCAGAAGAATTCCTCTCTGTCGGAGAGAGCGTCCGATTACACAACATTACTGTGCTTTCTGGAAAACGGATAATTCAGGTTATTATGTTGAGGAATTTGCACAGATACTGAAATCAACATTTTCACAGAAAGAATAGTGAATGTCTGCATCTACGAAATTGTAGATGCAGATATTTTTTGGCTAATCGCATAAGAAAAACTTATTAAAACGAGGGCGAAATGCAGATTGATATTTAATATTTGTCTTATTATAATTATCATAATTTAAATTAAAACTTATAGATTGTCCTGGCAGATGTGGCAGCAGAGTTCGATAAATCATAATGAAATTTAAATGTAATTATAAAATAAGAAAGGAATAGTGAATTATGAGTACACAGAAAAAAGAAGTTATGATAGTTGTAGGTGCCGGTCAGATCAGCATGGCAATTGCCAGACGGGTAGGATTTGGAATGAAAATTGTCTTAGGCGATAAGAAAAAAGCGAATGCGGATACAATTGCTAAAATCATGAATGATGCAGGATTTGATGTAATACCTATGGAAATGGATCTATCCAGCAGGGAGTCTATTCTGAATCTGATTTCAGAAGCACAAAAGTACGGTCCGGTGACCAGGTTGGTCAACGGAGCGGGAGTTTCCCCCAGTCAGGCTCCCATAGAGGCCATTCTGAAGGTTGATTTATATGGTACGGCTGTACTGTTGGAAGAAGTGGGCAAGGTAATTGCCGAGGGCGGCAGCGGCGTAACAATTTCAAGTCAGAGCGGATGGCGTATGCCGGCGCTCACCGCAGAGGAAGATGAACTGCTGGCTACTACCCCCACCGAAGAACTGTTGAAACTGGAAATGCTCCAGCCGGAGAATATCCGTGATACACTTCATGCCTACCAGATGGCAAAGCGCTGCAATGAGAAACGTGTGATGGCGGAATCTGTTAAATGGGGTGAGCGCGGTGCAAGGCTCAACGATATTGCGCCAGGCATCATTGTAACTCCATTGGCCATTGATGAGTTCAATGGTCCTCGCGGCGATTTCTATAAAAATATGTTTGCAAAATGTCCTGCCGGACGTCCGGGTACGGCAGATGAGGTTGCTAATGTGGCAGAATTGTTAATGAGTGAAAAAGGAGCCTTTATTACCGGCTCTACATTCCTCATTGATGGTGGCGCGACAGCGTCCTATTACTATGGGCCTTTGAAACCTCAAGAATAATATAATAAATGGAGAATTATCATGAAAAAAGTATTTGCAGTGTTTTTGATATGTGTTATGATGTTTTATTTGACAGCGTGTGGTAATGAAAACAGCAATTATATTTCACAGCTAAATTCAGAACCTGCAGCTTCCAATACCGATACACAAGAAGAAAGTGATTCAGAAGAACTTGCAGAAACTGACAGTTCCGAACAGGGGAGTTCCGAGCAGAGCGACCCAGTTCAAGGCAGCAATATCCTTGTGGCGTACTTTTCCCGTGTGGGCAATACTGTTTGGGAAAATGGCGTAGACGCTGTCACATCCGCCAGTCTTAACATTGAGAATGGTGAGTTTGTGGGCAATGCCGAGTATCTTGCGCGAATGGCACAGGAAGCAACCGGTGGAGATTTGTTTTTGATTCAGACAGAAGAGACTTATCCCTCCGATTATCGGGAGACTACCAACGTGGCGGCAGAAGAGCAAGATAATAATGCTCGTCCGGAACTTACATCTCATGTGGAAAATATGGACCAGTACGATACTATTGTGCTGATTTACCCTAACTGGTGGGGAACTCTGCCGCAGCCCTTGTTTACTTTCCTAGAGGAATACGATTTTTCGGGAAAGACGATACTGCCTCTTTGTACACACGAAGGAAGCCGTATGGGCAGCAGCGAAGGAGCGATTGCTCAGATGTGTCCTGATGCAATACTGCTTAGCGGTCTTGCCGTACGAGGTTCCGATGCGTCATCGGCACAGGCTGATGTGGAGGCATGGATCAATGAATCAGGTGTCCTCGAATGATTTATGCCTGTGATATAAGGTGATTTGGAGATATAGAATGAACGTAAAGCAGATAATAAAAATAATAACGGATATTGCGATGACATTTGTACTTCTCCTTCTCATGTCATACAGCTTGGTTGGAGAAGCAATGCATGAATGGCTAGGTATCGTGTTGTTCGCACTTTTCATTTTACACCATATCCTAAACAGTAAATGGAGCAAAAGCTTATTCAAGGGCAAATACACGCCATATCGTATCTTGCAAACGGTGTTGGTTGGTTTGGCACTTTGCTCTATGCTGGGTTCTATGGTAAGCAGTATTATTCTTTCACGCTATGCCCTGTCGTTCCTGCCGATTACCGGTGGGCAGTCATGGGCAAGGACACTTCATATGCTGTCGGCATATTGGGGATTTATCTTTATTTCACTCCATCTTGGTCTGCATTGGAATATAATGCTGGGCATGGTAAAAAGGATGTTCAAAAATCAGACATCTCTTCAAACATGGACTGTCCGGTTAGTTGGTCTGTTGATTACAGGCTATGGAATATATGCTTTCATTAAAAGAGATATAGGCAGTTATATGTTTCTTGAAATACAATTTGTATTTTTTGATTTTGATGAACCGCTTGTATTGTTCTTGCTTGATTACATAGCGGTAATGGGTCTGTTTGTGTTTATTGGGCATTACTTTGCAGAAGCTCTAAAGAGAATTAAAATTAACTAAGAATGGATAGAAATAGCACAGACATAGGGTAGATAATTAACTGAATCAGTTATTTATCTACCCATTCTTTATTTTAGGAATCTTTCTAATTTTATTGAAGAAATCCGGTGTATAGATTATAATTAAAAATATATTAATATTTGGGGGTATCATATGAACGATAAACTGGAAAAATTAATTGATAATTTACCAATAATAAAGCAGTTATTTAAATATGATGTATATCTTACGGTGATGGATAATAATGGTGTGATACAGGGATTTTCCGTACCGGATGGAGTTACGCCCCAGCTTCGTGTGGGGGAGGCCTTTCAGGATCCAAGCGGTGCGCTGGACAAGGTATTAAAAACGGGTAAACCCCAGCGTAATCGTCTGCCTGAGGAGGTTATGGGGGAAGCTTTTGAAGGAGCATTGTTCCCCATTAAAGACGGAAATGATATAGTAGGATGTATTACTTGTGCATATTCTGTTGATGCAAATGAAGAAATGATGGCCATTGCGCACAAATTCAAGGAGTCAGTAGATAATATAAATACATCTCTTCATACATTGGTTGACGGAATCGAGAATCTTTTTGAACTGTTAACCAATATGGATGAAATGGCAAACAGCGTTGAAGTCGATATACAAAATGCTGCTGATGTGGTCAATGACATAAACAGTAATGCCTCACGTTCGAATATTCTGGCGTTGAATGCTTCTATTGAAGCCGCCCGCAGCGGTGAGCTTGGAAAGGGCTTTGCTGTAGTGGCAGCGGAGATGAGCAAACTGGCAAATGACAATGGCAGTTCATCAAAAGAAATAAAAGATACATTAAAAGTAATTATGGAACATCTTGTTACAATTAGTTCTTCCATTAAAGAAGCGGGTAGTTTTGCCAAAGATCAGCAAGGCAATATCCGCTCCATTGAAGAGGTCTTGCGGGAAATGACCGTGCTTGCGGGAAAACTGGAGGAAGATATTGGAAAACGTTAATATATAATAATAGATACATTCGCCTACAGGGGTGCTTGACATATGAAGGAAAGTTCAATAAAAAATCGTAGAATACTAATTAGGAATATTGAAAATGGAGAGACTATTGCCGATACAAAAATTAAGAGATTTGACAGTATGGCAAATGCCATTTACATAAGCGCAGACAGCATAAAAGATATTAAGTACTATAAGCTTTCCGTATTCATTTTTGCAGATGATTGCCTCTACGAATATTATGGAACGACCAAGGGGGTAATGGTAGGCGATGAGATTAAAGTACTTTTAGGTAAGCATAAGGATAAAGATGACAGAAGCCGAACACGTTATCCGGTAGTGTTGGAAGGTAGTATTGACGGTATAATCATAGAAGGCAATGTAATCAATCTCCGTAAAGCCATTTACATCAAAACAGTAAATATGAGTGCCAATGGCATATTGATGGAAGCAGATTCCGGTTGTTTTACTGTCGGAGACTGTTTTTCAGTGCGCCTAAAAGTGGAGGGTAGAGGGATAAATTTGCATTGTAAGATTGTCAGGGTACAGAATAAAAGTATGCTTACCGATGAATATGGCTGCAAGATAATTGAAATATGGATAAATAGATAAATATACAGAGGAGACATAATATGAATAAAAAACAGCTTAAAACACTTCCTCTTGAATATTTGTGGCCCGGTCTTGTGTTACAAAATGATATTTTTGATCATACTGGAGATGTTCTGTTGCTTTCTAAAGGTGAGACGGTTACCAGACGCAGACTGGATAAATTGATGGGGTTTTATGGGGCTAATAGGAATGTAATGGTATATGAGGAAACCTTCCTTGAGATTATGACTAGTGAACACATTCCTACTGAAGTACGACAGAAGTTCATAGAAAGCCGTACGGGATATGCAAACCTGCATCAGGACATTGGAAATCTTTTTAAACGGCCTGATTATGAAAATTGGCTTAACAGTGAGCAGATGTCACCGTTGATTCAGGAGATTGCCGCTAAACTGGATAAGTTTGATCCGGTGACGATACTTTCCTGCATCAACTATCCCAGACCTATGGACGAAGGTTTACAGCGACATTCGCTGAATGTAGCACTGCTTAACGGTATGCAGGCAGAATGGCTGGAACTGCCCAAGGATGATATTGATACTCTGGTTCTGGCGGGACTATTGCATGATATCGGAAAGACCAAGATACCGGAGGAAATACTGAATGCGCCGCGTAGGCTCACAGATGAAGAACGTGAGATTATACAAATGCATCCGATTTATTCAGACGAATTGCTTATGGGTAAATTTGATGATAATGTCAGGCTGGCGGCACGTCATCACCACGAGAAGTTGACAGGGACGGGATATCCTGATGGCGTGGCCAATGAAGATATTGGTATGTACGCCAGAATAACTGCGATATCCGATATTTACGACGCTATGGTGTCAGCCAGAAGCTACAAAGGTGCGAGACTGCCGCTGGATGTATTTGACATGCTTTATCAGGAGGAATTTGATGGTTTGGACAGAGGACTTGTCATGAATTTTCTCAAAAACATGCGCTTCAAATACACCAATAAACAGGTTGTGATGTCAAACGACAAGCGGGGAGAGATTGTTTATATTCCAATTAATGATGCGGAGCACCCGATTATCAGGCAGGACGATGATGTCAGGCAGACAGACGAAGAATGGTATTGTAAAGAGATTTTATCGAATGTATTAGGTTAGACAGGGTTTAAAGTTACTAAAACAATTTGGAGAAGAGGATAAGATATGTGGAAAAAATATTTAGCATTTAGTATGGCAATAGCGCTTTTGTTGACAAGTATACCGACGGTATCTTATGCATCGGAGCCTAATGATTCCTATGAAGAGGTTGTATCATCTGAACAGGCAGCAGAAGACAATAAAGAAGACGAGAATGCCCGTTCTGAACAGTCAGAAGAAATCAATGAAGAAGACGAGAAAGCCCTTCCTGAACAGGGTGAGCCGGCTGAAGAAAATACTGATAAGGCTGAAGTTATAGAAAATGAAGCTGAAAATGAAGCTGATATTGAAGCCAACACTGAAACTGATACTGAGGCCGAGATTGAAACAGACGTACAATACTATTATTATGCACCATATGAAGATGCATCTTATAGTTTGATTTATTACATAGATGAGGAAGATGAAGGCATACATATAACCGGATGCGACGGAACTGCCGAAGGAGAGTTGGTCATACCCTCAGAAATAGATGGTAAATCCGTGGTTATTATTGAAGGAGGTGCATTCTACGGCTGCAGCGGTTTTAGCGGAAATCTGGTAATTCCGGACAGCGTTACTTATATTGGAGATAGGGCATTTTATGACTGTGCCGGTATATGGGATATCGAAATATCAGAAAATATTGAACATATAGGAAGTTATGCCTTTGCATACTATGGTAGCGATTTTAGAATGGTGAAAAAAATTACCGTTAAAAGCTCTACGGTAGAAATTGATTTTTATGGTTTGGATTATTCTAACATTATTTATGGTTACAGCAACAGTACTGTTGAAGAATATACCAAAGATAACGGATGTAATTTTATTCCGCTGGACAATTTGCCTGAAATAGAAGAATACTATGTCTCCAATTCAGATGACCTTGAAGATGCTATAGGTTCTTACAGGCATATTATTGTGGCAGATGGAGTTTATAATATAGGAACGTTGGGGATTTTTTATGAAACCAATCTGAGTATAGAAGCGGAAAACCCCGGAAAAGTGGAACTTCTTACTTCTAAGGCTTTTATGCCGGCAATAGCAATTAACTCATCCATAGATATTACATTATCCGGATGTATAATAGGTCGTTCGGACTCATATAGCAATACTAATGATAGAAATTTTAGTGACTATGCAGTCTATATATACAATTCAAGAGGTGTTGATGTAGGAAACTGTGATTTATACGGTATGAAGGGAGCGGGTTTCTATTGCGTTGATGCAGTCAACGTAAGGGATTGCGTCATTCGCGATGTTAAGCAGGATGTTATAGCAGGCAGGGATATATACGACCTGAACTTTAGCGATTGTATTATAAGCGGAAATGCATCCGACAGTGATAGCGACCCTGACTTTGCAATGTTGTCCTGCGAAGGAAATGTTTCTTTCAACAATTGTCTGTTTATAAACAATTACAATACAACATTTGATGAAAATGATAATGTAGTATTATCAGATTGCGCTTTTTATAATAATGCATGGGATACTAAAACGCCACAGCAGTATGGTATCTGCTTAAACGGCATCACATGGCAGATAGAGGGAAGTACCTTGAAATTAGGCTATCCGCTACAATTTGACGAAGAGCATACAAGAGAGAGTGCTCAAGGCAGGGTATTAAATTACAGCGAGTTCTCTATACCGTGGAAGAATTATGAAATCGAGGAAATACAGTATGCGGACGATATAGAAGAACCGGATGATTCTGATGACTCGAATAATACTGATGATAAAAAAGATCCAGATAATACAGATAATAACGATAATAATGATAATAACGATAATAATGATAATACCGATGATCCGGGGAATGAAGACGTTATTCCGGATGTGGGAGAGCACATAACCGGGTTATCATTAGATAAGACAAGTGTGAAAATGCATCCGGGTGATACGGAACAAGTTACCGCGACGATTGAGCCGGAAGACATTCAGGCAGAGATTGTTTGGGAAAGCAGTAACGAGAGCGTCGCTACTGTAGATTCAAACGGTCTGATTAGAGCCATTGCAGTTGGAAGTGCGCAAATTACTGCGGAATGTGACGGCATAGAAGCTGTTGTCAGGGTGGATGTCATCAAGGCGGATGTCATAGAGGAAATCTCTGATATTTCCGGGGATATAAGGATAGATGGTTTTAAAAAGGAAAGTAATGATTTTGTATACACCGGACAGAAAATTACGCAGGATATCAAAGTCTACCACAATAGCACACTTTTGAAAGAAAAGACTGATTATACCCTAAGTTATAAAAATAATGTCAATGCCGCCGAATACAATACAGCCAAGGCACCAAGTGTAACCATTAACTTAAAGGGCCAATACAGCGGCAGTGTGACATTGTATTATACGATTAAGCCTGTAGACATAAATGACATTAATGTATATAACACCGGTAAGGATGATGCGCCGGGATACGAGCAGGCCGTTACTTACGGAAAAAATATTAAAATTCCCAACCCTGAGTTGTCATTGGGTAAGCAAAGTCTGAAGGTAAATAAAGATTTTGTCTGCGATTATTCTACGCTGCCGGCGGATTATAAAAAGGGAGATTCCTATGAGGCCGGAAAGGCATATGAATACACCGTTACCGGAATCGGTAACTTTACGGGATCTATTCCGATGAAGCTTGTAGTTGTAAAAGATAAGGGATTTAATTTTAACTCGGCATCGGTTACGCTTGGTAAAAAGCAGTATGAGTATAGCGGAACGGCTTTGACCAAATCGGAAGTAACTATTGAAGCACTCAAATTGAATAAAAAGGTTCTGGATAAAAGTCTTTATGATTATGAAGTCTTTGCAGATGAAATAGACGGCGCCTGCATAATGGTTTATCCTACTGAGGCCGGCAGCGCTGCGGGTTATCACGGCTCTAAAAAGGTGAATTTGAAGCTGGTAGGTGACCGTAATATTAAAGATGCCGCTTTAGGTGAAAGCTGGAAGGAGAGTATGACTTTTTCTCAAACGACAGTAAATGACGAGGGCGGGATTTTTCAGGCAAAAACAGGCGTGCTTACATTTGGAACCGGAACAGAGAAGGAAATACTGACGGAAGGCGAAGACTATACCGTCAAGTACAGTAATGCAGGGAAGGCCGGGAATGTGACGGTCACTTTTACCGGAAAGGGCAGATACAAAGGTACCCTCAAGAAAAAGTATGTAATAAAACCAAATAGTGATAATGATTTTACGATTAAATGGAAAAATGTAAATACTGCAGGAGACACCCTTGAAATTAATTATCAAAAGGGCGGAGCCGTACCGGAGTTTGAATTAAAGGATCAGGATAATAATGTCTTGAAAAACAAAACCGATTATACGGTAAAATTGACAAACAATAAAACCCCAGGAACAACTATGAGCTGTGCAATAAGCGGCAAGGGGAATTATAAGGGATATGCAAAGACCGTACAGATTAAGGTGACAAACGGCAATATCGCCCAGACCATCCTATCTATTCCGGATAAGCCTTACAGCACGAAGGCCGATGCATGGAAATCGAAAGTCACAATCAAAGATGTCAACGGTAAGAAGCTGGCTGCAGGAAAAGACTATGTCAAGGAAGTTGTATATGAATATGCGAATATGGGAAGTGTACAATATCCGGAAGCCGGGACTACCGTTACGGTGACTGTTACCGGAATGGGCAGCTATGAGGGCTCTAAAACTACGGGAACATATCGTATATATAAAAACAGTATCAGTAAATTAAAGATTATTATTGATGCAAAAGAATATACCGGACAGGAAATAAAGTTAGACGATAGTGATATTCATATTTATGCAAGCAGTGCCGATGCGAAAAAGAAAAATGAATTTTGGGAATATTGTTATGAAATAGACGAAAATTCATATAAAAACAATATCAAAGCCGGCACCGCTAAAGTAACGCTGCATGGAATGGGCGATTACGGCGGAACGAAGACATATTCTTTTAAGATTAAAAAGAAGGCATATCTTGTAAACAGCATAAAGAAAATAACGTTAAATGAAACCAGCCTTTCAATTTCACTTCAGGAAAAAGGAACGACTGGAAGAACGCTTACCGCCTCAATAATACCGGAAGATTACAGAGAAGATATAACGAACCCGACCGTAATATGGTCTACTTCCAACAGCAAAATTGCGACGGTTGAGTCCACCGGTATTTTTAATAGTTATAACAATACCGTCAAAGGCATAATTACGCCTATAAAAGAAGGAAGTGTAACGATAACGGCGACTACGCAGGATGGTAAGAAAAAGGCGCAGTGTAAAGTTAAAATAGTAAATGCTCCGGTCCTTATAGAAGCAGGTCAGACAATTGAAGGAGAACCGGGCGATACTTATCAGTTGAACTTCGAAACGGATGAATCCGGCGAGGTAAACTTAAAAGGCGTCGAATTTGAAAGCAGCAATCCTGAAGCAATATCAGTGGATGCAAAGGGTCTGATCACTATGCACAAAACGGGAGCTGCCGTAATTAAAGTATATGCAGCTAAGCGTGCTTATGTTCAGCAATGCTATGCTGTCGTAAAGGGTGAAGAAGAAGATATTCCGGAAAGCTTTTATATATTCCGTAAGACGTCCGCTTCTAATGATGATACAACCGCAATCAGGAATGCTATATACCATGCAAATCAGACTACCACTGGCGGTGTATATATGTATGACGGTGTTTATATTTCCGCCGGAGTATATTTTGTTGACGCAGCAGCTAATCTAGGTAACGGAATCTTTTTAGACGGAAGGGAAGGTACTTGGAATCCCCTGCATAAAAGGGATAAGTTTGAAATACGTATGTCTCCCGGAACGTTGCTTATAACAAAAGGAAACGGTTTATCGGAGTATCGTGTCATATGTATAGCCGGCTGCAGTAATATTACGATTTCAGGCGGTACGCTTGTTGGAGAGCGTAATGAACATACTTCTACGGGAGGAGAAGGAGGTTTTGGAATCGCTGTTTATGATAGTACCAATATTCATATTGATAATATGGATATTTCCCAATGCTGGGGTGATGGTATTTATCTTGGTTCGGCGAAGGATACACTTGATAATACTGCGACCAGCAGCTATATAACCATTACCAATTGTAACGTTCACCATAATAGACGAAGCAATCTTTCCATTGTAGCTGCTGATTATGTTACGATTGATGAGTGCCAGTTTAATTATGCTAAGGGAACGAACCCGCAATACGGTATTGATATTGAAACCAATAACCTTAAGAATCCTTGTGAGCATATTAAAATATACAATACAAAGATGATAGGAAATGCTAAGGCTAGTATGGGAATCATAACTGTGGCAAATGATATCAGACTTGAGAACTGTACATTGGATGGTGCGTTTTATAATGAGGCCGGAACCAATATAGTTCTTAAAAACACGACGATTAAGGGGACGATAACAGACAAGACAGGCGGCATAAGACGCGAATAGTGACTGAAAATATCTGTGTATCAGGAAGGTTTAACTTATGAATATTAAAGTGCAATGCTGTGGGATAGTACTGATATTATTACTATCTGTAATATATGGAAGCCAGAGAAAACTTAAATTGACTGCCAGCAGAGTATTTCAGGGATGTTTTTATGCATCCCTGTTTTGCCTGTTTATGGATATTCTATCCATTGTTGCGATAGTCTACCGCGAGATGATTCCGTTGCTATTAGCGGAATTTATCTGTAAGACATATCTGATGTCTCTTGTTTTGGTTGCAATGTTATCAGTAGTCTATATTGCTACCAGTGTCTCTTTCCATTTACCTAATTACAGAAAATATATAGCGGCATATGTAGTATTTGCCGGGATAATTACAGTATTGATTTATGCACTCCCAATTTATATGCATGAAAACGTGGAGGAGAATCTTGCATGGACGGATGGCGCAAGTATATTTGCGACGTATTTCGGAGTGCTGGTGTTTATTGTGATAAATCTGGTACAGTTGTTTCGGCATAAAGAGTATATTTATGAGCGTCAGCGCAGGACAGTGCTTATCTGGATGTTTATGTGGATTGCGGCGGCCTGTATTCAAATGCTCAATAACCAGCTCCTCATTGTAGGCTTTGCCTCTGCGCTGGGAGTTACGGTGATTTTCTTTCAATTTGAGAATCCGGAACTGAATCTTGATTGGAAGACCGGATTATTTAATTATGTTGCGTATACCCGTTATGGGGAAGAGTTATACAGTGGCAGCAAGCAGCCGTTTTATGTGATTGCCGTGATGTTTGAAAATATGGAATGGCAGTATGATCAGAATTCCTATGGCAGTGTGGAAGCTCAAAGAGTATATGATATATTTTTAAAGATTTCGGATGCCATTGCATTTAAGATCATGGAAAATGAGGTTTTGCTATTCTTCTCCAAAAAGGAGAGGGCCGAATCTGTCTGGAGCAGCTGCATTAAATGGACAGAAACAGAAGCGACAGAAGCACCGCAGGGACGGCCTTCATTTTACTATGTAAAAGATCCGGGATGTGTTTCTTCTTACACAGAATTATTGGAATTGCTGCAGTATGTTGCTTTTCAAAGAAAGGATGCCATACGGGAAAGACATTATACCATTGATGGCAGCATTGTCTCCCAAATGGTTGAAGAGCGCAGAATGACACAGCAGATTGTGGAAGCGCTGGAGGAAGATCGGGTTATAGTCTATTATCAGCCGATTTTCTCGGTTGAGAAAAAATGCTTTACCAGTGCGGAGGCGTTAGTCAGAATCATCGATAGGGATGGGAAACTGATACCGCCGGGAGCGTTTATAAATATTGCTGAAAGCAACGGAATGATTATTGAAATTGGCAAACGCGTGTTCGAAAAAGTGTGCGATTGTTTTCAGCGCAACAGACTGCAGGATTATGGAATACATTATATAGAGGTCAATCTGTCGGTTGTGCAGTGTGCAGATGATAAGCTGGCAGATAAATATATTGACATCATGGATGATATCAAAATGGACCCCCGCAGCATCAATCTGGAGATAACGGAATCCGCATCCTTAAGTGAGAAGCAGATTTTGATTTCAAATATGGAGAGGATGATCAAATACGGAGTTCAATTCTCTCTTGATGATTTTGGTACAGGACAGTCGAACCTGAATTACATCGTGGATATGCCGGTAAAGATTGTCAAATTTGACAGAGAAATGATTCAGTCGTACTTTAGCAGTGAAAAAGCAAAGTATGTAATGGATGCTGCAATGCACATGATTCACGGTATGGGATTGGATATTGTGGCAGAGGGTATTGAGACGGAAGAACAATATAAGAAGATGGAAGAAATAAAAATAAACTTTGTACAAGGTTACTATTTTTCCAAGCCGCTTCCGGAGCAGGAGTTTCTGGAATTCCTGAGGCAGAAGAACGGATAAAAACAGAGTCAGGCAATGTATTGCCTGACTCTTTCGCTAAAATAAACAGTCATCTATTCTTTATCATGTATCTCACTATGAAGCATCTGAAGGGATTTCACTTCGCTGTCCCCATTATTTTTAACATAATGTATACCGCTGGCGGTGGCTTTGGCTGCCGCTATTGTTGTCATATAAGGAATCTTTGCCTTGATAGCAGCTTTACGCAGATAACTGTCATCGTGTATGCTGTCCTTGCCAACGGGTGAATTTATGATAAGATCAATCTTACCGTTTGTAATAAGGTCAAGGATGTTAGGACGGCCCTCATACAATTTTTTTACTTTCTCGGCAGGAATGCCGGCAGCAGTAATCAGTTCATGAGTTGTACCGGTAGCAACAATATTGAAACCGCATTCGGAGAATTTCCTGGCAACCTCTACAACTTCCTCTTTGTCTTTTCGGTTTACGGATATAAGTACGGTACCTTCAAGAGGCAGCTTGGACTGGGTCGCTTCCTGTGCCTTATAAAATGCTTCTCCATATGAGCTTGAAAGGCCGAGGACTTCGCCGGTAGAACGCATCTCCGGTCCGAGGATTGGGTCCACTTCCTGGAACATGTTGAACGGAAATACGGATTCTTTTACACCATAATTCGGAATCTCCTGTTCTTTTAACGAAGGTACGGGAGAGGGGCGTCCGGTCAGTTCGGTAGTAATTATTTCCGTTGCAAGCGGCACCATACGAATATTGCAGACCTTGGATACCAGAGGAACGGTACGGGATGCGCGGGGATTGGCCTCTAACACATATACTTTTCCCTTCTCAATTGCATATTGCATATTCATAAGACCTTTTACATGCATTTCTTCTGCGATTTTCCTTGTGTATTCTTTGATTGTTGCAACATTTTCATCGGAAATATGGACAGAAGGAATGATGCAGGCAGAGTCACCGGAGTGAATACCTGCCAATTCGATATGCTCCATAACGGCAGGGACAAAAGCGTGTGTTCCATCGCTGATAGCATCCGCTTCACATTCCAGTGCGTGATTGAGGAAACGGTCAATCAGGATTGGACGGTCCGGTGTTACGCCGACAGCAGCGTTCATGTATTCGGTCATACTTTCATTATCATAAACGACTTCCATACCGCGTCCGCCAAGTACATAAGAAGGACGTACCATAACCGGATAAC
>JAFLTG010000055.1 GCA_022510545.1 Lachnospiraceae bacterium | reverse complement strand
CATACCGTCTCCACATTCCCAGTCCACGGAAACTGGTCCACCGCCACCGCACGCTTAACTCTGTATCCACTCTCCAGAAAAACCTCCAAGTCTCTGGCAAGGCTGGTCGGCTTGCACGATATGTACAGGATATGCTCAACTCCATAACGGATTATCTTATTAAGCGCCTTGGGATGCACTCCGTCACGTGGCGGGTCCAGAATGATTATATCAGGCTTTTCTTCAATTTCATCGATGACTTTTAGTACATCTCCTGCAATAAATTCACAGTTATGTAAACCATTCAATTCTGCATTCTTTCTTGCTGCTTCTACAGCTTCTTCCACGATTTCCACGCCTATGACCTTCTTAGCAACCGGTGCCATAAGTTGAGCAATCGTACCGGTTCCACTATAGAGGTCAAATACAACTTTCCCCGACTGTTCATCATCATTTTGCGACGTTTTGATAAAGTCTGAAATATAGTCTCTGGCAGTCTGGTATAGAACTTCAGCTCCCCTGCTGTTAGTCTGGAAAAAAGAGAATTGAGATATCTTAAACTTAAGACCCAGCAGCTCTTCATAGAAATAATCCTGACCATATAGGATATTTGTTTCATCACTTTGTACAACGTCGGCAAGGGAATCATTTTTTGTATGGAGGATGCCTGCTATTTTGCCATCTAACTTTAGACTTAATAATGCTTGTTTAACCCCCTCCAATATTTGAAATTCCAAATTGTCATCCGACTCCAGCTCAGGCACTTGGGTAGTTGTAATTAACGCAATCAATATCTCCCCTGTCTTGGCCGCCTTGCGAACCAACAGATGTCTCAGATAACCGACATGTCTAAGTCTGTGATAGAATTTCACATCAATTCCTTTTTCCTGAAGCCCTACAAAATAATCTCTCACGCACACCAAGATTTTACGGTAATCCGCATCCACTATCTGACAGTCTTTAACGTAAACAACATCATAAAAGCTGCCTCTTTTGTGCATTCCAAGTGAAAGCGGGCCGTCTTTTATCTCATCTCCGAAGGAAAATTCCATCTTATTACGATATCCGTAACATACAGGACTGGCCTTGATTCCTTCAAACTCATAGTTATCTTGTTTACATAATACAGAATCCAGTAATTTTTTCACCTGCATTTCCTTGATTTTTAATTGTTCTTCATAAGGAAAAGAAAGATATAGACAGCCGCCGCATATGCCAAAATGCGGGCATTTGCTTCCTGTTTCCAATTCAGAGGAATCAAGAATTTCCATGAGCCTTCCTTCTGCCTTTCCTTTCCTGACTTTATTTATGGCACACCTTACCTTCTGTCCCGGCAGGGCATTTTTAACTATGCAAACACTGCCATCCTCTGTTTCCACAACCCCTTTATTAGGAAAGTCTATTCGCTTTACAACACCTTCGATAATCTGACCTTTTTTCATAATTACTCCTATACAAAACGGGATGCACCGCTATCGCACATCCCGCTAAATTACATATTTTATAATCTATTCAGACATTAACTGCTTCCATATCATTATATAATAATGTCATACTGCAATACATTCCTGCTGCCCAGGTATCGCCTTCTTAACTTTCTTTAGATTCAGATTCTTCATCGTCATCATCTTCATCTTCAAAAAAGTCATCATCAAAGTCGTCGTCGAAATCATCATCAAAATCATCCAGATAATCAGGCTCCATATAGCGATATACAGCAAAAGCAATAGCTGCTACGGCTGCAATTGCACCTATTACTGCAAACACCCATAAAATAGTATTTTTTTTCTTTTCTTCTTCTCTTTTCTTACCTAACAATTCATTCACCCCCGTATTATCCAAAACTTCATCCAATTTATTCAAAACTTCATCCTTTATTTCCCTTATCTCGAATCTGCTCATACCTAAATCCTCACTTTCCTATAATAAAAGCAATCTCCACGCTCTACTTTCTGTCATCTTGTGGAAAAAATTAACATTGAAAGTAATAATGCTAATATATAATATACCACTAATTTATATTTTTTACTACATATTTTTATCATAAACTATCTTTTTTTATTTATAATAATCTTTTCTATCTATAAATAAGTCTTGCAACTTTATAATAACATATGTTATTTATACTTTTTTCAGTTTAGCAAAACCGGCATACATAATCTTTTGTCCAACCTCATCAAATACTACCGTTACCTGATAATCCCTTGGACCGGGCTCAATTTTCATTACAGTGCCTTCCCCGTATTTAAGATGTCTTACGCGGTCTCCCTGCTCATATCCCAGAGAATTGGCTGAAGCCGGATTTACACCACTCGATTGCTCCTTAATCTGCGCCGCGGCTCTTGTAATATAAGGCTGGTCTTCATAAGCTGTATGTTTAGGTCTTGCTATGGCTTTAGGTTTTGCGGTTGCCTTAGGTATTGCAGACGCTTTTGGTTTATCAAAAATTGTATCAGCATCTTTGCCAAACTGTCTTTTGTATATAGTATCAGTTTTTGAATAACCAGTACCTGATTTCTCATATCCGATCTCTGTTCTTCTATATCCGGCATCATAATCTCTCTGCTTCGCCTGCGGAATCTTATGATCCAACAAAAGCGGTGGAATCTCTTTGATAAATCGGCTGACCGGATTGTACTGGGTCTCACCGCGCAGCATACGCTGTCTCGCGCAGGTGAGTGTCAAATCGTCCTTGGCTCTTGTGATTCCCACATAGGCAAGCCGTCTTTCTTCCTCCACTTCTTCCGGGCTGTCTGACATGATTGTCATATAACTTGGAAAAACTCCGTCTTCCATACCGGCCAGGTATACGTGGGAAAATTCCAGTCCTTTGGCACTATGTAATGTCATAAGCAGTACCTTATTATTATCACCTTCAACCTGGTCAATATCCGCAACCAGCGCAACTTCTTCAAGGAATTCACTTAAATTGGCATCTTCGTGTGTTTCACAAAAAGCAGCTGCTTTACTGAGAAGTTCATCTATATTTTCAATCCTATCCTCTGCATCATCTGCATCGGAGGTCTCCAGCTCCTTCATATATCCGGTGGTTTCCAGAATATCTTCAATCAGACCTTTGAGATCAAAGAATTCCAACTTACTCCTGAATGCCTGTATCATAGTAACAAAAAGCTTGAGCTTAGACGCACTTTTACCGATTGTCATAATCTGGTCAGCTTCTCTTAAGGCATCATAAAAACTGATATTTCTCTCGTCCGCATATTCCTGTACCCTGAGTATGGTGGTTGCCCCGATTCCTCTTCTTGGTACATTGATTATACGTTTGACAGCCACATCATCCCTGCCGTTATCAATGGTCTTTAAATATGCCAGAATATCCTTTATTTCTTTTCTGGAATAAAAGTTAACGCCGCCTACTACCTGATATGGAATGCCTTTTATGATAAAACGTTCTTCAAGCATGCGAGACTGTGCATTGGTTCGGTAAAGAACCGCACATTCGCCATAGTCAGCAACCGCTTCGCGCTGTTTTTGCCGTATATTCTCCGCAATGTATTCCGCTTCATCGTAAGCGGTATCAAACTGATGAAAATGAAGCGGCGAACCGTTTTTCTTATCGGTCCAGAGCGCTTTATCCTTACGGCCTACGTTATTTTTGATCACTGCATTGGCAGCATCCAGTACATTCTGGGTAGAGCGGTAATTTTGCTCAAGTTTGATAGTACAAGCCTCCGGATATACTTTTTCAAAATCCAGAATATTACGTATATTGGCACCCCGGAATTTATAAATGGACTGGTCATCATCACCTACCACGCACAAATTCCTGTATTTTCCTGCCAATAACCTGATTAGTTCAAACTGGGACGTATTGGTGTCCTGATATTCATCCACCATTATATAGCGGAAGCGATTCTGATAAGACTCAAGCACTTCGGCATCCGCCTTAAAAAGCTCTACGGTCTTGACAATCAGGTCATCAAAATCCAAGGCATTGTTTTTCTTGAGAGTTGCCTGATATTCTTTATATGCTTTGGCTATCCTGCTTGAGTTATAATCTCCGATAGCATTCATTTCAAATTCCACCGGAGAAATCAGCTCATCCTTGGCAGACGAAATAGCGTTCAAAATCGTACGTTCTTTCAAAGATTTGGTATCAATTTCAAGTTTCTTGCATACTTCCTTGATAATGCCTTTCTGATCGTCTGTATCATATATGGTAAAATTATTGTCAAATCCCAGTCTGTCTATGTATCGTCTGAGAATACGCACACAGGTCGAGTGAAAGGTAGAAACCCATATCTGTTCAGAACCAAAGCCAACAAGCCGGTTCACACGCTCTTTCATCTCTCCTGCTGCCTTATTGGTAAAAGTAATGGCCAATATATTGGTCGGAGATACCCCTTCTTCTTCAATCAGATAGGCTATTCTGTGCGTAAGGGCGCGTGTCTTTCCACTTCCCGCCCCCGCCAGAACCAGTACCGGCCCCGTAGTGGTAAAAACCGCTTTCTTCTGTTGTTCGTTTAAAGTATCGTAAATACTCATACCAATATCTGTACCTTCCTCTAAAACAGCTGATTTCCGCAGTTAGCGCAGAATTTCATTCCGGTTGTGGGAGTTCCGCAGTTTGGACAGAACTTAGGTCCCGCTGCGTTCCCCCCGGCTGTTTGCTGGGGATTTGCGACGTTATTCTGTGAAATGTTTCCCTGAGGATTCTGCATAGCACCATTCTGTGACATATTCTGCACAGACGCATTCTGGTTCATCTGATTGATCATCTGCTGTCCGATTGCCATACCCATCTGAAGATTTACCATATCAGCAGCCATACCGCCGCCGGCACGTCCGTTCTGCATTGCATCCGCTGCCGATACCTGAGTATATTTGTTCATATCGCCTACCATTGACTGTGCAGCGGCTTTTTCCTGCATCTTCTTGATCTCTTCCGGATAAGAAAAGCTTTCTATCGTAAAATCGGTAATTGCTATACCGATTTTGCGCATATCCATATCCAGATCAGACTCTATTCCCTTGGCTATATTTCTTGCATCCGACTGCAGATTGAACATGTCCCTGCCTTCTTTGGCAATCCAGCCCATAAGCATCTGGTCAAGACTTGCAATAATACGCTCTTTTACGTCATCAACGGTATAAATCTGCCTTACTCCGGCGAGTTTATCAATTATGACATCATGGTCTGCAATCTTGCAGTTAAAAGTTCCAAACGCACGGATAGGCATTCCGCCCGGCAGTCCCGGCGCCGGAAGATTGATTGCATTTTTGGTTCCCCACTTCACTAACAGTTCCTTGGTATTAATAAAAAGAACTTCTGCCCGAAGCGGTGTATTGAAACCGAATCTGAAGCTCTTAAGCGTAGTCAGAAAAGGTATGATATCGGATTCAATATCGAAACTTCCTTCATCCTCAAAAACACCTTCAACCACTCCGTTGTACATAAAAATTGCATCCTGACCGGGGCGGATTATCAGCTTGGAGCCTTTTTTTATCTCATTATTCTGCCATTTGTAAAACAGAACTCCCTCTTTGGTCTCGTTCCATTCCACAACATTGGAAAACTGATTAGAAAATAAACCCATATGTATTCACCCTTCTTCCTATAATCCCATCTCTGCCTTGAGTGCTGCAAGTTCATCATCTATTGCCGAAGATTTGGCTCCATCATCATATTTCTTTGCAAGTTCTTCAACACTATCCTCATTAGAAGTCTTATTAAGTTCTTCCATAGCGTCCGCTTCGTCAAACATCTTGTTTACTTTTTCTTCCATCCTGTCAAAAGCTTCAAGATTGCTTCCCGCACTCTCTAAACCGGATCCCATTTTGCTCATCTTCTTCTGGGTTTCCGCTACTTTAGCTTTAGCTTTAATCATCTCTCTTCTGCTCTTCAAAGAAGATATATCCGACTCCAGTTTATCGTGCATCTGACGCATCTTAGCCGCATTGGCTGATGCCAGTTCACAATCTTTGGATAAAACCTCATTTTTCTGCGTAAGCTCGGCCTTCTTAGATAAAAACTTACGCGCTTCGTCATCATTGCCTGCAGCAACAGCCTTTTTGGCATACTCAGCCATCTTGTTAATTTCAGCTTCATTCTCTTCAAGCTTCCTCTTGGAATTTTTCTCCTCTGCCATAATTGAAGCAGTTTCAGCCTTTACCTTTGCAAAATCCTGCTCCAGGTTCCGGATGTACTGGTCAACCATCTTCTCCGGATCCTCGCACTTGTCCAGCAGTGAATTAAAATTAGCCGCCATTATGTCCTTAAATCTTGTTAATACTCCCATTTTATGTTCCTCCTTAAATTTAAATTTATTATATAATCCCCCAGGTTATTAACTATTCAGACTCTGCGCCTGAATATTCAGATCCTCAACCAGCTCCGCAACCTTGTTTACTATCTCTGTGTTCTTATCACAGACATTATATGTCTCATTGGAATGCGCCGAAACCTCTTGAATTACCGCAGAAATCGTCTGAACACTTTCAATAATCATGCTGTTGGCATCCGCAAGATTTCCTACTACTTCCTCTAACATACGGCTCTGCTCGTTGGCACTCTGTGTACTTTTTGCAATCTTCTCAAAGCTTTCTGCCACCTCGGCAGCCGCTTCATTTTGTTTTGAATTGTTACTCATAAGCTGCTCTATTGCCGCAACCGAAACATTCACCTTTTGATAAACGCTTTGAATAACATCTGTTATGTTTGATGTGGCGTCCTGTGTCTGATTTGCAAGATTTGAAATTTCCGATGCCACAACCGCAAAGCCTCTTCCTGCCTCTCCGGCACGGGCTGCTTCAATACTTGCATTAAGGGCAAGAAGGCTGGTCTGACTTGCCACATTGGTGATTATCTCTATAATAGACTTCATATTTTCCATATGCACTTTTAATTCGTCTATATCGGCAACGACCTCTTTTCCGGCACGTTCGGAAGAGCCTACCTGAGCAAGAAGCATATCCAGACTATCTTTTCCGCTTTCAATATCTTGCCTTGTTTCCTGCATGCTGTCATTGATGCTCTTTGAAACATTTTCAACATCACCAATATGCCTCTGTATTTCTTCTGTCTGCCCTATCTGATTCTGTATGGCATCAGCAGTCTCATTGGTTCCGGAGGTCACCTCTTTCATAGCACTTTTTGTCTCTGTAACCGCCTGACCAAGAATTTGCATATTTTCTACAACAGCCTCTATCCCCCTTGACATATTTCCCGACACATCTATTGTACTTTGCAACAGTCTGGAAACAACATCCTTTTCTTGATTAATACTGTCCATCTTAAGCTTATTCATCTTAGTTGTGACATTGGTAGCCGCACACAGGAAAATTGCCAAAAGCAGCATAAGCAGCACACGAATCTCGTAAGTCTTCATATCTTCTGTCGGAATTCCGGTTGTTGTGGCACGATATATAGCATACGCAAGATTTACCGCAAAGCCGTAAGATGAAATCGCTATGCAGAACTTAAGATTTGAATATAATATAAGGATTATGTACATAACAATTAAAAATGTAAATGCGGTTACATCCGTCGTAGTAAAAATGACAAATGTATAAAATATAGTAAATCCGATTCCCATAATATACTGTATTCTATCATCGGCTGCATTCATTTTATACAATATCCAATCTGCTATTGTAGGCACCAGTGCAAGCAGTGCAAAAATCACATAATATTGTACCGTACGCGCGCCCTTAACAACTTCAACCAAATATGCCAATAATAAAATAACCACTGTTACTGTATGGCACACGGCCGCCACTTTGTTAACTTCTCTTTTTTCCTGTTCCATTTCACCGTACCTCTTAATTTTTAGTAATTTAGTATAATTTAAAACCGAGTTTAGTATACCACATAATTGATTAAGCGCACAAGACACTTTGACTAATATAATCTTTTATGAACCAATTAATGCTTTTTCTATATAATAAATTAAATATTACAATTATAATTCTGTTTTACAGATACAGGAGGTATATGAAAAAGAAATTTATAGCTCTAGCTCTTACTGCTTTGTGCGCAGCATCTCTTCTGGGTGGCTGCGGTAATACAGAGAAAAGCGTTGCAAATACCGGCACGCAGAAAACAGAGAGTGTCAAAAAATCAGATTCTAAAAAAACTGCATCCGTTACTCTTAACGAAGTGGCACATTCCATTTTTTATGCCCCAATGTATGTTGCTATCGAAGAAGGATATTTTGAAGAAGAAGGTATTGAGCTGACTCTGGTTACCGGTTTCGGCGCCGACAAAACCATGACAGCCCTGCTTACGGACGAAGCGGATATCGGCTTTATGGGAAGTGAAAGCACGATTTATACTTATATCGGCGGTTCTTCCGATTATGCTGTCAATTTCGCACAGCTCACACAGCGTGCCGGAAACTTCCTTGTTGCAAGGGAACCGATTGAAAACTTCGACTGGAGCATGCTGATAGGTAAGGATGTTCTGGGCGGAAGGGCCGGAGGAATGCCCGAAATGGTATTTGAATATATTCTTAAAAAGAACAACATCGACCCTGTAACAGACGTATCCATCGACCAGAGTATAGATTTTGGCTCAACCGCTGCCGCTTTCTCAGGCGGGCAGGGCGAATTTACGGTTGAATTCGAGCCGCACGCGACCTCTCTTGAGGAAAAAGGTGACGGCTATGTTGTAGCCTCTCTTGGTGAAGATTCCGGCTATGTGCCTTACACAGCTTTTTCCGCAAAGAAGAGCTTTATTGAAAAAAATCCTGAAGTCATCCAGTCATTCACCAATGCCCTGCAAAAAGGTATGGATTACGTTCAAAACCACTCTGCGGAGGAAATTGCCGCTGTAATCAAGCCTCAGTTTGAAGAGACGGAACTTTCTACAATTACTACTATTGTGGAGAGGTATGCAGCCCAGGACACCTGGAAATCCGACCTGATATTTGAAGAAGACAGCTTCACCCTGCTTCAGAATATTCTGGAGGAAGCCGGAGAACTGGAAAAGAGAGTTCCTTATGAGGATCTGGTGGATACTTCATTTGCTGATAAGGCAGCAAAATAGATAATAAAAAAGTAAAAAGTCAGGCCAAGTGCCTGGCTTTTACTCTTTTTTAGGTGTAATATTAAGACCGTCTATCATTTTCTCAATCAGCAGTCTTTTTGTATAAACGTCAAAGCTGAGCAGACATATGAATGTAAAAATCTGTAAAAACTCCTGGCTGTCCTTCGGGGCTTCCTTGAATGTTTCCTCTGAAATATGAAACTTCTCAATAATATCTTTTTTAAGTACCTCAGTCTGCTCTCTCTCTAGGCCAAACACGGTCTCGTAAATCGTTTCCAGATTAAACTCTTCCTTCGTATTAAAAAACTTGTCGGTAAGGGGTTTTAAAAGTAACTGGATATCGTTTATGGAAAGAATTCCCTTATAGCAATATATAAAAATCAACATAATAACATGCTCTTTGGAGTACTTCTTCTTCACAGGCGGCGGCAGAAGGTCGTTTTTGGCATAATTATTTATCATGGTCTTAGTGAGAATCTTGTCTTCATCGGGATTTCTGGTGGTGCTTTTCAATCTCGACTCCATAAATGTAGTCACCTGATCCATGTATAAATCAATGTTAGGTATATCTTCGGATTTAATATATGCAATTCTGTCAAGACTTTCCAGAATGCTGTTCAATAAATCCTCTGTATTAATCGTCACGCTTATTACCGCCTTTCCCAGATAATATCTATCATAATATATTATATAGTTTTTATTACTACATGACAAGCAGTTTAGTGCGAAACCAAATAACATTTTTATAGGGTAAATAATACTTTACTTTTGAAAAAACTTGTGATATCCTATCAATGTTGAGAAACTCAATACACTTTTTAAAAATTTTGGAGGTATCATGATGAACAAAGGTACAGTAAAATGGTTTAACAACCAAAAAGGTTACGGCTTTATCTCTGATGAGCAGGGTAACGATGTTTTCGTTCATTACTCAGGACTTAACATGGAAGGCTTCAAATCTCTTGAAGAAGGCGCCGCTGTTGAGTACGAAGTAGTAAATGGCGAAAAAGGACCTCAGGCAGTTAACGTAACCAAATTATAATCAGCAGGTCCACAATAATTAATCAGTATAACGATGTGCCTTTTCTTAATATAAATGTTGAATTTTATTTTGAATTTGCAATATTGATATGACGGATTAAAAAGAGAACTTGACGTTAATGTGACTCAAAAAGTAAGCCTTTTTGAAGTCACATCGATGACAAGTTTTTTTTTGCTATTTTTTATTAATAAAGTCCAGCACTTCATCAAGCTTCATATCTCCGCCGAATAACTCCAGCGCACTTCCGATTGTGACATTAATACTGTTATGACCAAGTTCTTTCAGCATTCTTAAATCTTCAAAGGAATGAACTCCGCCCGCATAAGTAATCGGTATCTTATTCCAGCTGCCAAGCATTTTTACAAGTTCTGTTTCGATACCGTCAGCCTTGCCTTCCACATCCACTGCATGTATCAGAAATTCATCACAAAAACCGGAAAACATATCCATTGTTTCTTCATTCAATACAACATCCGTATATTTCTGCCATCTATCGGTTACAATATAATAATTGCCATTTTTCATACGACAGCTTAAGTCCAGAACCAGTTTATCCTTACCCGCTTCACGAACAATTTTATCCAGATTTTCAAAATTGATTCGTCCGTTGCTAAAAACATAAGATGTCACTATTACATGTGAAGCTCCTGCATCCAGATATTCTGCGACGTTTTTCGGAGTAATTCCTCCGCCTATCTGCAAACCGCCCTTATATGCGTTAAGCGCTTTTATTGCCTGGGCCTTCGTTGCCTCAAAATATTCACTTTCCGGATGATTTAAGAGAATTACATGTCCGTTTTTTATATTTTTATTTCGATATAATACGGCATAAAATGCAGCATCCATTTCTGCAACAAAATTTTCCACGGCCGTATCATTATTATCTTTTAGACTGCTGCCGACTATCTGCTTTACCCTGCCGTTATGTATGTCTATACAAGGTCTGAATTCCATTTTTTCCCTCCAGGCGGCTTATTTGGATATTATTAATAGAATATTTTATTTTCTATATGACATAATAACATAGGAACAGGAAGTTGCACAATTTCTGTTTTAAAATAAATATGTTATAAAACAATAAAATTACAGTAAAGGAGTGGAATAATGAAGAAGGCAAAAAAATTGTTATTTACTTCTCTGTTGGTTGTATCAATGTCTTTGATGACTGCATGTGGCAGCATGGATAACAATGGTACTGCCAATAACGGTACTACAGGTTCCGGTATAAATACTGCCGATAACACAAACGGTACTAATACAGGTTCAGGAATAACCGGTACTAACAATACCAATGGTACTGCAGGCACTAACAACACTGCAGACTATGATAACAACAGCAATGTTAATTCCGTAACAAGCGGTGAAGGTACCGGAAACAACGATGGTACAATTGGCAACGCGGTAGACGATGCCGGCAATGCAGTTGGAGATGCAGTAGATGATGTGGGTAATGCGGTAGATGATGTTGCCGACGGTGTTGGTGATGTTATAGATGACGTTACAGGTACAGGTAATACAAGCAGAAAATAACAGAAAACTGGGAAGAGCCGCCAAACAGCGGTTCTTCTCACATTTTTTCCATAATTATACCATTCTTATATGCAACAAGCAGCACTTCCAGCTGGCGGATGCTTTCACGCAAATCTGCACCGATATCGGTATCCATAATCTTCTGTCGCATCGTAGTTGTTTCCAGGATAATCGAATCCGATACGATATCCGACTCATTAATTATTGCAGATTCCGTTGATTCAAACGGCTCGTGTGCAACCAGACGCATTCCATGGGAGTTTGCTACCAGTGTATAACCTGCAATTCCGGTTTTTTCCTGATAAGCCTTGGAAAAGCCACCGTCTATTATAAGAAGTTTACCTCCGCATTTAACCGGAGATTCACCTTTTTTAAGCTCAACAGGAACATGTCCGTTTACAATATGGGACTTATCTATATCAAGTTCAAATTCTGTCAATATTTTGTTTATTATCTCTTCGTTGTCAAGCAGACTGTAATAGCTGTTCTTTACTTCCTTATGTGACTCCTTTTCTTCTACGAAATACCGTTCAAAAGTTGCCATTTTATCCTTACCAAACACCGGTGAGTTGGGGCCTGTCCATATATACCACATAATATCCTGCCCTTTTAGCTTCTCCTGAAGGTCATCATTTGAATAGTAGCCTTTGCGGGCATAGTACTCCAATATGTCATAAAGCGCTTTTCCTCTGTACATTTTACCATATACATTTACTTCCTTAAAATCGCCGTTCTCATCCATAGGCATGCAGCCATGATAAAGAAGGTTGGAGTTATATATCTTGTAAAGACTGCCTTTGGAAAAAAGGAATTTAACGTGTTTTTTGAGCTTCTCGCATTTAAGAAAAGCATGACTTAAGCGTTCCATCACCTGTTCTTCCTCAGCTGTCAGCTCATAAGGCCGTTCCTTATTTACTGTCGGAAAATCGGTATCTTTCATATGATATTCTACACCGTCGATAGTAATGGTATTATTTTCATAATTTATATGCTCAAGAAGCAGTCTGTCATTCATTTCAAATTCGGGACGGCGCATAATAAGCTGTCCCTCCAACTTGAACTGTATAATGGTTATTGCCTTGTGCATCTTCATATCAAGGCTTAAGTCCTTGGTATCATATTCGGTATTATATTTAATACTGAAGGCATCACAGTTTGTATCTTTATAGACCTCCATAGCAAAAGTAGCAAGCGGAATCAGGTTTATTCCGTATCCTTCTTCAAGCGTATCCAGATTTCCGTACTTTGCCGAGACCCTGATAACATTGGCTATGCAGGCAAGGTGTCCGCTCGCGGCCCCCATCCAGACTATATCGTGATTTCCCCACTGCACATCTACGGAATGATAATTACGCAGGGTGTCCATAATAATATGCGGCCCCGAACCCCTGTCAAAAATATCCCCAACAATATGAAGATGATCAATTACAAGCCTCTGAATAAGATTGCTTAGTGCAACAATAAACTGCGGAGCCCTGCCTATACGGATAATCGTATTTATTATTTCGTTATAGTAAGCCTCTTTATCCTGTATTTCCGCCTTTTCTGTAATCAGCTCATCTATGATATAGGCAAAATCCTTAGGCAGCGCTTTTCTGACCTTGGATCGGGTATACTTGGATGAAACTCTTTTTGTAATCTGAACCAGACGGTGAAGAGTGATTTTATACCAGTCTTCAATAGTACTCTCATCCTCATCGCGCAACATAATATCCAGCTTTTCCTTCGGATAATAAATTAAAGTCGCAAGACTTTTCTTATCCTTTATGCTCAGCGTATTACCAAATTCCTCATCTATTTTGCGTCTCACCGAACCGGAGCCGTTTTTCAAAACATGATTAAACTGCTCACTCTCGCCATGAATATCTGTAATAAAATGCTCAGTACCCTTTGGCAGACTTAAAATAGCCTGTAAATTGATAATCTCCGTTGATGCAGCCGCTATCGTCGGATACTGCTTTGACAGACTCTCCAAATATCTTAGTTCTAAATTATTCATATATCCAGTATTCCCTTCCTAATGCCGGTTCAAACATCCGTTTAGCCTTCAATTACATCCTTCATATCGTACATCCCGGCCGGTTTTCCCGCAAGGAACTTAGCGGCCTGAATCGCACCTTTTCCAAAAACAGCCTTGGAATACGCTCTGTGAGAAAAGGTAACAACCTCATCTGCACCGGCAAAAATAACGTCGTGGTCTCCCACTATAGTTCCACCTCTCACCGCACTTATGCCGATTTCCTTAGGACTTCTCTTTTCTCTTTTGGTACTCCTGTCATATACATAACAGTAGTTATTATTTAATTCCTCATTAATTGAATCCGCAAGTGCCAATGCCGTACCGCTTGGAGCATCCAGCTTCTGATTATGATGTTTTTCCACAATCTCAATATCAAAGCCTGCGGGCTCAAGTACGGCTGCCGCTTCTTTTAAAATTTTTAAAAGCATATTTATTCCAAGGGACATATTTGCGGATTTAAGAATTGCCGTTTTGGTTGATGCCTCCCCTGCTTTTGCAAGCTGAGCCTCTGACAGTCCCGTGGTACAAAGCACGCAGGGCAGCTTTTTTTCCACACAGTAATCTAACAGGGCATCCACTGCCGCAGCCGTACTGAAATCAATGACTGCGTCCGCCTCTATGTCGCATTTGGTAATGTCTGTAAAAACAGGATATGAATTTTTGCCTTCATCATAGGCGTCTATTCCGGCAACAATTTCTATCTCATCATCAGCTGCAATCAGGCCGGTAATGGTCTGGCCCATTTTGCCGTTGCAGCCGTTCATTATAACTTTGACCATGATATTATCCTCCATTAATAATGACGAACTTATACAATGCCGTAATTCTTCATGGCTTTTTTCAGTATCTCCACATTCGCATCTTCCATATCAGTAAGCGGGCGTCTGAGTGAACCGACGTCCTTGCCCATAAGATTCAGTCCGGCTTTAACCGGGATTGGGTTAACTTCGCAGAAAAGGGCATCGCACAATTCAATTGCACGCAACTGCTCGTTGCGGCTGCCTTCTATATCGCCGGCAAAGTATTTGGCACAGATTTCATGGGTTTCTCTGGGTGCTACATTGGAAAGCACCGAGATAACGCCCTTTCCGCCTAATGCTAAAAGCGGGAAGATGATATCGTCGTTACCCGAATAGATATCTACTTTGCCTTGGGCCAGCGCAGCCAGCTTTGTAACCTGTGAGATATTTCCGCTGGCTTCCTTGATTCCGACTACATTGGACACCTCGCTGCATATTCTGACAGCCGTCTGCGGCAGAATGTTACAGCCGGTCCTGCCTGGTACATTATACAGAATGATCGGCAGTTTTACTGAATCGGCCACCTGTTTGAAATGCTCGAACAAGCCCTTCTGTGTAGCCTTATTATAATATGGAGTCACCAAAAGAAGACCGTCCACACCGAATTTCTCCGCTTCCGTAGAGAGATAAACTGCTGTCTCCGTACAGTTAGATCCTGTGCCGGCAACCACCGGAATCCTTCCGTTTACGGTTTCCACACAGTATTTGATCACATCCAGATGCTCTTCATGCGTAAGCGTTGAAGCCTCTCCTGTGGTTCCGCAAACGATTATCGCATCGGTGCCGTTCTCAATCTGAAACTCAATAAGTTCCGCAAATTTCTCATAATTTACACTACCGTCCTTGTGAAAAGGTGTAACTATAGCTACTCCTGCGCCTTCAAAAATTGCCATTTTTCTTCCTCCCGATTTAATATTTGTTGATAAGCGATACCAAAAAAGGCTGACCTCACAGGGTCAGCCTCGTCTTTTAAACTAAGTAAAACTAATTTAGAATATCCGGATAGCGCCCCATCTGTTTAGATGACAGTCATACAGCTCTTAACTGTATGCCCAAGAAAAAATCTGCAGACAATCTTTTCTTTCGGCATCTTTTCCTTTCAGAATGTTTCGTCTGCGCCTGCCGCATCCACACCCATACTGATAAAAAACGCAACCTCTATCAACTCTCTTATATGTTTTAAAATATAATAACACCATAATATATTTTTTGTCAATATACACAGCATTATTTCTTGTGTTCCAATATATAATTACGCCTGTTATTTATTGTACAGACTGAACAGTTTCAACCTTTGTCACTTCATCTGCCAGTTTATAGACTTTATCATTCAACGCAACGCCTGTCATAATAACATCCATATCCTCTGGTTTACATAACAACAATATTTCCAATTCCTCAACCGAAATAATGCCATTATCCACAAGCTCCAGTACCTCATCCAAAATTAACAGGCTGCACTCTCCGGTATTCATTACTTTTTTCGCAAAATTCAGCCCGTTCTTGATATTGGCAATTTCTTCAGTCTTGCTTTCTTCAGAAAGCTGCATAAAATCCTCTTCCGACTTTTCAAACCGGAATATTTTGATTTCCGGTTCAAGACGTCTTACAAACTCAGACTCAGATATTCCCCTTTTTTTCAGAAAGCATATGATTACTACATTTTCACCGTCACATGCCTTTTGCAGAGCCTTGCCAAGCGCAGCGGGCGATTTACCGTGCCCATCCCCGCTATATATATATATCATGCCTTTTTCCATATTGCGTACCTCATAATATCTTACGATGCATATATAGTATCACAATTATCACGGAAACGCAAATATATTAATCCTGTTCATCATCATCTATGATTTCCAGTTTGCTTACGGAAACCTCGTATGCCACTCTCCTCTCAAGCTGATCTTCCGCAATCTTTTTCATATACTCCCTGCTCTGTATCCTGCCCCAGATCGCGCACCTGCTGCCTACCGAAAATGTACTTGCAAACCGCGCATTTCTTCCCCAGCAGATACAAGGTATGTAATCAGATTTGCCATAGGGTCTGTTTACCGCGAGCAATAAATCCGCAATTTCCCTTCCTAACGGAGTCTTACGGTAAATCGGTTCCTTACAGATAAATCCGTCCAAAAATATTTGATTGGTTTTGACGCTCTCCTCAATGTCGTCAACAAATTCAATCTCCCTTGCAAATACGGAAAGTACCAGCTTATTCTTTTTTTCCTCATGTCTGTTGTATGAGCGGAACTGTCCGGTAATGCTGATTTTCATCCCCATATAATCTTCGGTCACATCCAGAAGTCTCTCCGAAGCCATAACCGGAATGATATCCGTGGACTCGCTCAATCTGTCCACTCTCACATCCACCATATAGAATCCCTCTCCGAATATTTCATGACTAAATACAAAATCGCTTACGATTTCTCCCATTATAGTCACCTGGTTGTTTTCAATTACCTTATCTGTCATGTTTTGTTCTCCCTTCTTTGTTAAAG
>JAFLTG010000054.1 GCA_022510545.1 Lachnospiraceae bacterium | reverse complement strand
GACCTTGTCATTTCTTTTGAAAAGTCAGAATTATACTTCCTGTCACAGAATGCTTTCATCCAGTCTGTCCACGGCTTATCGGCAGATTTGTATGAGAGCATAGTTTCCAGTTCCTGAATGTCCATTCTGCGGTATGTGTTCTCATGAACTAAATGGTGCCTCGCAGCACGTTCCGGTTTCTGCCGTTCCATCTGTTGTTTTGTCGGATACCCGAAAACAAGCATTGCAGCAGGAAAGACATAGGGTGGTAAGTTCAAAATTTCCCTGTGAATTTCGCAATTTTCCATAATATCCCCGATATAGCAGGAACCAATGCCCAGACTTTCGGCGGCCGTTACTGCATTTTGTGCTGCAATTGCGGTGTCTGTTACAGCGAGCATCAAATCTCCGACACCGGGTTTGCGCGGCTCGCAGCCGGTCCATTCAAACGCATCATACCATTTCTGACAATCTGCGCAGAAGATAAGAACCATTTTGGCCTTTGCAATAAAAGGCTGATTATCACATGTTATTGCAAGCTTTTCCTTTAAAGATTGGTCCGTAATATCCAATATCGTGTAGAGTTGTTGATTTCCTGCTGTAGGGGCCATAAATGCGGCTTTCAAAATCTGTTGCTTTTCTTCATGGTTGATTTCACGTTCTTCATAAACGCGGACGGATTTGCGCTCTGATAGTTGTTTTAATATTTCATTCATAAATGCACCTGCTTTCTATAATAAACATATGAGTATATTATCGGGACAAAAGCCATCAATATTATTAGTGGAATGAGTACATAAATAAAATTTGCCATAGGTACAAATAGAGTTGCCAAAATAAGGAGTCCGCCTAACACCCAGAGTCTTCCTGCAAATCGGTGTGTTTTATTCCAGTTTTCTTCATTTTGAAGTGTCCATGGAACTTTTATTCCTATGGTGTAATTCTGCTTGCATTTTGGCATGTAGTTACCAATTATAACAAATATAATGCCAATAAGTATATGACATATCATAACAATGTTGACATCATTTCCTAAAGCAAATGCATAGAAGCAGCCACATACTATAAGTGATATGATCGGTATAATCCATAATACCATATTAAAAACCTTACTGCTTTGCTCTTTGTTTTTCGGATCGTGAGCCGTAAAGAAAATGCAGAGCCAATGTAATGCCAATAGAATTAAGGGCATTCCCAAAACCGCAAAACTTTTACCGCTCCATCCATCAGGTTCACCGTCAATACCCCAATGAGTTGCGATTTGTTCCGGCAGGTAGTTCCATATAAACAGTCCTGCCACAATAGGTAATACAATAATAACGGAAGATATAATTAGCTGCCATTTATTTTTTCTAATCATTGTCAAAGTCTCCTTTCAAATCTGTAATCCAGAGCATAATTTCCTCTAAAACGGAAGTGTTTAGCTCATAAATAATGAATTTGCCATCGCGTGTGTCCCGAATCAAATCAGCCTCCTTTAATACCGACAGATGCCTGGAAATGCTTGCTCCTGTAACCGGAAATTTGTCAGCAATTTCCCCGGCAGACATTTTGCCGTCTTTTAAGAGAGCTAATATCTCACGACGTATGGGATCGGCAAGTGCTTTTAATGTATTTTGTAATCCCATTCATTTGCCTCCTTATTTAACATTTAACCTAATTGTTAAATGTATTATAATATCTATTTTATTTTTTGTCAATACCATTTTTATTATCATATTTGTTTCTATGCATAAAGAATCTTCAGTATCAATTCACACATAATATTAATCATTTCTTACTGTTAATTATAAAAATCATTTCAATCAATTTATACAGCGCGTTCATATTGTGTTATAATAACAGAAATGTCTTAAATTGGAGATATCTGTGTCATGTGATTTTTTACTTGATATTACCAGAGACACAATATATTTGAATTGGGGGAGATGTGATTATTATGAAAAAAGAAATGATTTCCATGACACTCATTTCTTTGGTGGTCTTGATAGTGTCAGGAGTTATATACCATTTTACGGGAAATGGGGTTATTTTCTCGGTTGCGATAACATTTGGTACAATATTTTATCATTTAGGCATACGGTTGGCAGTAGGTTCTATTATTGACGTAAAATATCATAACCATATGGATTATACAAAAAAATGGTTTGCGGAAAAGTCCTTTGAACGAAAACTCTACAAGAAGATTCAGGTAAAGAAATGGAAAAAGTGGTTGCCAACATTTAATCCGGAATACTTTGATTTAAAGAGCCATTCTATGGAAGAGATTGTACAAGTAACCTGTCAGTCTGAGATTGTTCATGAGATTAATATGGTACTCAGCTTTGTACCTATCGCATTTTCGGTTTGGTTTGGTTCTTTGGGAGTTTTTGTGCTCACATCCTGTGCTGCTTTTTTATTTGACAGTATTTTTGTGATAATGCAGCGATATAATCGACCGAGATTGATGCGACTGATCAAAAAATAAAAAGTAGACTTGGCGAATCATATGGATATCCGGAAAAAGCTTTGCTTAAAAGATATTATCATATAAATAGAGTTGATTATAGAATTTGCAGGGAGAAATAAAATGATTATTTTGATTGCAGGTGCTTCCCATACCGGAAAAACCAGGCTGGCACAAAAATTTCTCGAAAAGTATGGTTACCCATATCTGTCATTAGACCATTTGAAAATGGGATTGATTCGCTCAGGGCAGACTGATTTAACCCCAGCGGATGATGATAAATTAACAGAATATTTATGGCCGATTACAAGGGAAATAATTAAGACCGCTATTGAGAATAAGCAGAACCTGATTGTAGAAGGATGTTATATTCCATTTGACTGGAAAGATGATTTCAGTAATGTATATTTGTCTGAAATCAAGTATATCTGCTTAGTTATGAGCGAGGAATACATAAGGGAGAATTTTGAAGTTATAAAACGATATGCAAACGTTATAGAAGAGCGAATTGATGATTCTGACTGTACGATGGAATTTGTGTTGTCAGATAATTTAAACGTATTGAGGCAGTGTCAAAAGCATCAAATAAGTTATCTGCTGATTGATAGAGAGTATAATGTAGACATATGCCTTAATTTGTAAGAAAGGTTGGAAACATTCTACAAAAAGACTGATTGAAGAAATTTATATCGAAAGCACTCAAGAGGTTGATGTAGGTGTTTCTGTAGGAAATGAGTATCGGTTATGAAAAAACTATCAAGTTACATATGGGAATACAGAGTTCCCTATTTAATTGCAATAATATCGCTTATTATTGCAGTCACATTAGACATGCTGTCGCCTCAGCTGATGGCTCATGTTGTGGACGATGTCATTGTGGGTGGAAACATTGACGAGTTAAAATATCTGCTTCTGGGATTTTTGGGAATAGGATTGGGGCGGTGTATCTTTCAATATGCCAAGGAATATACCTTTGATGTAAACGGAATTAAGATTTCAGGGAATATGCGGCGTGATCTGTTTCACCATATTCAGAGCTTAAGTGCGGATTTTTTTGACAAGACCAACACAGGGGAGCTGATGGCGCGGGTAAAAGAAGATATTGACCGTATCTGGGATGCTATGGGATATGTCAGTATGCTGCTGATTGAGGTTATCTATCATACAAGCATCATTCTTGTGTGTATGTATATGCTTAACTGGAAACTGGCTCTGATACCCACGGCGGCGATGCTTCTGTGCGGTTCCATTGCGGTGATTATGGAGCATAAATTGGGACATGTATATGAGGAGATAAGTGAGGAGAATGCCACGCTAAATACGGTGGCGGAGGAGAATCTGGCAGGCGTGCGGACGGTAAAAGCTTTTGCCAGAGAAAAGTATGAAATAAGCAAATTCTTATCACACAATAAACGCTACTATGACCTGAATATGGAACAATCCAAGGTATTTGTGCGGTATTATCCATGTTTTACGGTGGTGACTAAAGTACTGCCTTTATTGACTATATTGGTCGGTGGAAAATTGGTTATCGATGGAGAAATGACATTGGGGCAGTTAACGGCCTTTGTGGAGTATTCCAACAATATCGTTTGGCCTATGGAAATGTTAGGCTGGCTGACCAACAGTTTCTCGGCGGCAGTGGCCTCCAATAAGAAAATCAAGAAGATTTATGAAGAGAAATCGAGTATTGTGGAAGCGGATAATGCAGTTCAATTGGAAAAAGTAGGTGGTAAGATATGCTTCGACCATGTTTCTTTTCACAAGGAAGATATGTATGAGATTCTGCATGACATCTCCTTTACGGTGGAAGCAGGCAGGACATTGGGAATCATGGGAGCTACCGGTGCCGGAAAGACCTCAATTGTACAACTTCTGCAGCGTATGTATGATGCCACGGACGGAACCATATATCTGGATGATGTGGATATTAAAAAGCTGTCTCTTAAGCAGCTTCGGACAAGCATCAGTTATGTAATGCAGGATGTGTTTCTCTTTTCCGACACAATTAATGAGAACATTAAGCTGGGTAAAAAAGATTACATAGGTTATAAGACGGTAAGACGGGCTTCCGTGCAGGCGCAGGCCAGTGAGTTTATAGAGCGTATGGAAGATACCTATGAAACCGTGATCGGTGAGAGGGGTGTAGGACTTTCAGGCGGACAGAAACAACGCATCAGTATTGCCAGAGCACTGGCGAAGAAAGATCCCATACTGGTGTTAGATGATTCTACGTCTGCACTGGATATGGAGACGGAGCATCTGATCCAACAGACACTCAAAACGCTGGAAAATACTACAAAGATCATTATTGCCCATCGCATAAGCGCGGTGCGTAATGCAGATGAAATTATCGTGTTAGACAACGGTGCTATCGCAGAGCGGGGAACACATGAGGAACTGCTTGCGAAACGGGGGCTTTATTATGAGACTTATCAGTCACAGTACGGGAAGGAGGGTGTTGACTATGGCGGTCAATTCGTATAAAGACGATGAGCAGAGCGTAGAACGTAGTAAAGTTCAGACTTTAACACGGCTTTTTAGTTATCTGCTGCGTTACAAATGGCAGATTGCACTGGTACTTATCATTATGGGATACGGTGTAGCGGTAAGCCTGGTCAATCCTCTTATTATGGAGTCTGCCATTGACAATCATATTTCCGTCAGAGATATTAGCGGTCTGTACAGGCTTCTTTTCTTCGCACTTATCATAAATCTACTGCTTGTGGTTACCGTGAAGGTGCGTATGTATATTATGGCAAAAGTATGTAACGAGATATTACTTACTATAAGGCAGCAGCTTTACACTCATATACAGAAACTGGATTTTAAGTTTTTTGACAGTCGTCCTACGGGTAAAATTCTCTCCCGTATCATCGGCGATATCAATTCACTCAAAGATGTACTGTCTAACTGTGTGACCACGCTGATACCGGATGGTTTGACGGTAATTGCGGTGATAGTGATAATGGTATGGAAAAATCCGAAACTCGCGCTTGCTTCTATGCTGACGATTCCGTTTATGGCAGCAGGTATGGTATACATTCAGGTTAAGGCGCATCCGCGCTGGCAGCTTTTCCGCAAGAAGTCTGCGAATCTGAACGCATTTGTCCATGAGGACATGGCAGGAATACGGATCATACAGAGCTTTCACGCACAGGAAGAGACAGAAAATACTTTTGATGAACTGCTTGCAGAGCATCGTATTGCTTTCATTGATGCGGTGCGGATGAGTGACGGATTTGGACCGGTGATTGATTTTTCCTGGGCTATGGGATGTATTCTGTTGTATTATACAGGTATCGTGGTGCTGGGAGTGGAACAGGTTTCCGTGGGTACTTTTATTGCATTTGGAACTTACTTAAATATGTTTTGGCAGCCAATCCACAATATCAGCAATTTCTATAATCAGCTGGTAACCAACATTGCGGGTGCAGAGAGAATATTTGAGATTATGGATACACCGCCGGCTATTACGGATGCCGAGGATGTAACTAATATGCCACAGATTAAGGGAGAAGTGACTTTTGAGCATGTGACATTCTCTTATGACGATAAGGTCAAGGTGCTGGATGACGTGAGCTTTTGCATCAAACCCGGCGAAACCATTGCGCTTGTAGGAGCTACGGGTGCCGGGAAATCCACTATTGTCAATCTGATCAGCCGTTTCTATGACGTGCAGGAGGGTATCGTTAAAATTGACGGATATGATGTAAAGAAAGTTTCCATCGAGAGTCTGAGAAATCAGATGGGGATTATGACGCAGGACAATTTTCTGTTTTCCGGCACCATAAAAGATAACATACGTTATGGAAAGTTGGATGCCACAGATGAGGAGATTATTGCGGCTGCCAAAGCGGTGAATGCCCACGACTTTATTATGAAACTGGATAAAGGTTATGACACGGAGCTTTTAGAGCGTGGCGGGGGCTTGTCCATAGGTCAGAAACAATTGCTTGCATTTGCCAGAACTATGGTTTCAGACCCTAAGATTCTGATTCTGGACGAGGCAACTTCAAGTATCGATACGAAAACTGAATTGTTAGTACAAGAGGGAATTGAGCATCTGCTGGCGGGCAGAACTTCTTTTGTCATAGCTCACAGGTTGTCCACTATTCAGAAGGCCGACCGTATATTTGTAATTAATGACGGCAGAATAGTTGAGGAAGGAAATGCGGCGGAACTTATGGAAAAAAGAGGCATATATTATCAGCTTTATACGGCGCAGTTTATGGTTTAGAAATGTACTCTGTGCATTATGTAAATTGACATTAGATTTTCAAGAATATAGGGAATGAAAATATTATACAAGTGAGGGAAAAACATGAAAATAGCCGTTTGTGATGACAGCAAAAAAGACAGGGAAAGTCTGATCAAGCTGCTTAGAGAATATGAGAAAAGCAAGAGTAAAGAATTTGAAATTGCAGAGTATGATTGCGGGGAGGCACTTTTAGAGAATAATGCTTACTTGCATAGCTGCCAGATTATTTTTCTGGATATAAATATGACTCATTTAAGCGGTCTTGAAACGGCTGCTGCAATTAAAAACTTATATCCTAAAATACTGGTTGTTTTGGTTACGGCATATATGAATTATGCTTTGGATGGATATAAAGTCAGGGCAAGCCGCTTTTTGGTAAAAGATGACCTGTCAGTCTCAATTATGGAGTGTATGGATGCGCTGGTTGGAGAAATTGAGCAGGAGACGCGGACAATAGAATTTCCTTTTGTGGAGGGAAAAATAAGGCTTAAAATAAATGACATCATATACATTGAAACAGCCAGGCACAAAAACGTATTTTATACAAAAGAGGGCAGCTACAACATATACAAAAAGCTGGACGAAATTGAAGAGGAATTGCGGGATTTCGGTTTCGTCAGAATACATCAGAGTTTTCTTGTCAATATGCGTTACGTCAGAAAAATCAGCAGCTATGTACTGACCTTGACAACCGGCAAAGAAATCTCGGTTCCCAAGGCCAGATATGCGGAAGTGAAGAAACAATATACTCTTTACAAAGGAGTAGTGTAATATGATTGATTCGTGGATGGAAGAACTGTATTCATTGTTTCTGGTGGCAGTGGAAACATTGGGAACTTTATATTTTTTGGATACTTTTCTACAGGGAAGAAGGATAGGCAGGCTGCCAAAATACAGGTTCATTATATTATATGTGTGTACAGAGCTTGGGGTGCTGTCCGGAAGATTGATTGGATGGTGGAAAATAATACCCATTCTTTTGATATATGTGCTTTTTGCTTTGCTTTTTTACCAAATACCCTTTTGGCAGAGTTTTTTCTTTTCTGTACTAAATTATTGTCTGCTGTTTATCATGGATTATCTGTTTTTTTTGACATTAGATAAGAAGATGTATCAATCGTTACAGATTATTAGCAGTAGTTATCGGGGCGCTCTGATGGGATTGCTGGCAAAAGCGTCATGGCTAGTACTTTTGCTATTGATACGCAAAATATGGAGGCAGAGAGAAGAAGATTATCCGCTGACAAACAGAGAGTGGATGCAATTAAGCATTATACCGGTCATTTCCCTGACTGCAATTTTAGCAATGAGTTTTTCCTATACGAATGATGAGCAAGTGCAGATGTTCTATATGATTTGGGCAATAGGTATTGTGGGCATCAATCTTGTGGTACTTCACTTGATGTTAGAGATTCAGGAGAAGGAAAAGGCACTCAGGGTCAGTATGCTTGTAAACCAGAATCAGGAAAATCGTCTGGCTGCTTATGCGGATGGAAACAAAGTGTATGAACAACAGCTAAAAAAGATGCATGACTATAAAAATCAGTTAGCAACAATACAGACATTGATAAACGGAGAGGATTACCGGAGCGCCCTTGATTTTGTGGAAAAACTGACAGAAAGCATATCGGTAGATATGTCTGCGGTAAATACCAATCATCCGGTGGTCAATGCCGTATTGAACCAGAAATACCGACGCGCAAAAGAAAAGAATATTTCTATGAGTCTAAAGCTGGGGGATTTACATGAGCTTAATATGAAAGAAGAAGACATTGTCATCGTGCTGGGGAATTTACTGGACAATGCTATTTCGGAATGTGAAAAACTGCTGGAGTCCGGTTCGGAAAGTGCGCTTATTTTCCTAAAACTGGTGTATGAAGACGATAAAATGATTTTGTCCGTTAAAAACCCCGTGCGGGAAAAAATAGAAGTTGTCGATAATATCGTTCAGAAAGAGCATAGCAGCGGTCATGGTATCGGACTGCTTAATGTAAAATCGGTGGTGGAGCACTATGATGGCGATTTTGCGATTACCTGTGATGAAAAAGAATTCAAGGCAGTAGTTATTTTATAGTCATTCAGTGCAAAAAATAGACGATTGGTGCAATTGGTATACAATTAGAATTTAAGATGTGGTAGAATAAAAAGGATTATAAAAATCGCCATGTCCATACAATATGCGGTATGGATAGATTTTTATAAATTACAGAAGGGAGGACATAACAATGTTTGACTTGATAAGCATTATTTTAGACGGCATCTATGGTATATTAGTTGCGGTGGTTGGTTTGATGTTATTATTTGGACCTTATGAAAAATTCAAGGAAGCTTATCCAAAAGCACCGTCTAAAACAGTGGTAAAAGTGCTTGGCGCAGTTATTGCAGTATGTGGTGTCGGAATGTTTATACTTACCGCTATGGGAATACTTTAGCAGTTGGTGAGGGGGAGTAAGTTCCCCCTTATTTTTTCGTTCGGATTATTAATGACATTAAAATAAAATTTTAGTATAATTGGGGTAGATAAAAGAGCGTGAGAAAGTTTAATGAGTAATAAAAAAGAATTGCTTATATATATTTTATCCTGCCTTATTATAACTAATATTTTATGGTATGTGGGATATGGCATACATGAAAAAAATGAAGGAAGTGTGATAGAGTTATTAGTTATACTTTTAGCTTCTTTTATGCCGGCGATTATTGCTGTAATAATGTGTAAATTAAAAAAAGCAAAATTTAGAACTCTGCTACTGTTTCCCAATATTAAAAAATCCCTGAAGGTATATCTGACAGCAATTTTTACAAGTTTATTGATTGTTTATTCTGCTGATTTACTACCATTATTGTTTTTCCCCGGAAATGTTTTAATAGTATCTGAAAACCTTACATTTATATTTTTCGGTCAAATCATATTATTTACACTGGTTTGCATTATAGAATCTATTGGACTGCTGGGAGAAGAGCTAGGCTGGATGGGCTATCTTTTTCCCGGCTTGGAAAAAGAATATGGAACCTTTTTGTCGATTTTCATTATTTCTATTGTTAGGACACTATGGCATTTGGTGGCTCTGATAAAAATAGACGGCTCATTGTTTGCGGTCTGCAATTTATTTATATCTAATTTATTTCTACAAAGTTTATTGGTATATGTTACCAAAAAGAGCAATTCCGTATTTCCTGCGGCAATCGTACACTCCATTACCAATATAATGATTGCCTTATCCTTTGTTACATATACGGAAGAATTCTATAATAATAATTCCGTTAGATTTAATTTGATAGAGTTAATACCTGTAATTATAGTGGGTACGGTATTTTTTATATTGTTGTATAAAGATAAGAATGAAGTATAAAATATAATGCCGTCTTGTACTGAAACCAATTGCCATAGTATGCTTGAAAATGCGCACCGGACACGTTATAATGAAAAAAGACAGATGAAAGATTGAAATCTATCTTGGCGCATGGCCAAACAGGAGGTAGAAATTATGCGAAAATCGTTACAGGTAAAAATCAGTGCCTGTGTGGCAGTTCTGGTGTTGCTTGTCATGCTGTTATGTATGATGATTATTTCCAGAACGGTAAAGACCGATATGATCGATATGGAACAGCATACTCTGAGAGCAGAGGCACAATACTATGCAGAGGAGTTAAACTGCTGGATAATGCAGGAAGTAAGACTGACGGAAGATGTGGCTGCTAATATTAGTACATTGGACAGTTTTGATGATGAGCAGGTAATGACGGTATTAAATTCCCATTTTGAAGGGAAAGAGGAACTGCTGGATATGTATTTTGGGACAGAGGAAGGCGGTTTTTGGAAAGCAAGTACAGCCAGTGCAATACCGGAAGGATATGATGCAAGAGAGCGTGGCTGGTATAAGTCGGTAAAGGAAAAGGATGGACTGGTCGTGACGGATCCGTACTTTGATGCATTTACGCTGCAGATGTGTGATACGATTGCCTGTCCGGTATTTCGTAATGGGAAACTTGCAGGTGTCATCGGAATCGATATATCACTTGTGACGGTATCCGAGGTGGCATCCGGAATTCAGTATGCAGACGGGGTGTATTCTTTTGTTGCGGATGCGGCCGGAAACTATATATATCATCCGAATGAAGCATTTATGCCATCTGAAGACGAGGCGGTAGCGGTGGCGGATACACTGCCGGAATTGCTTCCGGCACTGGAATCGCAGACAGACGAAGAGGTTCTTACGGTAACAGATGATGCCGGAAATGAAGTATATGTTGCGGTTTATCCAATCGGAGACAGCGGATGGTTGCTTGGTGTGGCAAATCCGGTGGAAAATGCGTTAACGACTGTAAAGCAGATTACCCAGAGGATTATCTGGATCGGGATTGCTGCGATTGCAATTGTAATACTGGTATCCTCGGCCGTAATTGGATTTATTGTCAGCTCCGTTAGGAAAATGCGGGATGTGACCATTAGGATGGCAGAAGGAGATTTGGATGTGAAGCTGCAGCCGACGCACAATCAGGATGAGATCGGTGTGCTGCAGAACTCTATGTATGAGTTGAGTAGACGGCTTTCCAAAATGATGCGGGAAACAAACCATATTTTGGGAGAGATAGCAAATTATAACCTTATGGTTTCGGATATGGCGGAGTACCCCGGAGAATTCAATGAACTTTCCCGTTCGGTAAATTCTATTCGCCGGATTTTAAACCAGCTGATCGTGATGGTACAACAGTCGGCTGAAGAAGTACATACCAGTGCCACCCAGCTTTCCAGGGCAGCTGATGCACTGGCGCAAAGCGCAACATCGGAATCGCTGTCGATCAGCAACCTGCGAAATAACGTGGAGAATATAACCGAGCAGATTAATAATAGTTCAATAAACTGTCATCAAGTGGATTCCCGGCTGAACGAGCTAAATCATGAGATTCAGGCCGGAAATGAGGAAATGAAAAGACTTTATGAGGCAGTCAATGAAGCGGAGAACGAATCCGCCGATATTCAGAAAATTGTGGAGGCAATTGATGGGATTGCATTTCAAACCAATATTCTTTCCCTGAATGCATCCGTGGAAGCTGCCAGAGCGGGAGAGAGCGGAAGAGGATTTGCGGTTGTGGCGGAGGAAGTACGGGCATTGGCGATGCGGTGTGCCGAGGAGTCCGGTAAAACGGCGGAGCTGGTGGGCAATTGCCTGAGTGCAGTAAAGCGTGCAAAGGGTCATGCGGATACGGCATCCGAATGTATGAATAGGGTAGTGAGTAACTCTTTTGAGATTGCAAAGTCATTTACCGAAATTTCAGATGCGACAGAAGAACAGGCTGAGAATTCAAAGCATATTATTGGAGAATTAAGCCGGATTACAGATGTAGTAGAATCCAATTCGGCAACAGCGCAGGAAACTGCCGCTTCTACCGAATTGCTGATGACACAGTCAGAGAAGCTGGCAAGACTTATCCGCGAGTTTAAAACAGAATAGTAATGGCGTAAGTAGAGTTTCAGCACTCTAAGGTGGAAAAAACCGGCTTAGAGTGCTGAAAAAATTTGTACGGAAGATATTTCAATGTTTAACCAACGAGGAGGAGAAGTAAAATGGATGTACAGCTTCGTCAAATGAAACGGTATTTGCAACCAAGAATATTTTCACGAGAACTTATGTTTTTGATAGCGGGTGTTGTCTGTATTGTCGTTACAGGTAGTTTATTTGTTCGTAGTTTAAAGATCTATTTAGCGACAGGAGTTTATTATTATATAAATGGAACCAAAGAAGTTTTGATATTTCTGATTTTCTGTGTATTTTTATGTTCCGCTGAGGGTATTTATAAAAGTATAAAATTTAGAAAGCATTTGCACGATTTGAAGCAGACCGGGGAGATGTCCAATGTCTTAAGTGACTTTGAGTATGCAGCGCCTATGTTTGGCGGCAGGGTCATGTTGGGAAGAAAGTATGCTTTTGGAAAGAAATGCGGTGCTGCTATCGCGTATGCTGACATTGAAAGGGTGTATGAGTATGTGCATAGTACCAATTCCATCAAAGATGTGAGGATGATTAAGGTAAAGATGATAACCGGGAAAAAATGTGATCTGTGTTATCTAAAGGTATTTAAGGAAGAACCTGAGGAAGAGATGGCAATCATTAAGACAATCTTAGAGCGCAATCCATCGGTGCAGGTTGGAGTAGAGTAACGGAGATGAGAGCAATAATCATTGGTAAAAACACAAATGAACGATTTAATTGAAAATATAAATAAACTTCATACTACAGAAATGGGCATTGAGCGAATAAAAAGAAACCTTTCTATTGATGTTGAGGATGTTGTGGATTGGTGCAAAGCAAAGATTTTAAGCCAAGAAGCTGCCATTGAAAGAAAAGGGAAGAATTGGTATGTTTACATTGATCACTGCATAATAACGGTCAATGCGCATGCTTATACTATTATAACAGCGCATAAAGAAAAATAAATTAAAATTCTCAGCTTGTGTCGTGTACTTTCTCTGTCAAAAAGGCTATCCTGAATGTGAAAGGAGGCAGAAGCTTATGGACCAACAAAAAACCGGTAAGTTTCTAAAAGAACTACGCAACAAAAAGGGCATCACTCAAGAACAATTCGCCGAGAGGTTAGGTGTATCTAACCGTAGCATCTCACGCTGGGAAAACGGAGTAACAATGCCTGATTTTGATTTGCTGATTCAGATGGCAAAATACTATGATGTTGAAATCGGAGAAATTTTGGACGGAGAAAGGAAAGTTGAGAATATGGATAAACAGACAGAGGAAACATTATTAAAAATCGCTGATTATAACAATATGGACAAAGAATCCTTTTCAAAAAGAATACATTATGTATTTATTGCAGGACTTGTTTGTATGTTTATTTATATAGCGATTGATATTACAGGACTCTCAGGTGTGCAGCCCTATGAAGCCATTGCTGATTTAGTTCTTGGGTTGTTACTTGGAGGTTTGGTGACGGGAGTCTTATATTCAAGTAGGTATATTACCAAAATCAAAGCGGCTAAAATGCGCTTGTTTAATTGCTTGACGAAAGTGAAGGTAATGAAATAATTTCTTGAGTTAATTATTATAATTTACCTTAAATGTGACGATAATAACAATGTCGGAAAATCCAACATTTTCATGTTGAAAAAACCAACAATCGGTAGTATACTGGTTCTGGTGACTATAGCAAGGAGGAATAAAAGATGGAATTATTTGAGAGATTGAAAAAGGTTCGTACAGAGCTGCATTTGTCTCAGGATTATGTTGCTAAAATTGTGGGTGTTAATAGAACAGCTATAGTTGAAATTGAATCAGGAAAAAGAAGTGTTAAGACTGAAGAACTCAAGAAATTTAGTGAGCTATTTCAAATATCTGCAGATGAATTATTAAACGGAAGAAATACAGAAATGCCAAATGCAGTCTTTGCCAGAAGTTTTAGTTCATTAGATGAAGATGATCAGCAGGAAATACTAAATTTGATTGAGTTTAAGAAGATGCTTAAAGAAAGACGAGGTTAGAAGTTGCAGGAAAGATTTACCGGATATGTAGAACAAGGTGTATCAGCAGATGACCTTGCTGCTATTTTCCTAAAAGAATACTTTGCTGAGAAAGAACTTGTATTTCCAATTAACCCATTTCAGATGTTAACGGATTTGCAAGTTCCTTTTATTATGAGGCCGTTTAAGAAATACGAAGGAATTTATATCCCTGCAGAAGATGTTGACGATTTTCCGGTTGTTGGTATTAACTTAAAGCGCCCTATAACAAGACAGCGCTTTACAGCAGCGCATGAATTATGTCATCATTTAAAGGACTCTAAAAATGGTTATATGTGTAATCTTAAGAGTGCGATTGAAAGATATGCAGAAGAGTTTGCTGCAGGGTTATTAATGCCATTGGATGCACTTAAGACAGAAGTTGACAAGTATTTAGTTGATGGATATATTAGCTTTGATGATGTGCTAAAAGTAGCTGAATATTTTGGTGTGAGCTTTGAAACCTGTCTTTTTAGAATTGCGTATAGATTACACAAAATAGAAGGGGATATTTCACCAGATAATTTGCGTAAGAAAAAAACTAAGTTTAAACCGGATATAAGACGGAAAAATCTGGGTTTGAATTCTGTTTTGTTATATGAACAGCTATTCAATGCAATCGGAGATAGATTTGATATTGTATCAACGCCATTTACATGTAATAAGTTTAAGAATGAATATATATTCTTCGATAGCAGAATGGAAGGCATTAACATTGATCAGGAACTTGCATCTGAGATTGTAATAGATATAAGAGAAAATAAGCAGGAAAGTAAATATTGTACTATTGAGAATCAGGATATTATTGAAGTTGCAGGGCTTACAATCGCTTATGATTATGCTTTTGATAATGCTAATGGTGAAATAAATATTTATGATGCAAAACATATAAATGAAAAGTTGTTCTCAACAGCGCCATGCCCTGAATATGGTGGGACATATAGGCAGAGTAATACGTTGGTGCTTGGAGCAAAATTTGAGACTGTTGATTATCATGATATTCAACAAGAAATGTATTTGCTGGATAAAGATATTCAGACATTGTTAGCGAGCACAGATACATTGAGTAATAGTGAATATGTTGAATGGATAGCAAGAATTCACTATAAAATGACTGTAATTCATGCTTTCAGAGATGGTAATGGAAGGACATCAAGAGCTTTTATTAATATGTTGTTATTAAGGCGCCATATGCCTCCGGTGTTTTTCAAAGATAAAGAAAAGACGAAATATAAAGATGCGCTGGCTGATGTTGATGCAACTGGAAGATTTGAAAATCTATATGAGGTATTTTATAGAGGATTGTTAATATCAAATGCTGCATTGTCGGATTTTAAGTTTTAAATATTATGTTGTAAAATGAGAAAGTGATGAGTTGCCTTTATGGCATATATGGTAACAAGTTATGTACATAAAATTAATCCAGCCCAAAATGATAAAGCGCCCTATGGACACTGACATCAAATTGCATATGGCCCCACCACTTGGGCTTTTAACAATCGTAAATCTGCTTAGAAACGAGCATACCGTTTCATTGGAAAATGAAAATATTCAAAGCATTGATTATAATGACAATCCTGATATAGTAGGATTATCCGTTACCGTTGATACTTTGCCTGGAGCCATAAGAATTGCCAAGAAATTTCGAGACAAAGGCAGCATTGTTGTGGCAGGAGGAATACATATTACAACTGCGCATGATACGATTCCGCAGGATACTTTTGATGTATTGTGCATAGGGGCGGCGGAAGGAACCTGGCCCGATATTATAAAAGATTATGAAAACGGAACCCTGAAACCAATATATAAGTGCAATAAAGATTTTGGCGGGAAAGATATAGTGCCTCCGGCATATGATTTCATAGCAAAAGATAAATATTTATACTGTAATATAATTCATACAAGCAGAGGCTGCCCGTTCAGGTGTGACTTTTGCTATAACAGTGCAGCACAGCGGAGTTATGTAAACCGTGATGCTGAAGATGTTTTACAGGATATAAAAGCGGTCAAATCAAAACATATTATGTTCATTGATGATAATTTTGCCGGAAATCCTGTATGGCTTAAAGATTTTTTACACAGACTGATTACGTTAAATATCAAATGGAATGCCGCAGTGTCACTCAACGCTTTACTTGACGAAGAACTGCTTGACCTTATGAAAAGCAGCGGTTGCCAGGGCTTGTTTGTGGGCTTTGAAAGCATCCAGGCAGATTCAATCAATGATGTCCATAAAATCCAAAACAACATAAATACATATGAGAAAGCCATTAAAATGGCTCATGACAGGGGAATAATGATCAATGCAAGCTTTGTCTTTGGTCTTGATGGTGATACTCCTGAGACATTCAAATCAACACTTGACTGGATAGTAAAAAATAAGATAGAAACCGTCACCTCTCACATATTGACTCCCTATCCCGGTACGGCATTATATGACAGGTTAAAAAAAGAAGGTCGTATTATATCAAGCGATTTATCGGAATATAATACGGCTCATGTTGTATTTCGACCTGCCAAAATGACAGGGCAGGAGCTGTATGACGGATATATATGGATATATAAACAAATCTACAGCTTTAAAAATATTATGAAAAGAATGCCTGAAGATAAAAGTCAACGGGCAGCCTACTTTCTATTTAATCTTTTATATCGAAAATACGGTAAATTTACGGATTTTGTATGCAAGATAATTACATACAAAAATGTCGGTATCATCGCAGAAAAATTATCCAGGTATCTATAATATAGATAACATTTATAGTTTTCAGTGCAGGGGAGAATTTATAAGAAAATGATTTGGTGGATTATAGCTACAATATGTGCATTCTTTGTT
>JAFLTG010000053.1 GCA_022510545.1 Lachnospiraceae bacterium | reverse complement strand
AATGCTTTGAAGACGTAGATATACCGGCCGAAAGAAAGAGGGCAAGGGAGGAAGGCCTGAAAGAAGGTAGAGAGGAAGGCCTAAAAGAAGGTAGAGAAGAAGGCATTAAGAAGGGTGAACAGCGTCTTTTAGAATTAATAAATCTTCTTAAAGATAGCGGAAGAGATAAAGACTTAAGTCATGCGCTTTCCGACCAAGTCTACCGTGAGCAACTATATCAGCAGTATAATCTATAAGCAAGAAAAGTCGTGAAAAATCCAAAGCTACTGCTTGTAGAAATTTAATAAAATCAAGATTGCTAGAAATAATCAATTGTGTTATCATTATAGCATAAGAATTGTTGCCTTTTTTTGAAAAAAATAGTGCAACATGTTAATAAAAAATAATAAAGAGGAGGAACTTATGGGCAAATTGGCAAGCAAACTAACGAAACGGATTATGGCTGTAGCATTATCGACAGCTATGATTCTGTCTAACATGACAGTTTATGCAAGCGAGCTTTCGGGGCCGGTTCAACAGACTGAAGAAACTGTTGAAAATACCGAAACAGACGTTGTAGAACTGCCATCAACAGAAGATGAAACTGCGAATGACGAGACATCGCAGGACGAAGTGACACAGGATGAAACAACATCCGGTGAAGATTCTAATGAGGCGCCGGATGGCGCTGAGGAGGGGGAAGAGTCTGTGCCGGAAGAGACTGACGAGGAGATTCCGGATGCGGAAGAAGCATCATCGGAAGAAGTTGAAGCTGAGGAGCCTTCTGAGGTTGTTGATGAGCCAGCGGCTGTAGCGGCAGGTGATCATACTTTATGGCTTGTTGGTGACTCTACCGTGTGTGAATTTAAGTGGGAGAATTATTTCTATCGGAGATATGGTTATGGGACACAGATATATAATTATCTGGATGAAACCTATACTGTAAGAAATCTGGCAATATCAGGAAGAAGCTCCAAGAGTTTCTTATCTGAGACTAACTATCAGACACTGTTAGCTGGCATGAAAGACGGTGACGTACTGGTTATCGGCTTTGGTCATAATGATGAGAAAGACGATGCGACAAGGTACACTAATCCTAACGGTAACTATACTGTGGAGGGTTCATTTGCTTATACTCTGTATGAAAATTATGTAAAAGAAGCTCAAAAAAAGAATACAAAAGTAATTCTCTGTACCCCTATAGTCAGAAGAGGTACAGGTAAGACTCTCTCTAATAGCGAATGTCATATTACCTCTGATAAACCCAATTATCCGGGCGGTGATTATCCTAAGGCGATTCGTGAATTGGGAAGCACTCTTAATATACCTGTTGTGGATTTGACGGCCGCAACTAAGAAATTGTATGAAACACTGGGGCCGGACGAAACACTATATCTCCACGCATGGACAGGTGGATTAAGTGATGATGAGGGTAACCCTGGTTCTGTAGATAATACTCACTTAAATAATTATGGTGCCAAGAGGGTAGCATATTTATTTGCTGAGGCAATTTACAATGCGGTAAATAATCCGAAGGATGCGAATGACGCCTTATTAGGAGAGCTTGATATCGCAAATCATATCAATATATCTGCAGGAGTGCCGACTAAAGATGAGTTGGAAAAAAATGAGACTTATAAAAAACCTGTATATTCATCTCCTGTACCTGATGATGCCAAATTTCCCAGTTACACATTAGGCGAAGGCGTTGATGCGATTACATTCCATGCAACCGTATTTGGAACCACAGGTGGAGCTTCTAAGATTAATGATACCAATTTTACATTTGAAACACTTGAAAACGGTGATATGCATATAGTTGCCCGTAGTGGTGGTGGCACCAAGATTACTGCAGGAACCCCTGACGTAGATGGTAACGATGGATTTGCGATGTATTATTATCAGATACCCGCAAAACAAAAATTTAAATTTTCTGCAAAGGCTACATTAAATGAAATTGCTGATAAAACTCAAAGCGCATTCGGACTGATGGCTAGGGATGATATGTATATCAATACGAATGATAATACAATCCTTTCTGACTATGTGGTAGCAGGCACCTTTGGCGATGGTGGTAATTGTTTTTATCGTCTTGGTAAAACATTTGGAGGAAAAACCGCATTTACTAAGGGAACTACCATATCTGCAGAGCAAACATATGATTTGAGCATAGTAGACAATGGTGAAGGCTATGAATGTACCTTCGGAAATGAAGACACGCAATCTGGTGGATATGATTTCCGATTGATTAGTGTGGATTCAGATTATGTTTATGTTGGTATGTTTGCTACAAGAGCAACAGATGTTACCTTCAGTGATATCCACTTGGAATTAGAAGAAATACCCGGAACGTATGCCATAGACATTTCTACTGATGGAAATGGTACTGCAAAAGCAAGCAGAAGCAGTGCAGATGAGGGTGACGATATTACTTTGACTGCATCTCCTAAACTCGGATATCAATTCAAGGAATGGCAGGTATTAAGCAATAATGTAACTATTAAAAATGATCAATTCACTATGCCTGCAGACAATGTATCTATTAAGGCAATATTTGAAGAAAAACCTAAAACTATTGAAGTGTGGGATTTTGGCGCCAAAGAGGAAAGTGATGCCAAATACACCAATTACATAACTGCGACAGCATATAATGACGCGAATATTCTGACTGGTACAGGTGGTAAATTTGAAGATGCTGTTTCCCATTCCTTTGGGGACCTGACAATGGTATGCGGAAACGGTGACATATTGTATACCGATATAGAAGGTCTTGACGGTCTGTCTGCGGATTCTTACCATAATGAATATGAAGATTATACAGCCGGAGGAGGCTGGTATTGCAATGGTACAAGTAATTCCTCCAGGAGATATCTGACCATTGCAAATGTGAATGCTGGCGATAAAATTGTAGCTTACATGGGTAATACCGGTACTGCAGATACAACATTCTACTTCAAAGGGCCAAGACAGACAGATGAGGTAGATGCACCTGCAGGTAAGTTCCAGAAATATGAGTTTGTTGCACAATATAGTGGTACCTACACTATTGGTGAGAACAATGCAGGTAAACCTATGTACCAAAGAATCGTGAGAATTCCCGCGGTAATAGTAACAGGTGCTATTGATTTTGGCAAGTACAAACTCCCGGATGGTTACTCGGTAAAATTTGTAAATCAAACCACCAAAGTTGAGAGTACTGCTACAATAGAAGCAGATGGAACTTTCACAGTTCTTCTGGCTCCGGGTTACACCTATAGAGTTGTATTAAAAGGAGCAATGGGGTATGGATTTACCAGTGCAAGCAGTACTTTAGTGACAACAGATGACGAAGCTCTTACCGGGAAGAATGGAGTAACTCTTGTAGTTGAGGAGAAAACAACATACCTGTTCTCCGGTACGATTAAGGGATTCGCAGAAGGTTATAACTTAGATAACCTCAGTGTAGTAATGACACCCTCGGAAGATTCAGATGCATTTGAGATAGAGCTTGACATTGATAAGACTGGTGATAAACCAACATTCCGTGCAGACTTAGAGCCTGATGTGGAATATTCTATTGTTCTGAATGGCGTAAATGATTATAGAGTACTATCTCCTTTGGTTGTTAAAAAGGAAGATGAAGGAACAAGCTATGAAAACAGAACAATATCCGTAGCATTAAAGCCTACATATGATGTGGTTGGTGGTTTTATTGGCTTGGATGAAAATGTTAATGTTACTCTGAAATTTGTTAATGTAGACGATGAGTATACTTATGATGCTGCTGTTGCGAACGGCGGATATTCCATCAAATTAAGAGATGGTGAATATCTTGCACAGGCCACGGTAACAGGCTATAAGACCAGTACGCATGTAGTTGTTAACGGCGGTTCAATAAGTAGAGATTTATTCTTTGTATCAACAGCAGACAAAGCGAAAACAGAAACATATAAACCGAATATCTATGTAGGTTATTCTGATCAGAGTGATAAGACACCTAACTATGCTACAGTAAGAGAGGCTATGGAAGCTTGTGAAGTTATGAATCGGCCAAATAATGAACGTATTACCGTTCATATCGCACCCGGTACATACAGAGAGCAGATTATTGTAAAAGCTCCTAATATAAGCTTTGTAAATGATGAGCCTAATAAAGAAGTTAAGCTTACATGGTACTATGGTATCGGTTTCCTATATTACAGTGTTCTTGGAGAAGCTAATAATAGATTTTATGATCCTGCCAGTGCGTATGATCAGTATGATAAAAATGAACCTGATAAATGGGGGGCAACAGTATATGTAACAAGTTCTGCTACTGCTTTCCAGGCAGAAGGAATCACTTTTGAAAACTCATTCAACCGTGAAATCACGGATGAAGAGCTTGAAGATGGTGTGGAACTTTCCCCGGCTGCTGAGAATGTTAAGGCTGGCAGAAACTACAATACTGATGTAGAAAGTAAAGCAAATACTGAACGTGCAGCAGCAATTGTAATAGATGCTGATAAGTCTGAATTTTTAAACTGTGGATTCTATAGCAGTCAGGATACATTTTATTCTAAGGGTGCTCATATTTATTTGAAGAACTGTGTAATCGAAGGCCAGACCGACTATATTTTCGGTAATGGAAATGCAGTGTTCGATGCATGTGAGCTGAGTTGGAAAGGTTATAGCACAGGCAGTCAAGGAGGATATATTACAGCTCTTCAAACCAAGGATGGTGAAAAGGGTTATCTGTTTAGAAACTGTACTATTACCGCAAACCATTATAATAATTTGGAGGTTAAACCTGGTTACTTCGGAAGGCCTTGGAGCCAGCTTGCCTCAGTTGTATTTATGAATACAAAACTGCAAAGCAACGATTTGATTTTAGATGCAGGCTGGGCTGATTGGAAGCCGGGTAATGCTTCTGAGCCAACAGCAGCAAATGCTAAATATTTTGAATACAATACAATATCCTTGGATGGAAAATCTGTAAATGTAGACAGTCGTGTAAGACCGGTTATGAGCGAAAATGATGCGAAAGCGATTAACGTTTCTGATTATTTTGGAGAGTGGAAACCTGAATATTATGCAGCTGAAGCTGAAACGCTTGAATTTACTGAGACTCCAAAGGTAAAAGATAATGGAGACGAAAATCGTCCTATGCCGGGACATACGCTTACGGTTACATACAAGCTTGGAGATAATGATAGCAGCGATGCGTCCATTATTCAGTGGTATATGGTGGAGAGTAATGCTGATACGGAAGAAGGAACGCTGCTGAAGAGTTCCACAGCAACTGCTGATAAAACTTATAAGATTGAAGAAAAGGCAGTCGGAAAGTATATCAAGGTAACCGTAACGCCGCAGACAATTAGCGGAAAGTCCGGCACTTCCCAATCTTATATAATGGAGGAAGCGGTTAAGGAAGGTTATGAAGACCCGTCAAGCGGCTCGGATATCGTAATGGGTGACGGTATCAATATCTTCCTGGCAGGTGATTCTACGGTTAAAGATTATTCACCAAATGGAATGTACGAAAAAGGACAGGGAGAAAACCTAGGATCATGGGGAGAATTTCTGCAAAGCTTTTTTGATGAGTCCCAAGTAAAGATTCAAAATTATGCGAACGGTGGAAGAACTACGAAGTCCTTTATTGAAGAAGGTTCTTTGACGAAAATACAAGAAAATATTGGCGAAGGTGATTATCTCTTTATACAGTTTGGTCACAATGATTCTGCGGATGGTACTGATAAATATGTACCGCTTGGGGATCCGGATGACAGTGGTAATTATCCGGAGGAGGAAGGAACATTTAAAGGGTACTTATCGCAGTTTATAAATGTAGCGAGGTCAAAAAATGCCACGCCCGTATTGATAACACCGGTATCCAGAATGTACTATGAAAGTAATGGAACCATTTATGCACATCATTGCGTTAAGGCTGATCAACATGGAGAGGCAAATACTTATGTTGATGCTGTGAAACAGTTGGCTAGAGACTATGAGGTTGATTGTATTGATGCCTTTGATTTTACTAAGGAACTCTTTGAGGCTGCGTGGAAAGCGGATGGAAAGAACAGCAACTTATATGGCACTCAGCTGATGGCTGCTGATTCTACTAAAGAAGATGGTGTAGATAAGACCCACAATAACAAACTTGGCGGTATTATTGAATCATTGCTTATGGCATCAGCGATTCAATCAATGGATTTTGAGGATATTCCTTATGCAGTCAAAGCTCCAAGCTCGGTACTTGGTACGACTACGGATGGTAAGGAAGTATTCCGTATTAATTCCAGTGGTGTTCTTACAGCATATGATATCAACAGTGGTTATACCGACAGAGCTACATATTGGGAAGGCATTGGTCAGACAATGATTAATGACATTAGAAGCAAAGCTGAAGACTTGGCTACTAATAGTCCGGCAGGTACATTAAATGCTCCCAAGGCAACGCCTGGTTCGGGAACGATTAAAAAGGGAGAATCAGTTACGCTGACTGTAGATACAACTGTAGAGTCGACTCAGTATGATATAGTTTATACAACAGATGGCACAGATCCAAAAGCTGAAGATGTTGCTACAGAGACATACGAAACCGGTGGAATACCTATAAATAAAGATACGACAATTAAAGCATATACAAGAGCTAAGGAAGGTACAGGATTAATCAGCAGTAAAGTAGTCACCTATGTATATAAAGTGACATCTGCTGTAGATGCGCCTACTGCTGTTAATTATCTTTCAGGAAGTGCAGTGCCTGCGGGAGCTGCAATTAAACTTCAGGCAGCAACAGGTATGAAGATTCGTTATACAATGGGTACCAATCCTGCAGATCCTACTGTTTACAGTACTCTTTATGATGATACAAAAGGAATTGTCGTTACTGCAGCAACAACCATTAAGGCGATTGCAGTAAATACAGACGGCGACAAGAGTGCTGTTGCTACATTTACATACACTGTTTCCGCGGATGCATCTAGCGAAAATATTCCGGCGCCTGAGTTTGATACTCCTGAAGGCAATGTAGAAATAGGAACAGTAGTCAAACTAAGTGTAAAAGATGAAGCTGGCAATCCGGTTGAAGGTGTGCAGATTTACTTTACACAGGGTAAGGCTCCGGTAGATCCTACGGTCAGAAACGCTGAACTTTATGATGACGAAGAAGGAATTGTCATAAACAAGAGCGCAACTATTAAAGCTATTGCAGTAAAAGGCAATTCGGTCAGTGTTATATCTGAGCGTACATACACGGTTCCTATGGCAGCTGATCCTGTAGCAAATCCGAATCCGGGTGAGGTAGATAAAGGAACAAAAGTCACTCTGACCAGCGAAGGCAGTAAGGCAATTTATTACACTCTGGATAAGTCGGATCCGAGAATCATTGGTAATGCAGCTCGAAAGCCTTATGAGGCAGCAATTGTTATAGACGAAGACACAACTATCAAGGCATATGCAGTAAAAGACAATTGTGCTGACAGTGATCTTGTTACCTTTATTTACAAAGTGAAGACGACTGAAGGCCCCGGCGGAAATGGTGGTGAAGATGGAGATACATCCGGTCTAAAAATTACCTTGGATAAGGAAGATAAGACCTACACCTATACCGGCAGCGCAATCAAGCCGCCAATGACGGTAACATATAACGGTAAAGAGATTAGTGAAGGTACTGATTACACCGTTAAGTACTCAAATAATACTAAAGTAGACAATGGCAGCAAGAAGCCTACCATTACTGTAAAAGGTAAAGGAAACTATAGTGGTAGTGGCACAGAGAACTTTATTATCGAAAAAGCAAGCCTTAACACTGAATATGCAGATGGTGACATTCTGATAAGCGGTGCAGTGAAAGTTTCTGAACTTAATAATGATAATCTGTCTGATGCATTAAAGATAGAGGATTCAGAATTAGAGGGCAAAAATGCTGATGCTGTAATGTATGTTGCGAAGAATGCCAAACTTTCACCTGTAATATACTATAACGGTATTAAACTGGGTACCAAGGACTATACATTAAGCAAGAAAGATAAGTGGACAGCAAGTAATGTATTGACTATTACAGGTCAGAATAACTTCAAAGATACACTCAACATCTATGTCAAAGTTGTTGATAAGAGCGCTTTGAAGAAGATTACCAAGGTTGAATTGAAGAATACGTCATTTAACTTTGTCGACGGCTTTGATACCTGGACCAAACAGGAAGCTGATGGCATAACGGTATACAGCGGCAAGGAGAAAGTAGAAGCTGGTAAGGGTAATTATATTGTAGAGCACTATGGCGATACTATCAATGTAGGAAAAGTTAAAGTTACCGTTGTTGGAACAGGTGCATATACAGGTGTAGTAAGCAAGACCTATACTATTAAACCTGTAGTAAAGGATGCGAGCAAGCTTAAAGTTAAATTAGGTGATGCAGAGGTAACTGCTAGTACACATCTTCCGTTCATAAGTACCGGCGTTACACTTGATCAGGACAAAGAGAATGCACTTACAGTATCTTACGTTGTAGATGCTGAGACCACTGTTCCTCTGAAACTTGGCGTGGATTACAAGATTACTTACAGTGGAAATAAGAAAGTAGGACCGAAAGCAAAATATACTGTAACAGGACTTGGCAATTATAAGGGCCTGAAGAAGACAGGAAACTTTACAATTGATGCCGTTAGCTTAGTTAATAATCCTAATATTGAGATTGTAGTTCCTAACCCGACCTTTGCTAAAGCCAAAGTTTATAAGGCTGCGCCATATGTATTTGAAACACAGAGTGACGGAAGTAAAGTATTGCTTAAGTCATCTAATTACAAATTAAGTTACTGGAATGATGATGAGGCGAAGGTAAAGATTACTAAGTCTACTAATGCCGGCGATGAGAGATATGTTAAGATTGAGGGTAAAGGTGGTTATGCAGCTAAAGGCTCAGACGAAGAACCATATCCAATTATTAAATATACGGTAAAGAATAATACCATAGATCTTTCCAAAGCAAGTTTAACTTTCTATGACAGCGCCAGCGCTACCGCAAAGGCAACTAAGTTAAGCTATACAGGAAATGAAGTTAAACCTGCTAAAGTGAAGATTGAGGTTAAGAGCCAAAAGCATACGGTTACGGTTATTCTTGATGAGAATGCTGCCGGTTATAATGACGAGGCTAATCAGGAACTTCTTAGCAAGCTAAGGATTGAAGTTACAAGCAATGTAAACAAAGGAAAAGCAACGGTAGTTGTTATGCCCAATGCAACTGACGAAGAGGGAAGTTATACAGGAGGAAAGACAGGAACATTCAGCATTGTGGCTAAGAAATGGTAAATACGTTTTGTGATTGACCTAGTTTCAATTATAAAGACGCACATCCGATACGGATGTGCGTCTTTTACACATTACAATTTTTTGTTTACCATGATTTATCAACAGGTCTTGTGATACCTTCCAAAATATTATATAATCTATATATCGTGTTCCATTTTATATAAGGTACATAAGTCCCATCGATACTTAATAATGATTAAGGAGGAAGCAATATGAAAAGAATCGGAATGTTGACCAGTGGCGGAGACTGCCAGGCATTAAATGCAGCAATGCGTGGAGTTGTTAAATGTTTGTCTTGCAGCGGTGAAGCAGTTGAAATCTATGGTTTTCTGGAAGGATACAAAGGATTGATTTATGGCGATTTTCGTATGCTGACAGGTGCGGATTTTTCGGGTATACTGACCAAAGGCGGTACGATTCTTGGAAGCTCCAGAACTCCTTTTAAATTGATGCGTGAGCCTGATGAGAACGGACTTGATAAAGTCGAGGCTATGAAACAGAATTATTATAAATTGAAACTGGACTGCCTTGTTATTCTGGGCGGTAACGGAACCCATAAGACAGCCAATCTTTTAAGGGAAGAAGGTCTTAATGTTGTAACCCTTCCTAAGACGATTGACAATGATTTATGGGGCACTGATATGACATTCGGTTTCCAGAGTGCGGTAGATATTGCAACCGATTGCATCGACTGTATCCACACAACTGCAGCTTCTCATGGTCGTATTTTTATAGTGGAAGTTATGGGGCATAAAGTGGGCTGGCTTACTTTGAATGCCGGAATGGCAGGCGGAGCGGATATCATTCTGATTCCGGAGATACCCTATGATATTAATAAAATAATTGAAGCCATTAACGCACGTGCTGAACGCGGTTCCAAGTTTACGATTATGGCTGTGGCAGAGGGTGCGATATCCAAAGAAGATGCGAAACTCTCTAAGAAGGAATATAAAGAGAAGATGAAGAATTATCCTTATCCTTCGGTTTCTTATGAAATTGCGGATAAGATTCAGAAGAAGACCGGACTGGATGTGCGTGTGACTGTGCCGGGACATACACAGAGAGGTGGAAGTCCCTGTCCATATGACCGTGTATTTGCAACCCGTCTGGGCGCAGAAGCCGGAAAGATGATTTTAAACGGAGAATACGGCTTCATGGTAGGTTATAAAAACAGAGAGGTAATAAAGGTTCCGTTAGAAGAAGTTGCGGGCAAATTGAAGATGGTATCTCCGGATGCTACAATTGTGCAGGAGGCCAAATTGACGGGCATCAGCTTTGGCGATTAATATAGGAAAGGTATAGGTGACACGCATGTCATATACAGCACTTTACCGTAAGTTCCGACCTGACCGTTTCGAGGATGTTAAAGGTCAGGAACATATTGTAACAACATTGAGGAATCAGATTAAATCGGAACGTATAGGGCATGCTTATCTTTTCTGCGGTACCAGAGGAACGGGAAAAACCTCCATTGCCAAGATTTTTGCCAAGGCTGTGAATTGTGAAAATCCGGTGGACGGAAGTCCGTGTCGTGAATGCCGTATCTGCAAGGCGATTGCATCGGGTGCAAGTATGAATGTCATCGAGATTGACGCAGCATCTAATAACGGTGTTGATAATATAAGGGAGATAGTGGATGAGGTATCCTATTCTCCGGCGGAAGGTAAGTATAAAGTTTATATCATAGATGAAGTTCATATGCTTTCCATAGGAGCTTTTAACGCTCTTTTGAAAACATTGGAAGAGCCGCCGTCATATGTTATTTTTATACTTGCAACCACCGAGGCACACAAGATACCTATTACGATTTTATCACGCTGTCAGCGCTATGATTTTAAAAGAATTTCTATTGACACGATTACAGACAGACTTCGTGAATTGATGAATATAGAGAATATATCTGTGGAAGATAGGGCATTGCGCTATATTGCCAAAAGTGCTGACGGTTCATTCCGTGATTCTTTGAGTCTGTTGGACCAATGTATAGCATTTCATTTTGGAAAAGAGCTTACTTACGATATGGTTCTGGATGTGCTTGGAGCAGTAGACACAGAAGTGTTTGGAAGACTGCTTGAGTATGTGCTTAATCAGGATGTACCGGGATGCATTTCGTTATTGGAAGAGATTGTGATGCAGGGAAGGGAACTGACACAGTTTATAACGGATTTTACATGGTATCTGAGGAATCTTCTGCTTGTTAAGACTTCTGATGCCGATGCGATTGAAGATACCGTTGATATGTCTTCCGAGAATCTGGAAAGATTGAAAGAAGAGGCAAAAAGTATTGAACAGGAATCGGTGATGCGTTATATACGTATTTTTTCCGAACTTTCCGGCCAGATTAAATATACGGCGCAAAAGAGAATTTTAATCGAAATTGCATTAATCAAGTTGTGTAGGCCAAGTATGGAGACTGATTCGGAGTCGCTGTTAGACAGAGTCCGGGTAATAGAAGATAAACTTGAAAAGGGCATAGTGCAGACAGCACCGGCGAATGTACAGCCTGTATCTTATCAGGGCAGCGTACAGCAAAGCGTATCCGAAGTGAGCCGCCCGCAGTTACCAAAGGCGATTCCCGAAGATATTAAAATGATTGTCAATAAATGGCCGTCGGTTGTAGGAGAAACTTCCATGCCTATGAAGCAGTATTTAAAAACTGCCAAGCTGAGTCTGGGTGGCGACAATAAGCTTATGATTGTTTTGGAAGATGGAATGCCATCGGATTATTTTCTCAAACAGGAAGGGCATAAGGAAGTGTTGGAACGGATTATCTCGGATATTGCAGGCAAAGAAGTTGAAGTTGATATCCAAAGTATAAGAAGTGAGCAGAGTTTTGAGCAGGATTATGTAGATTTGAGTCGTGTGATTCAGATGGAAATAGAAGAGGATGACGACTAATATCCGGATTTAGAGGATATCATTCAATAAAACAAAACTTGAAAAATAAACCAGAAAGGAAAATAGCAATATGGCAAAACGTGGAGGATTTCCGGGAGGCGGAATACCGGGGAATATGAACAATTTAATGAAGCAGGCGCAGAGAATGCAGCGCCAGATGGAGGAAAGCCAGAAAGAACTTGAGGAAAAAGAATTTACGGCAAAAGCCGGCGGCGGTGCGGTAGAAGTGACTGTCAGCGGTAAGAAGGAAATTACCAAAGTCAAACTGTCTCAGGAAGTAGTAGATCCTGATGATGTTGAAATGCTTGAAGACCTTGTAATGGCAGCTGCAAATGAGGCACTGCGTATGGCAGAAGAGGCAAATGCGGAAATAATGAATAAGATGGCAGGCGGACTGGGTCTTGGCGGAGGTTTGCCCTTCTAATGGACTTATACAGCGGATATATCAATAAGTTAATAGAAGAACTCTCAGGGCTGCCGGGAATCGGTGCCAAATCGGCGCAGCGCCTTGCTTTTCACTTGATTAATATGCCTAAGGAAAGAGTGAACAGAATTGCTACAACGATGATGGAGGCAAGGGAAAAGGTCAGATATTGCAGCCAATGTTTTACTCTTACCGACAATGAAGTATGTCCGATCTGTGCCAATGTGGGAAGAGACCACAAGACCATTATGGTAGTTGAAAATACAAGAGATCTGGCGGCATATGAGAAGACCGGTAAATATACTGGAGTTTACCATGTGCTGCATGGGGCGATTTCGCCGATGCTTGGAATAGGTCCCCACGATATCAAGTTAAAAGAATTGATGCAGCGTCTACAGGAAGATGTGAATGAGGTTATTATTGCTACCAATTCCAGCCTTGAAGGTGAGACTACCGCTATGTATATAAGTAAACTGATCAAACCGACAGGAGTAAAGGTAACCAGGATTGCCAGCGGAGTACCGGTTGGCGGCGATCTCGAATATATTGATGAAGTGACCCTTCTTAGAGCGTTGGAAGGGCGAACGGAATTATAAACAATACAATTTTTAGGAAGGCTTGGGAACAATGACCAGAGAATTATTTGGAACGTCTAAAGATGGGAAAGAAGTATATGCTTTTACATTGGAAAATAAAAAAGGGGTAAAGGCAAGGGTAATTAATTTCGGTGCAATTTTGTTGAATCTGTATGTACCCGATGAAAAAGGAAATATAGAGGATATAGTATTGGGCTTTGACAAGCTGGAGGATTATTACAGAAACGAAAGTTTTTTCGGAGTTACAATCGGACCCAGTGCAAACCGTATAGGAAATGCCGCTTTTAAGATTGGCTCTAAGGAATATAAGCTTGAAGTTAATGACGGGCCCAATAATCTCCATACTCATATGGAGAATGGTTTTCATAAGCGTGTGTGGGATGTTACCGACGAAACTGACAATAGTGTCACTTTTTCTTTAGAGTCACCGGATGGAGATTTGGGTTTTCCGGGAAACAGAAAGTTTTCTTTGACATATTCGCTCTCTGATGACAACAGTCTGAAGCTGACCTACCATGCAGAGTCAGATGCAGAGACTTTGATAAATATGACTAACCATACATATTTTAATTTAAATGGTCATAAGTCAGGAAAAATAGAGGATCATATATTAAAAATCAATGCCTCTTCCTATACACCTGTTGTGGAAGGTGCGATTCCTACGGGAGAGATAGTACCGGTAGAAAAGACACCGCTTGATTTTACAGATCCTAAACGTATAGGTAATGATATAGAGGCAGACTTTGAACAGCTTAAACTGGTAAAGGGCTATGACCATAATTTCGTAATAGACGGTGCGGACGGCACACTTCGTGAAGCTGCATTGGTGGTAGACCCTGTAAGTAACAGGAAATTACTGGCGTATACTACTCTTCCGGGGATTCAGTTCTATGCAGGAAATTGTATCGGAGAGGAAACCGGTAAAGAAGGAGCCGTGTATGGACCGAGAACAGGGCTGTGTCTTGAAACTCAGTATTTTCCGGATGCGATAAATAAACCTGATTTTCCATCTGTGGTTTTTGGACCGGAAAGAGATTATGATGCAGTTACTGTTTACAGGTTTATATAGCAGTATGTATTATATGATTTGATTAGATACAATTTTTTAGAGTTGGTCCGGCCAACTCTTTTTTTATGTATGAAAATAGAAAGTTTGTGAAGCGTTTTCTATTGTTTTTAAGACGCGAGATTTGATAAATTTCGCACTTTCCATATGCTATATTTATAAAAAGTATGTCTATAATATTAGACGCAGGAAAGGTGTGATGATCAGAATGGAAACAACAGATATTGTGATTCACAAAGGGGAAAAAGACAAAAAATATCAGGTATATGTAGAAGATTATGTTATGTCCTATTTGAAGAATTATGCTTCTTCAGATGAACGAAGAATTTTCTTTTACGGAACAAGGGAACAAAAGAATAAAAAATATTACATATACGGAGCGGGACCGCAGAAAGATATTTCATACTTTGTTAGATACGAGCTGCTGGATGAGATTGTATGTCGTTTTGATATGAACATGCCTGTCTTTTCGATAAAAGAAGATTCCAGACGCTATCAATTGTCGGGCTATTATATTTTTTATCAGAGCAACGAGGCTATGCAGAGCTACATGATAGAGCAGAACAAAGAAAACGATTCTGTAGAAAAAGAACAGGACAAGTTGAAGTCGCAGTCCCAGTCAAAATCTATGACGATCAGGCCGCAGGATTTTTCTGATATACGAATGAGAGGTGGGATGAAAAAAACTGAAGAAGAACAGGAAAAGGTTATTGATAATAATGGCAATCGAAGACGGACAAGCAGTAGACATGAAGAACCGGGGACGGAAAAAATGAAAGGTGGAGTTATGGCTCTCCAGTTGTGTGCGGTTTTTCTTGTACTGGCTGCAATAGTCATTAATTCAACCAATAGTTATCCTAAACTTAAAGAACTTGGACAGAGTGCTGTGGAAGTATTTTTTGCAATGGAGAATCAGGAGGCATCTCAGAGAGTTGATGATGGAGTATCAGATACATCGGGAGATTCAGAAGTGTCAGATGCATCTGAAACATCTGAAGGGACAGTGTTGCGTCTGGAGGATTTGGATGCTGAACTGGAAAAAGAAAACCGGGCTGCAGCAAATGAAGGTGTAGATGATGAAGGTGACCAGGAAACAGAGGATGCAGATGCTATTGACAAAGCGGATGAAAATTCAGAAAGTGAGGACGGTAAAAATTCAAACAATAATGAAATCAGTGCAGGTGAAGATAGCAAAGACGTAAACAATACAAATGAAAATAAAGATAACAAAGAAGGACAAGATATAGGTGAAATAAATCAAGGAAATAATGGTGAAGGAAATACAAACGATTCAGAAGAGGGTAATAAGCCTGCAGAGAACAGTAATGAAACACCTGACAGCCAGGAAGCATTTGCAAGGAATTTAACGGAATATTACAAAATTGAAAAAGGCGATACTCTCTGTGATATAAGTATAAAAAAATACGGAGATGCATCCAGAGTAAAGGAAATTTGTGAGATAAATAAAATCGAAGATCCCGATAATATAAAATACGGTCAAAAAATAATACTACCGTAGCTAAATATGTGATACAATATGATTGCGGTTAAATTGTATCTGATAAAATAGAAAATTTATTTCATAAATTATCTAGAGGAATAACGTATGACTAACGTTAGAAATTACTTTAAAAACAAAGAGAAAAGTAATGGGAAACCAGCACGTGATAATTATCTGGAAAAAATCAAGAGCCATAGATTTATGATTTTTTACCGGAGCATATTGATATTGATTCTTGTAGCGGCAGTGGCAGCGGCGCTTGTGATTCAATGGAAAAATAAGGTCTATACGGAAAGTGTAATCGTATCTTCCTTTGAAATTGCATCCGTTCAAAACAGGAATATAACTCCATTTGCAGGTTCCATACTAACATATAGCAAGGATGGAGCAAGCTGTATAGATGCCAAAGGAAATGCGGTTTGGAACGAGACTTTTGAAATGCAGAATCCGATGGTTGATATATGTCAGGATACAGTTGCTATAGGCGATTATAATGGAAGAAATATATATGTTATGAATACTAATAGCCGGCTGGGACAGATTATTACTAATAAGCCTATCAGAAGTTTTTGTGTTGCTTCTAATGGAGTAGTAGCAGTTGTGCTGGATGATTCAGACGTTACATTGATTTACCTATATAACACGGATGGAGAAGAACTGGTGCGTTTTAGAACGACTATGAAAGACAGTGGTTATCCTTTCAGAGTAGCTATTTCTCCAAACGGTAAGCTGGTGAGTGTATCATATCTGTTTGTGGATAGTGGAGAGTTAAAATCCAGCGTTGCTTTCTATAATTTTGGAGAGGTCGGACAGAATAATACAGATCACTATGTCAGCGGTTATGATTATCTGGATGTAATAGTGGGCTATACACATTTTTTGGATGATAAAACTATGTTTGCAGTCTCAGATGACAGGATTATGTTTTTTAGCGGAGCGGAGAAACCTGTCAGTACAGCGACCAGCCTGCTTAGTGAAAATGTACAGCAGATTTATTATGGAAAAGAACATGTCGGACTGATATTTAACAGTTTGGAAAGCGATAGCAGATATCGTTTAGATGTATATAATAAATCAGGTCAATTAATTCAAACAATTAATTTTAATATGGAGTATACAGATATTGTATTTGATGAGGATAGGATTATTATTTATAATGAGACAGAGTGTCGGATTTATAATATGAATGGAGTGGAAAAATATGCGGGTTATTTTGAAAAATCTGTATACACGTTACTTCCGACATCATCTTCATATAAATATATACTTGTTACACAGGATTCCATAGATACGATAGAATTGAAATAAAGGTGTTGAGAATTGACTTGAAGATAGTTTTTGTTTTAATTGTTATAATATTGGCTATATGGCGTATAAAAAAAGGATTTAGTAATGGACTGGTTGAAGAAATAGTAAATATTCTATCAGCCATTGTATCTTGTGTTTGCATTGCATTGATATTTTTTGCAATCACCAGTATCAAGGCACAGACATTCAGTACTTTGACGCTTTGTGTTGTGGCTCTTATAGGGATAGGAATCCTTTTTAAAGTGTGCAATCTTATTTTTGCGCCGGTTACGGCTATTGTAAAGATTTCTATAATCAATGGTTTAAATAAGTTCCTGGGAGCGGTTTTGGGATTGGGAGAAGCAATTATTTTTTCATTTTTCTTATATTATTTATTAAGTTATATAAGTTGATGAAAAAATTAATGAAGAAATACCTGAAACTCCTTGACAAAAGCTGGAAATAAATGATAAAATAAAAATCCACCTCTTAAACCTTATGATGCGTTTGCGCGTATTGAAGTTGCCTTAAAGAGAATTCTAAAAATTCATGAAAAAATTCTAAAAAAGGGCTTGACGAGAGGTTTTGGTTGTGGTAATATACTAAAGCTGTGTGTCTGATAGAGA
>JAFLTG010000052.1 GCA_022510545.1 Lachnospiraceae bacterium | reverse complement strand
TTATTCCCGAAAGCCGACCACCAGCCAGCTTACTATTTGTGCAATCCGTCCCCGGTTCCAAGCCACAAATTTCAATTTGCAAATTCCATACAATGTCGCTTATTTACTTTTTTTTGAAAATGTTATATACTAACGAGGTATCGTAGAATGTAAAGATACTTAAAATATTAATACAGGATAAAAGGTGGTAATTGCAAAATGGCTTTGTTAAAACAATGGCGCGATATGGCATATTCTGAGACTGCAAACAGGGGCGACCTTCAGAGATTGTGGTCGGATTATTTTGAGAAGGAGAAGGAAATATATGCGCAGCTTCTGAAAAATCCCGATGAGGTTGTGAAGGGGACTGTCAAGGAGCTGGCTGAAAAATACAATGTTGATATTATGACAATGACGGGATTCCTCGATGGTATCAACGACAGCTTAAAAAAAGCTAATCCTATTGAAGAGATGGAAGAAGATACCAAGGTGAACCTTGGTTTTGATAAACCTCTTCTTTATAAGAATATGGTAGCGGCAGGGGCTGACTGGTTATATAATCTGGAAGAGTGGAATGATATATTTGATGAGGAGACCAGAAAGAGCCTTTATAAGGAGCAGAAGGAGTCTACCACAATTCATAAGGAGCCTAAGGTGTATCCAAATGATCCTTGTCCATGCGGAAGCGGAAAGAAGTATAAGAAATGCTGTGGTAAGAATGCATAATATACAAAGGCCTGAAGTCTGTTCTAGACCGGATTATGCGGTAAAGCTTTTTAAAAGCGGCTTTAATTGTGCACAATCAGTTTTTGCGGCATATGCCGATTTGTTTGGTCTGGATTTTGAAACGTCGCTTAAGATGTCCGGAGCGCTTGGCGGAGGAGTTGGGCGTATGAGAGAGGTTTGTGGTGCTGTACTCTCAATGTCATTAGTAGCGGGGCTTAAGGAAGGCAATGCCAATCCGGAGGATGAAGAGGCAAAAGCGCATATTTATGAGCTTGTACGGAAGATGAGCGATATGTTCAGGGAAAGACAGGGAAGTATAATATGTCGGGAAATCTTAGGGATAGAGGGAATGGAAGAAAGTTCCAGACCCTCGGTAAGGACGCCTGAGTTTTATTCTTCAAGACCATGTGCCGGAATTATAAAATGTGCTGCACAGATAATTGACGAGGTTTTGTTTTCCAAGGAATAATATATATTAATATAAAGATAGATTACTTATAAAAAGATAGATTTTATTTGATTACTTGAAAGGGGTATGTGTTATGAAAGTTACGTTAAAAGACGGTTCCGTTAAGGAATATGCGCAGCCGATGAGCATATATGATATTGCGGCTGATATTTCCGAAGGACTCGCAAGAGTGGCATGTGCAGGAGAGGTAGACGGTAAGGTTGAAGATTTACGAACTATTATCGACAAGGATTGCGAACTGAATATTGTCACTGCAAATGACGAGGCGGGACTGCGCGTAATCAGACATACTGCATCACATATACTTGCAGAAGCTGTGAAGAGACTGTTTCCGGATGCCAAGGTAACAATCGGTCCGGCAATTGATGATGGTTTTTATTATGATTTTGATGCCGAGCCTTTTTCCAGAGAAGATTTGGACAACTTAGAGGCCGAGATGAAGAAAATCATAAAGGAAGGTCATAAGATAGAGCGCTTTACCATGCCAAGGGAAGAAGCTATCCGTTTTATGGAAGAAAAGGGTGAACCTTACAAGGTAGAGCTTATTAAGGATCTGCCTGAGGATGCAGAGATTTCTTTTTATGATCAGGGTGGTTTTGTGGATTTATGTGCAGGACCGCATCTGATGAGCACCAAGTCTATTAAGGCCTATAAGCTTATATCTTCATCCATGGCATACTGGAGAGGCGATTCAAATAAGGCACAGCTTCAGAGAATATACGGTACGGCTTTTAATAAAAAGGAAGAGCTTGCAGCTTATCTGGAGCATTTGGAGGATATAAAGAAGCGTGATCACAATAAACTTGGACGTGAAATGGAGATTTTTACAACAGTAGACGTAATCGGACAGGGACTTCCACTGTTACTTCCAAAGGGAGCTAAAATGGTTCAGAAGATGCAGCGCTGGATAGAGGATCTGGAAGATAAAGAGTGGGGATATGTCCGTACCAAGACACCATATATGGCAAAGAGTGATTTGTATAAGATTTCAGGTCACTGGGATCATTATAACGAGGGTATGTTTGTACTTGGAGACGAGGAAAAGGATAAGGAAGTGCTTGCACTGCGTCCTATGACCTGTCCGTTCCAGTATTACTGTTATAAGAATACTCAGCATTCATACAGGGACCTGCCTATTCGTTACGGTGAGACTTCGACTTTGTTCAGAAATGAGGATTCCGGCGAAATGCACGGACTTACCAGAGTACGTCAGTTTACTATATCAGAGGGTCATCTGATTGTAAGACCCGATCAGATGGTAGAAGAGTTTAAGAACTGTCTGGCACTTGCCAAGTACTGTTTGACTACGCTGGGCGTAGAAGAGGATGTTACCTATCACCTCTCCAAATGGGATCCGGAAAACCGTGAAAAATATATCGGAGAACCGGAAGTATGGGAAGAGACCGAGCAGCATATCAGAGAGATTTTGACCGAGTTGGAGATTCCTTTTGTAGAGGATGTGGGTGAGGCTGCTTATTACGGACCGAAGGTAGACATCAATGCCAGAAACGTATACGGCAAAGAGGATACTATGATAACCATCCAGTGGGATGCGCTTTTGGCAGAGAAGTTTGATATGTACTTTATAGATCAGAACGGTGAAAAAGTCCGTCCTTATATAATTCACAGAACATCAATGGGCTGCTATGAAAGGACGCTGGCCTGGCTGATTGAAAAATATGCAGGCAAATTCCCGACATGGCTGTGTCCTGAGCAGGTGCGCATATTGCCGATTTCCGAGAAGTATGAAGAGTATGCACAGCAGGTAAGAAAAGAGCTTGCAAAGAATGACATAGATGTGACTGTGGACAATCGTTCTGAGAAGATTGGTTTCAAAATCCGTGAGGCAAGACTTGCAAAAGTTCCTTATATGCTGGTTGTAGGGCAGCAGGAGGAAGAGGATAAGACTGTTTCCGTAAGGAGCCGTTTTGCAGGTGATGAGGGTATTAAGCCTCTTGATGAGTTTATAGACCAGATTTGTAAGGAAATCAGAACCAAGGAAATCCGTAAGGAAGAAGTGCAGGAAGAGCAGAAGTAATCTCCGGATATATATAAAGTAATAGAGAAATTGTGGAATAAAAGCATTATGGATAAAAATATTAGAATAAGGAAAATATCCAGCAAAGATATAATCGGGTGCCTGTTTATTGCGATTAGCTTTTTAATGCTCATAAACAGCATCCGCTTATGCCTAAGCAGTGATATCTGGTATGATGAATTATTCACCATGGGAATGGTTGAACATTCCTATGGTGAATTAATTAATTTTACGGCAAGAGATGTGCATCCGCCGCTGTATTATATAATAGCAAAATTTGTTCTTGATTTATGTAAACTAATATTCCCTTTGGCGGATAATATCGTAATTGTAAAAATCGTATCTGTTTTGCCATATTTTCTGCTGTTGTTTTATGCGGTTACATTTTTGCGAAAAAGATTTGGAATCTTTGTTTCAGGTGTATTTATGTTTTGTATTCTTACAATGCCTCAGCTGAGTGCCTATACTGTGGAGATGCGCATGTATGGCTGGGCATTGTTTTTTGTAACTGCGACGTTTTTCTATGCGTATGCAATTGTATGTCCGGATATTACTGATGTCAATATTGATAGCCATAAGGATGGCGTTAAACATTGGAGTATTGGGAATTCCGGCATATGGACTCACAGGGTGAAAAGTTACAGTGCTAAGAATTACGTCGCAATAGTGTTGTACGGCCTGGCCGCTGCATATACTCAGTACTTTGCCTGTATAGCGGTTATTATGGTGTATTTATATTTGCTGATAAGTTCCATTATGCAATACAAAGCAAAGGCTTCCATTAATAATAGTTCAGGGATTAAAGCCCTAAAATGCTGGGGGATTTGTGTAGTTATTTCGATAATAGGATATCTGCCCTGGCTTTTTGTCCTTATGGCCCAGATTAGTGCAATACGTGATAATTACTGGATTTTGCCTCTGACCTGGCGGAGTATTGGAGGCTGCGTGAAATTTCTTATGAAACCTGTGTTTGGACATGAGTGGATAAACGTCGCATTTGCAATTTCCCTGTTTGCAATATATGTTGTATTGCTGGCTGCGTATGGATTTTCTGTATTGCATAGAAATAAAATCAGTATAAATAATAATCAGGATAAAATAGGGAAAATACCAGTTGACAATAAAATTGCGACGTTTTTCTACGCGTTTTCGGGATGTCTGGTATTGTGCGGATTAGTGTCTTTCGGTTTTATAGCCTCTATTGTAATACGCCCGATTTTTGTTTACAGGTACATGCTGCCTGCAATTGGCTGCTTCTGGTTATGTTTTGTCCTATGTCTGGATAATTTGTGCCAAAAGAGTGATTCGGTTCATATTGAACATAATGATAAGAAGAAAAAAGAGTTGTTCCGGGCAGTTTCCTTTTATATTATTGTTGTAATTATTTTAATTACAGGAATAATTGATTACCGCGTATTTACGGGAGAGGAAAAATATAGGGCAGGTTTAATGCGGGAAACCGAACTGGCATTTTCTGACATTGAAGAGACTGATATTATATTGTATAATTTTGACCAGCTGCAGGCAGTGTGCGGCTATTACATAAATCAGGAGAATTATTTATGGAATGGTCTGCCTGAACAGCTTATAACAGATATGTTTGGAAATAAGGGGAGCATCCAGGATGTGGCCGCCATAAAGGAATGGCTCTCTGAGGGGAGAACTGTATGGTTCTTTGGAAGCTTCAACAGCAGAGAGGATATTCGTGACGAATGGGCACGGGACGGCATTGATACCAAGGAGATCGGAAGTTATATGCTGGAAAGATATTGGTTTAATATTTACAAGGTTCAATTTGAATATTAAATTGTATATTTCAATTTCATAAGGCAATAATAATCCTGACAGCGTTTTCAATACGTAAAAAAATAGTATAGGTCAGGAGGGTTATTATGGCATTATTAAAATGTGGTGTAGAAAACTGTTGCTACAATGAAGAGGCTTGCTGCTGCAAAGGTGATATAATGGTAGGCGGGCAGCATGCAGATACCAGCAGGGATACCTGTTGTGAAAGCTTTTCACAGAGAAAGGAAGATTCTTATACAAGTTCACTGAATCATCCAAGTTTGACGATAAGTATCGATTGTGAAGCAACAAATTGTATGTATAATAGTAATTATAGATGTCATGCTGAACATGTTGATATAAAAGGCTGTGGTGCAGCCAACTGTAAAGAAACGGAATGTTCAACTTTTAGAGAAGCTTAAATCCTATTTAGGGGAGGATGGGCTGATTATAATGGCATTGAGGATAAGGCAGGAAACATATAATATGAAAAGAGTAAAAACTGTAATCATTCTCTTAATATCAATTATGACCTTGATGTGTGCCTGTGGCCGGGCTTCCAACGCATCGGAAGCCATGCAGACAAGTGCTGCGGATATAGATTTACGGGATGATTTGTTATTCTACGGCAGTACGGTGGAATATATTTTAGGCAGTATTGACAAAGAATATCTGGAAACAGACAATGAGTTGAAGGAAGAACTTGCGCTCAGGCTTTTGCAGAGCAGAGATATTGATACATCAATATTAGAAAATACGGAAATAACCGGAAGCTGTACATTTAATCTTCCGGAAGGTTTTGAAGAATCGGAAGATATTCCGGGAATGTATTTAAATGAGCATTATCCGATAGATGCATCGACCATTTATTATAAAGAAATGGATAAAGATATGTCATTACAGCTTATGTCGGAAAATACTTTCCTGAAGAATATGGAAAAAGAGCTTGAGAAGATATATGGTTATAATGTCAAATTGAATTTAAAAACGTTTGAACAAATAAAAATAAACGATTTTGCGTCGTTTAAGATAAAATTCAGTTATACAAGTGATGATGTGGAATTTACACAGCTCCAGTACATAATAAATGCCGATAAGACTTACGTAATAACATATTCCCAGACTGACGAGTATGACAGAATGGAAGAATTTGAAGCGAGTGCGGAAACGATTCAGATAATTTTTTCATAATTGTCATTGACATACGCGGTAACATATGTTATAGTATTTAAGCGTTCAAAATTACTGTGTTTTGGAAAACGCAATAATAAAGCAGAGTATCCACTCTCACCCTGCAACGTTTAGTTCGCAGGTGTTCATAGTTTATGATAATGGAAAGTTACGATAATAAACTTTCTGTTACGTGGAAAGGTATTGATAATACTGTTTTTTGTATTTTTAATAATACCACGCTATGTTTTGGATTAAGTGGATAGATGCTATCTACTTTTTTTATTTTATATGGAAGTTAGCGAGTATATGTGCTATTTTTGAGGAGGGAAAAGCTATTAGCGATTTATTCATTAACGAACAGATTAGAGACAAAGAAGTCAGAGTAATCGGAGAAGACGGAGAACAGCTTGGAATCATGTCTTCCAAGGAAGCCTTGAAACTTGCGGAGGAAGCGGGTGTGGATTTGGTAAAAATTGCCCCGACTGCTAAACCGCCGGTCTGCAAAATCGTAGATTACGGTAAGTTCAAGTATGAGCAGACCAGAAAAGAAAAGGAAGCAAAAAAGAAACAGAAAACCATTGAAATCAAAGAGATACGTTTATCTCCCAATATTGATACCAATGATTTGAATACCAAGATCAATGCTGCCAGAAAATTTATTACAAAAGGCGACAGGGTCAAGGTTACGCTTCGTTTCAGGGGACGTGAGATGACGCATATGAATAACAGCAAGCATATTCTGGATGATTTTGCAGAGGCGCTTTCAGACATTGCTGTAATGGAGAAGCCTCCCAAGGTAGAGGGCAGGAGTATGACCATGTTTTTAGCTGAGAAGCGATAAGCTTGTTCAGTTTAAAATAAATGATATCCCTATGATATCTTATTAACTTAATATAAATATAGGAGGAATTCTGAAATGCCAAAAATGAAGACAAGCAGGTCAGCTGCAAAACGCTTTAAAGTAACCGGTACAGGTAAATTAAAAAGAAACAAAGCTTATAAACGCCATATCTTGACTAAGAAGACCACGAAGTTAAAGAGGAATCTTAGAAAACCTGCTATGACAGATAAGACAAATGTAAAGAATATGAAGAAGATTTTGCCTTACATGTAAATTTGATTTTCATGCATTAGAATTTAAAGGAGGAAAAAGACATGGCAAGAATTAAGGGCGGTATGAACGCCAGAAGAAAACATAACAGAGTTTTAAAACTTGCAAAAGGATATAGAGGCGCAAGATCAAAACAATACAGAGTAGCAAAGCAATCCGTAATGAGAGCATTGACATCGTCATATGCCGGCAGAAAAGAAAGAAAACGCCAGTTCAGACAGCTTTGGATCGCACGTATCAATGCTGCGGCAAGAATGAACGGTTTATCGTATAGTAAATTTATGCACGGACTTAAGGTGGCTAATGTTGACATCAACAGAAAGATGCTTGCTGAAATGGCAGTTAATGATGCTGATGGATTTAAGACATTGACAGAACTTGCAAAAGCTAATCTTGGATAATGAATTATGAATATTAAATGGAGAATAGCATAGTGCTGTTCTCCATTTGCGTTTAAACGAAATTGTGAATGATAATACTTATTGTAATACTGAACATTTCGGGGGATAGAAGATGGGAGTATTAACCGGATTTGAACCAAAGACGGTATTTCGTTATTTTGAGGAAATCTGTAATATACCGCATGGTTCGGGAAATGAGAGGCAGCTTAGTAATTATATCAAAGATTTTGCAAAGAAAAGGAATCTTACCTGTATACAGGATGAATGGAATAATATAATTATAATAAAGGAAGCAACGACCGGATATGAAGCGGAAGAGACCATGATATTGCAGGGACATATGGATATGGTTGCCGTTAAGGAACCGGAAAGTGATATTGATATGTCAAAAGAGCCGCTTCGCCTTGAAATAGACGGCGATTATATTACCGCCGGGGGAACCAGTCTGGGAGGAGATGATGGAATTGCAGTGGCATATGCCCTTGCCCTGCTGGATTCTAATGATATTCCACACCCGCGTCTGGAAGTGATTCTCACTGTAGGTGAGGAAACAGGGATGGATGGCGCAAGAGAAATAGATCTTTCCATGCTTAAAGGAAAAAGGCTGCTGAATCTGGACAATGAAGAAGAGGGCATTCTTCTTACAAGCTGTGCGGGAGGGGCAAGAGCAGATTGTAAACTACCCGTAAGCTTAGAAAAACGTCGCGGAATTACATTGAAGATTCAGGTAAGCGGCTTAAAAGGCGGACATTCCGGAGCGGAGATCATTAAAGAGGGTGGTAATGCCAACTGCCTGCTGGGACGTGTACTGGATGCTCTGATTCAGAAAACTTCGGCATCATTGGTGAGCATAGAAGGAGGTCTTGCTGACAATGCGATACCGATATTCAGCGAAGCTGTGATTGTGGTAGAAAATTCCGAGGTAAAGCTGTGCTTTGATATTGTAAGCAGAATAGAGGACTATATACGAACTGAACTGACTGCGAAAGATTCAGGCGTTACTGTATCCGTATCGGCAAACGAATCTGCAGTAACTACAATTTCAGAGATACGTAATATGAGTTATGTAAACTGTCTCACTCCGGAGAGTATGAAGAAGGCAGTATCATATATAATGGCAATGCCCAACGGAATACAGGCAATGAGCGCAGATGTAAAAGATTTAGTAGAAACCTCACTAAATCTTGGAATAATGAAGCTTACAGGGGATACACTCTTGTTAGAATATTCTGTTAGAAGTTCGCTTGAAAGTGCCAAGGAAGCGCTTATAAGGAAGCTTAAAGCAATTTCAGACCTTGCAGGTGCCAATGTTGAGATTCGCGGAGATTATCCCGGCTGGGCATATAAACAGGATTCGCCGCTCAGGGATAAAATGGTCAGGATTTATGAGAAGATGTATGGTTCAAAACCCAGAGTAGAGGCGATACACGCGGGACTTGAGTGCGGTATAATCTCCGCTAAGATTAAGGACCTGGATTGTATTTCCTACGGTCCGGATATGAAGGATATTCATACAACCGACGAGGTTTTGAGTATTTCTTCAGTAAAAAGAGTGTGGGATTATTTGCTGGAAATTCTGAAAGATAAATAAATCTGATGTAAATATTTGAAAATCAATATAAATTGTAGTAAATATTGACACCTTTACCATAAAATTGTAGACTATACTTATATGGAAATATTAAGTTGTTTTATCGGGAAAGGAAATTATGATGAGTTCCTATGAATATCAGGCGCAGTATTATGAGACCGATCAAATGGGAATAATCCATCATTCTAACTATGTCAGATGGATGGAATCTGCCAGAATCTGGTGGATGAGCCAGATTGGCATTGATTACAAAGGAATGGAAGAAAAGGGTATTATCAGCCCGGTGCTTGAGATTTCATGTCAGTATAAATCGATGGTGCGTTTTGAGGATACGGTGCTGATAGAGCCCATAATAGAGAAATACAATGGAATTACTTTAGAATTATCTTATCGTATTACGGATAAAGAGTCCGGTGAATTAAGGATGCTTGGAAGCAGCAAGCATTGCTTTTTGGACCGCGATGGAAAGATTATTTCTTTGAAGAAATCATATCCGGAATATGACAGGGCATTTGCAGAAAATGTGAGAAGGATATAGTTTTTTGCCAAGGGGGTATAGTTATGGCAGAAATGAAAGATATTTTAACCGGTTTGGACAGATATGAAGCTTTTCTTGTAAAACTGGATAAAGAGATTTCCCGTATGGATGATTATAGGATAGGAATCATATACACTGATATTAAGCATTTTAAATATATCAATGATACTTATGGCTATCAGCGCGGGGATATGCTGTTACGAGAATTTGTGAATCAGGTAAATGATATTGATAATAAAATACTATGTGCAGCAAGAGTATATTCTGACAATATTGTAGTTGCAACACGCATTGAAAATGATTTGTCAAATAGTGAATTCCGTGACATTATTTATGAGCGAAATATGATAATAGAAAATGTACTTAGGGAAAGTTATCTGGACAGAAAACTTACTCTTAACACAGGAATTTCTATTATATCAAAGGATGACAGAAGACTGGATGCTGCAACTGCCGTTTCCAATGCCAATCTTGCAAGGAAATTGGCAAAAGAGATGAAAGATGACTGCTGTGTATTGTTTGATGCAAAGATGGTAGAGGGGATAAAAAAAGAGGTTGAGATTACATCCTCGCTTCCGATAGCATTAGAGAACAGTGAGTTCAAAGTATATTATCAGCCGAAGATAGAAACCAAAGCCAGGAAGCTTATCGGCGCAGAGGCACTTGTACGCTGGCAGAAGCCGGATGGCAGATTTGTTATGCCTAATGATTTTATACCTTTTATCGAGCAAAGCGGGCAGGTTGTTGATTTGGATTATTTTGTATACAGGGAAGTCTTTAAATTTATTGCGAAACGCATAGAAAATGGCGAACCTGTAGTACCGGTTTCTGTAAATGTATCCAGGGTACATCTCAACAGAATGGGAATTTTGGATTATGTAACTGCCTTGTTTGAGGAATACAAGATTCCGCCTCAGTACGTGGAATTTGAACTTACAGAGAGCATATATATTGATGACACGGAAAAGGCTTTGAAATTGGTAGAAGGGCTTCATGCAATGGGAGTTAAAGTATCGATGGATGATTTTGGTTCAGGTTATTCTTCATTGAATCTTTTAAGCGATCTGCCTATTGATACTATCAAGTTGGATAAGGTCTTTTTGAAAGAGGCCAGTGCAAGCGAAGGCAGGATGAAAGAAAATGATAAGATTATTATTTCCTGCATGGTGGATATGGCAAAGAGGCTGCAGATAACATCTTTGTGTGAGGGTGTGGAGACTCCGGAACAGAGTAGTTATCTTTCGGAAATAGGCTGTGAGATACAGCAGGGATATTATTTTTCAAGACCGATTACACAGTCGGAGTTTGAGGATTTCATAGACAATAACATTAATTCATATCAGGAAGAACAGAAATTAATGGTTATGTAATAAAAAACAACTGTCTGTTAATTGCAGACAGTTGTTTTTTATATATCGGAATGACAGGACTTGAACCTGCGGCCTCTACTTCCCTAAAGTAGCGCTCTACCACCTGAGCCACATCCCGAAAGCATTTATCATTATAACTAATTTGGGATAAAAAAGCAAGCACTTATTTTGTATATTTATTTTCCCCACTTCTTTGCTAATTTACGTCTTACTATAACAAAGCATATCACATGTGTCATAAAGGTTATGAACCAGCTGACGGGATACGTTAAGTACAGCGAGGTTACGGTATGGAAAGCATCCATTTGGAAGAATGTAAAAATCCATATAAGTCTCAGGCCGCAGGCTCCGATTAAAGATACTATCATAGGCATTATCGAATATCCAAGTCCTCTTAATGAACCTACCATGACATCCATCATGCCACAAAGCGCATAAGTCCGGCAGATTACTCTCATTCTTTTCATTCCGGCATCCATAACTGCCGCGCTGGAGGTATACAGACCAAGCAGCGGTCGTCCGAAAAATGTTGCCAGATTTCCAAGTACCACTCCCACGGTAAATACACAAAATTCCGCTGTATATGCAATTTTATTAACCCTCTCATACTTGGCTGCACCTACATTCTGACCTGTAAAGGATATTGCTGCCTGATGGAAGGCATTCATGGCTACATAGACGAAACCTTCTATATTTGCCGCTGCCGAATTGCCGGCTACTGTTATGGCACCGAAGGAATTGACGGAAGACTGTATTATTACGTTGGAAAAAGAGAAAAGTATTCCCTGTACGCTTGCCGGCAGTCCGATTTGCAGTATTCTTTTGAATTTATCGGGATAGATATGCAGATCGGATAATTCCAGGTGTACGCTGTCTTTCATATTAATCATACATCTTATGATCAAAAATGCGGATATACACTGTGAAACCGCGGTTGCAGTTGCAACTCCTGCAACGTCCATATGTAACACTATAACAAAAAATAAATTAAGAAGTACATTGATTACGCCCGCCAGGGACAGATAATACAAGGGACGTCTGGTATCACCCACAGCCCTGAGTATGGCACTTCCAAAGTTATATAGCATCATAGCTGTCATTCCGATAAAATATATACGCAAATACAACACTGAAAGAGGGAACACTTCGTCCGGTGTCTGCATACGAGCCAGAATCAGAGGTGCACCTATAATTCCTATAACAGTAAGTATAATACCGCTGCATATGCTTAACATCATTGCCGTATGCACTGTCTCTGTTAAGTCTTTCTTCTGTTTGGCCCCGAAATAACGGGCAACCAACACATTTGCCCCGACTGAGAGGCCCATGAAGAAATTGGTCAACAGATTAATAAGTGATGATGTTGAGCCAACCGCTGCCAGGGAATTATCGCCTGCAAATCTTCCGACCACAATGATATCCGCCGCATTAAAAAGCAGCTGTAAAAGGCTGGAAAGCATAAGTGGCAGTGAAAATAAGAGTAACTTCTTAAGTATTGAGCCGCTGCACATATCCATTTCATATCCCGATTTCTTAGATTCGCTTTTTTTAATTTCTTTTTGTTCTGCATCCATAATGATATTTAAACCAACGGTTTACGCAGGCTCTCCTTCCATCTTTCTTCCTGTTTTTCATATTGTTCATTAAGCCAGTCGGCTGCCGTTTCAACGCCTTCATTGGTAAGCGGCACGTCTATCGACTGCTTTTGATCGTCCGGTGTCTTATTTATTCCGTAAGGCTCAGGCCAGATAGTAACTCTGATAACGTCATCATTTTCTGTCTTAACTCTTTTTAACATATATCTCATGCCATCCATGCTTCCGGAATATTCTTCCTTCTTTATATAGTTAAGAGGATGAAAAGTTTCTTTATTTATCATAACAATAACCTTATCCTTCTCTTTTGTCTCCCCAGAAAAACAGTGCTACGGTACCGGGACCGGTATGGCTTCCTATTGTAGCTCCAATCGGGAATATTTCCACTTTTCCGTTCAGTTTGGGGAAGCGCTCTTCTATAAGATTAGCAACCGCCCTGGCATCTTCCATACAGGATGACTGGCTGATAAAGCATTTACCGTTATAGTTAAGGCCATCCCGGGCATAAGTTTCCATTTGTTCTACTATTCGTGCTATTACTTTTTTCTTGGTTCTTATCTTTTCCCTCGGTATTAAACGTCCTTCATAGTCTACATTCAGCAGCGGGCAGATGTTTAGTACCGAACCTATAAAGCCGCTTGCTTTGGAAATGCGGCCGCCTCTGATATAGAAAGTTAGGTCGGTTGAGAAAAACCAGTGTTGAAGCCTTAGTTTGTTTTCCTCCACCCAGTCATGAAGTTCATCAATGCCCATGCCTGAATCCCGCATATCGGCGAGTGTATCCATAAGAAGGCCGAAACCGCTTGAAGCGGCAAGAGAATCCACTATATAGAGTTTTCTGTCCGGATATTTTTCAGATAGTTCATCTCTGGCGATGCAGGCGGAATTGTAAGTGCCCGAGATACCGCTTGAGAGGCACAGGTGCAATACATCTTTACCTTCTTTAAGTATTTCTTCGAAGTGTTCTTCATATTCTCCTACCGAAACCTGAGAGGTTTTGGTTGAAGCCCCATCTACCATTTTCGCATACATTTCATCCATTGAAATTGACTGGCCAAGATCATCTAAATAATCTTTTTCATCCAGTGAAAAATGAAAGCAGGCATAACGTATATTCCTTTTATCAAAATGTTCCTTGGATAAATCTGCTGTAGAGCAACAACTGAGCATATAATCTGACATAAATACGAATCTCCTGTTCTTGTGGTTGATAGTTAAACTGCTTATTAAGACAGTATAAGGTAACATAATTATTTTAACTTATCATCTTTTTTATATCAATAGTCTGTATGGATTATCTTAATACTATTTCGTAATTATTTTTTATAGACGTTTTTATCAAAATATTATATAATATTAATCACTAAGGTGTAAAATGAGGAAGTGTTTTTGGGGAGGCACATATGAGAACAATTAAGGGGAGACTGATAGCTATTATATCACTGGCTGCTATAATAGTGCTGATAATCAGTTCAACGGCCGGTTATCTGACCGCCAACAAGGCCGTGAGCCGTAATATACAGGAATTGCAGTATGAAAAAGCACAGAAAGCAGCAGAAGAGATTGACGGCTGGATGGCAGTGCAGATCGCATGGGTACAGGAAAATGCCAATACATATGAACTTAGAATGCGTAATGAATCCTATGCCGAGATGAAAGGTTATCTGGCTGATCGTCTGGCTCAAGATGACGGTACTATTATGGATACTTATTATGGTTTTGAGGACCATACGATGCTGATCATCAATTCCGAAGTGGGGGATGACTATGATCCATGTACACGTGGATGGTATATACAGGCTAAGGAAGCGGATGAGATAATTGTGACAGATCCGTATGTAGATGCTTTTACAGGCAAAATTGTCATAACGATAGCGACTCCTTTACATAGTGAGCAGGGAGAAATCGTAGGTGTCAGCGCTGCCGATATCACAATACAGGAACTGGTAAATGTAGTGGATAGGTTAGATGAAGACAACAGCTACGGATTTCTTGTGGACAGTTCAGGATATTTTATTACCCACCCTAAGGAGGAATATCTTCCCACAGCAGATGCGGAAACTGCCGTAACTGACGTCGCAGGCGGTGTGCTTGCGCCGGTAAGTGAACTTATTCGGTCCGGAAGTGGAATCATTGTAAGCAAGGATTATGATGGGATAAAGAAATATTTTGCAATAGTGTCTATGAGAGACTGCGATTGGGCTATAGGCGCTGCCATACCTGTCAGTGTGGTTTTGGATGAATTGGCAGGTCTTATCACTTCAACCATATTTGTGAGCATAGTAGGAATTATAGTTATCGTAGTCTGTATTGTCTTAGCTGCCAACAAACTTCTGGCACCCATAGCAGACTTGAAGCAGTTTGCCAGTGGTGATTTCAGAGATGAAGTTGTAAGATCCGATGCCGATAAAAATAAAGTGGGAGAAGGCTTTAAAGACGAGCTGGAAGAAATAGAGTTTGCCACTAAGTCTGTAAGAAAACAGATAAGGGATACTATTCTTGGCACCAAGGAAGAAGCCGACGGCATCAAAGAAAGTGCAAGCGCTGCTTACAGTGATATGGCGGATTTAAATAACGGTCTTGATAAGATGGACCAGTTGATTGTTAATGTGACATCAAGAACAAGTGAGGCAGCAAACATTACTAAGTCTATCAGTGTATCAAGTTCCGAAATCGGTAATGTTGTAGAAGGAGTATCCGCTAAAGCTTCTGAGGCTGCAAATGCATCTTCCGAGATTAGCGTACGTGCGGAAAAAGTGCTTACAGACACGGAAACAGCCAAAGGACAGGCTAGTTTGATTTACCGCAGTGTGGAGAAGAAACTGGAAGCCGCTCTGCAGGATGCAGAAAAAGTAGCGCTTATCAAGACTTTGTCGCAGGAAATTCTTTCTATTGCATCAAAGACCAATCTGATAGCCTTGAATGCTTCAATAGAAGCAGCACGTGCCGGTGAAGCCGGAAAAGGTTTTGCGGTAGTAGCCGATGAAGTCAGAAACCTTGCTGAGAATTCAAGGGTTGCGGTAGATAACATACAGGAAGTTATCGATGAGGTGGTAGATTCCGTTATGGAGTTAAAAGACACTTCGGGAACCTTGTTAAATTTTATGAAAGAGCATGTTATCGGTGATTATCATGCAATGCTAGATATGGCCAAACAGTACAAGGCTGATGCGCTTTTCTATGACAGTATTGCCGGTGACTTAGGTGCATCTGCAGAGGAAATGAGCGCATCTATAGAAGAATTGCTTGGAAATTTAGATATTATTTTGGAAGTAAACGCAACAATTGAAGAAGATATCCAAAATGTTGCGGCAGCTATGCAGGATACAAACGTCAGTTCGGAAGAAATCCTGCGTAAGATGGCCATACTGGAACGTAGCAGCCGCTCCCTGCAGGAAATTGTCGGAAACTTCAAGATATAAACGGGCATTTAATAGCATGTGATATTTAATTACGATTTAATATGGCGGCGCAGGAAGTAGAGTGCAAGGATGTTCGGTATCACCATGAGTCCGTTTATCAGATCGGTGCATTCCCATACAAGCCTCATAGGAATGATAGCTCCGAGGTAAATCATAATAACATAAAGAAGTTTATAGTACGGAATGCCTTTTTTTCCAAGAAGGTATTCCGTTGCTTTTTCTCCGAAATAGGACCAGCCGATTAAGGTGGTTATGGCAAAGGCGGCAAGGGAAATTGTTAAAAAGGCGTCTCCCACATATGGAAGATGTGCAAATGCCGCTGCCGTAAGAGCTGTTTCAGGAATGTTTTGTACGGAGGCAGGGTCATAGAGCATATTTGAAACAATTACGAGACCCGTGACAAGACACATTACGACCGTATCCCAGAAAACTGCGGTCATAGATACATATGCCTGTATTTTGGGGTCATATGTACCTGAAGCGGCAGCAGCGATAGCCGAAGTACCGATACCTGCCTCATTTGTAAAAAGTCCTCTGGCTATACCGTAGCGCAGGGCAAGCTGTAACGTTGAGCCGACAAAACCGCCGGCTATTGAAGTAATGGAAAAAGCATCTTTCAATATCCATATGCAGGCAGCAGGGAGTTGTCTGTGGTATAATATAAGCAGTAGAAAGCAGCCGAAGAGATAGAAAAAGCTTATAGCCGGAACCACTCTTTCACAAAGGCTGCCGATTGCCTTGATACCGCCCAGAATAACGCAGCCGGTAAGGAATGCAAGGATGAGACCGCTTATATGCGGTGATATATGAAAAGACGCATATGCAGCCTGAGTTACGGAATTAGACTGCGTGGTGGAGCCTATGCCGAAAGCCGCAATCAGGGTGCATAGAGCATAGAAGCTCCCCAATGTATTGTTATGTAAACCGTTTTGCAGCACATACATGGGTCCTCCGACAAAGGTACCGTCTTTTTGTCTGCTGCGGAAAAGTACGCTTAAGTAGCATTCACTGTATGCGGTTGCCATTCCTAATATTCCGGTAATCCAGCACCAGAAGACTGCACCCGGACCGCCCAGTGCGACTGCTGTAGAAACTCCGATTATATTGCCGGTGCCGAGTGTGGCTGCAAGGGTGGTGGACAGCGCGGAAAAGGGCGAGAGATTTTTATTATCGGTATTTTCCATGCCAAGTGAGAGCCGGATAGCATAGAGGATTTTGCGCTGTGGGGCATGGAGTTTCAGGGTGAAATATATATGAGTGTCCATAAGGATGAAAAGGAGGGGGAGACCCCAGATAAAGTTGTTGGCTTCTTTTATTATTTGCAGCATAGGTCACGGGGGGCTCCGAGATGGGCAGGCGATGAAAAAGGTTACCGCTTCAAGACACGCTTTCGCTCCGTTACAGATAATTTACGAAGTAAATTTTCTGTTAATGCTAGCGGTACTAAGGATTTTGCTATGCAAAATCCAAGTGCCGGCGTTTTTAGAGGGTCTTTCAGCGGAAATCCTTTTCC
>JAFLTG010000051.1 GCA_022510545.1 Lachnospiraceae bacterium | reverse complement strand
CCATAGACCATTATGTTAACCGTGCCAAATATGCCGCTGAAGCAATGCAGGAGGCCCAAAAAAAGATTGATGATGCACAGACTTCATTAAAAAATATATCTACAACTATTAATGATAATAAAGAACGATTTTTAGAATTATCACAAGGCGTCAGCCAGTTTTCTAAAAACCTTACTCTATCAGAAGATGACTATGCAGAATACTTAGCTATCTCTCAAAAATTTGCGGAGCTTTCACCTTCATTGATCGTTGGATATGATGAACAGGGCAATGCTCTTCTTAACATTGGTAAAAATGCAGAAGAAACAACAGAGAAGTTAAATGGACTTTTAGAAGCACAGCAAGAAACAAGCAAGCAAACCTTAGTCGATAATCTTGACGCGGTTGCAGAAGGTATCCATTATGAAGTCAAACAGATAAACGATTCTATTAACCTGTTAGAGGATGAACTGGATAAGACCAAAAGAGCATCTGAAATGGAATTTGACATATCAGATATCTTTAAAAATGGTAATGGAATCTTTCAATTTACAGATGCCAATGACCCGTTTAAAACACATAGAACTGCTTTTATCAAGGCATTAGAATCCGCAAATATTGGCTGGGAATATCTATCAGATGACCAGATATTTTTAAATGACTTTACTGGTGCTGCGAATAATGGTGGCAAAGATGGTCAGGAAATAGTGGATATTGCATTAAAGGAAGCCCAAGAATACTATAATAAAATGCTAAATCTTGAAAACACTGTTCATGAAGCAAGCATTGCCGGCTATAAAAAAGAACTTGCTGATAAGGAAAATGCTATAAAAGCATCATATTCTAAAATGACTGCAAACCTGCAGGCATGGGTAGAACAGAATGCTAATTATCAATATCTATCTAATGGTTCACAGAGTATTGTTGATGCTTTAATACCTGAAATAGATTGGAGCAGTTTAGATATTGATTTAGTTTCCGGACAAGATTATCAAAATTATATTAACGATAATATTCTTATGCCTCTTATGAGCGTTCTGCCGGAAAACAAAGCTGAAATTGACAAGATGTTTTTTAAACTTCTCTCCTTTGAAGATGGTGATTTAGATATTATTCCATTTGCTGAACAGTTACAGGCAAGATTAAAAGAATTAGGTGTAGTAAACGAACTTGGTCTGCCTATTGATATCACACCTATTATTGCAAATGAACAAGAGGCAAAAGATAAACTACAAAATTCCATTGAAAGCATTTCAAAAGGGAATGACTATTATACATCTTCAGGAAATCAAGTTGATGCCCAGGAATACATAACATTAGAGGAATACACTAAAGATTTTACTGCCGCTCAGGTAGAACTGTGGAGTAAAGCAACTCTTGGTGCCGAAAATGCAACTGATGCAATTAATAAGTATGAAGAAGAATTAAAAAATGCATCAGATAATGCATCTAATATGTCTAAATCTGGCATGATAGATTCCATAAACTCTCTTTCCGACGGATTTGACTTAATCAATAAGATCTATTCTGATATAGAAGACAAAGGTGCATTTGATTTCTCCAACCTTGACTCCAAGAAGTTCGATGAATACTTTGGCAAACTTGGTATAGAGTATGATGATTTTATAGACAAGGTATCAGAGTCTACCGATGATATTGACTCCTGTAAACAGGTTGTCAATGACCTTTTAAACAGATACCTTGAGGCAAGCGGCATATTGGGTAACATAAATGATGAAAATGCCCGGCTTACGGCTTCTATGCTAGAATCAATGGGTATATCAAATGCTCAGGTATTAGTTGAAGAATCATTATTAAAAAATAAAGCCGAAATGATAATGGCAACCAATGACTATAAAAACGCCTTAGAGCAAAGCGGCGATGCTATGCTTGATGATATAAACAACATACTCGAAGAAATGAACGCAAGCGAAGCACTTAGACAGACTGTTGCACAGATAACCCTTGACAAACAGTTAGCTAATGCTAACTCAATAAACACTTCCGATGATGTGGCTGCTATTTATTCCCTTGCGGAAATGGCAGGATTTGGCGCAGAGGCATTATATAATCTCTCAGAAGCAAGAGCTTTTCTGGCAGAAGCCGAAGCAAGCGATGATATGGACCAGATCAATGAGGCAAGAGAAGCTGTCAGAAGGATTGTAACCCTTGAACAGCAGAAACTTGCAGGTATGGCTGCAAAAGCTCAATACACTAATAAGAATACTACTAAGACAACCGATACATCCAAAGCAGCCAAAGAAGCCCAAAAAGAAGCAGACGCAATGTCAGACCTAAACTCTCAGATTGACAAGCTCCAGTCCGCATATAAGACACTATGCGACGTCCGGGATACATACAACGAATACGGCAAGATTACCGTTGACCAGTATCAACAGCTCGCCGATATGGGCTTTGGGTTCCTTTCAAACCTCATAGATGAAAACGGCCAGTTAGGTCTAAACGCTGCCGCCTTTGAGAAACTTGCCAATGCCAAGCTTCAGGAGATGCAAATACAGCTTGCAAGGAATGCGATAGACACCATAAACGGTATTAAGTCTGAGACTGAAGCAGTTGAATATCTTACCTTTGCTAATGAAAATCTGCGTGACGCTGCCCTCTCAGCCACCGAGGCATTACTATACAAAGCCCAAGCCGAGGCCCGTGACCGTGGCGAAGCGCAGGGCTTAGCTGCTGACCAGATTGTAAAAGGCTACGAAGCTTCGAAGATGCTTGTAGATAAGGTTGAGTTTGGTTTTGACACCTCTTCTGTGGAAAAGGCTGCCGGTGACGCCAAAGATACTATCCTTGATGCCTACAACGAGCAGAAGAAGCTCCTAGACCATATGAAAGCTATGGACGAGATAACCAATGCCGAGTATAACGAACGTCTTATGAAGCTTGCCAATGATTATTTCAGCGGCAATGCCGAGTACCGCGACAACCTCTGGGAAGCTCAGGAACAATACCATGATTACCTTGAGAGCATCAAGAAGACCTATAACTGGATTGAAAACCTGCTGAGTTCCCTTTCTAAGAAAACCCATTCTTTAATCGACAAGGCGGAGAAATTCATCTCCTGGCAGAAAAAGAATGCCATGATAAACCGCGCCATTAAAGCCGGTGATAAGGAAATCATACAGAACCAGAACGCTTACCAGATATATATGGCTAAAGCTAACTCCGTAGGCTTAAGTAACAGCTATAAGAAGAAGATACAGGAAGGCTCTCTTTCCATAGAAGACCTGTCCAATGAAGCATTGTCAGATAAGATTGAGAAATACCAGGAATGGTATAACAAAGCTCAGGATGTTCTGGACACAATAAATGACCTCTATGACCAGCAGAGAGACCTGATCAGACAGAAGCTCGACAACGTACTCAACTATTACAGCGACCTTGACAGCTACCTCTCTTCTGTCACTTCCAAATTTGAATCACTCATCTCCCTCAATGACGAGATGGGCAAGCGCAGTTCGCTTACTGACTTAATCGAGCAGTTCGCAAGCCTTTCAGAGCGACTTGATTCTGTCACTAATGGCAGTGCCAATAACATAACAAGCGTTACCGAATCAGAGGGTTCATTAGGCTCCTCCAGGAAAGTTGCTGAAGCCAGAGAACACTACAAACAGGAACGTATCGATTCCATACAGTCTGAGATTGATAACCTTAATGTAGACCAGTCCGGGACTTACACCAAACTTCTCAACAACATCGCTAAAACCCAGGCACAGATTGATAAGTATGTTGCTAATGGCTGGGATGTTAAGAAGTCCAAACAGTTTGATAAGCTTACTGCCAAGCTGCAGGATTATTGCGACTTACAAAACGAGCTAGACCAGTATGCCACATCAAACACTATTGCCAATTATAATAAGGTATATACCGCTTATCAGAAACTGCAGAATAAGCTTGAAAGCGGCAAGACTTTATCCAAGTCAGAACAAAAGAAGTATGATGCATATGCCGCTCAGATTGATACATTAAGAAATCAAGGCCAGTCTGCATTAGATGATTTATATGCACAATTATCAGAAGCTAATGGTACTTCTCCGAAACAGTCTGAGGCTGACAGGATACAGGGTGAGCTCGATGGCATCCAGTCAAAACTTGAAAACACTGCCACTTACCAGAATCTGCTTAGAAATATTCAAAAAGCCGAAAATAATCTTGCGGAACTTGATTCAAAGGATAAGCTTACAAATAAACAGAAAAAGACCTATGACAAACTTCAGGCACAGCTCGAGGCCTATTATGCCAAGAAAGAAGCTCTTGATGAAAACGCTACTGCTGCTAACATAGCTGAATATACTAAGATATATGATGCCTGGAAAGATTTGCAGGATAAGCTTGATAGCGGTAAAAATCTATCCGATAGCCAGTGGAAGAAATACAATAACTATACCAGACAGCTTGAATCTTTTGCAGATGATAAAGCCAGTCTTATTGAAACACTTAATGACAGCCTTGAAGAAGCGCTTAATCCGGGTGATAAATTAGAACAGATTGAAAGAGCTTATGAAGAGTCTGCTAAACAAATCTATGACAGCTACCAGGACCAGATAGATGGCATCAATGGTGATGTTACTTCCACAAAACAGTATCAGAATCTTCTTGCAAAAGCACAGAAACTTGAACAGAAGAAAGATACAAAAGGACTCAGTTCATCAGAACAGGCTAAACTTGATAAGTATAATGCCGAATTAGAAGCACTTCGTACCGGCGGTATGAGCAGCAACATCTCAGATTATATCAAGACTTGGGAATCATTCTATACATTACAACAAAAGCTTGATAAAAACGGTAAGCTCTCAGAAAAGGATGCTAAGAAATATGATGAATATAAGGCCAAACTTGAAGCTTGGAACAATGAAAAACAAGACCAGATTAATGATTTATTAAGTCTTATGGAAGATGATCTTGAAAACCTTCAAAAGACCTATACTGAAAACGTTGCGGAAGCAGAATCGGAAATCAATGACTACTATGCCAACCTTTATTCCCTTGCCAAACAGATAGCCGAATATAATATTTCAAGCTTAAAAACACAACTGAGTCTGCTTGAAAGCTCTATCTCCTATTGTAAAGAACTGCTCTCATTATATGATTCTTTCAGTGGTGATAAACTTGCTAAAATACTTATAGATTTAGGTGAAGCAGACTCAGATGGTGTTGTCGCAAGCCAATTGGATATTTATGAAAAGTATTTATCATCTTTACAGGAGAAATATAATAAAACCTTAGCTGAAATAAATGAGTATAACCAGCTCCTTGGAGCACTGGATGAAGATGATTTTGAAAGCTCCATGGAATTGTTCAGCAAAGCTATGGAGGGCTACCGTAAAGCTGGCAATACAGAAATGGCTGATAAATTACAGTCAGTATTAGACCTACTTAATGAACGTGCCATTGACGCTGATAATTGGGGTGAATATGCCGATGAATGGAGTAACGAATGGGAAGAAGCTTTAGCCTCTGTCAAACAGGAACTTATAGGAACCGCTTCTGAAATACAGGAAGTCAATGATGCCTTAAGAGAACTCAGTTTTGAAAACATCACTAATTCAATAGATGAGCTTGAAAAAGCAACCGGCATCTTATCTTCCATCGCCGGACTGATACAGGATGACTGGTTATTCGATGACGGTAAACTTTCAGAATATGGACGTGCCAAAGCTGCATTATTGGTATCACAGCTTGAAAACGCACAGGCTAAGGCTAATGAGTACCTGAAACTATACAATGAGATACAAAACAAACAGGATACTTATGCCTCAAACAAGGCTTATACGGACGCTTTAAATGAAGCTTTGCAAAACTACTATGATTCATTAGGTGATGCCGCTTCACTTGAGAACAGCCTCATGGACCTGATGAAACGAACTAATGAGGAAGAAATCAACAGCCTTAAAGATATCATCGAAGCTCGCAAAAAAGCTCTACAAGCTAAAAAGGAATACTATGACTACGATAAGAGCATAAAGAACGCACAGAAAGATGTAGACAGCCTAAAGGCACAGATAGCCGCCCTTGAATCTCTCACTGATGCAACTGATGCTGCCACCAAGGCTAAACTTGCACAGTTAAAAGCCGAACTTAAAGAAAAAGAAGATGCATTGCAGGAAACCAAAGACGAACATACCTTTAATCTTCAGATTGATGCTTTAGACAAGCTTTCTGATACACTGACCGATGCTCTTGATGAGTCTAGCAAGTCCGTTGAAGAGATACTTGGAGAGCAGAGGGATATTGTCGAATCTGCGAAAGAATTATATGAGGAATCAAAAGACAGTGTTAACGAAACTCTTAAAAAGCTTGAAGAATTTTACCGTGGAATGGGCTCTGATATTGATGGTACGGATTATACTCCTAATACTTCTGTTGATAATAACTCTACAAGTAATGATATATATTCATCAACTACTCCAAGTGCTTCTGCACAAGATAAACAAACCCTGAATGAATTTGTTAAGGCGGCTCATGAAGCGTTTAAAGATGGCATACTTGTCAGGGCATCTGATGAACAGCTATTTAAAGTCACTGATGAGAATATGCTTAACTTTATGCAGAATTACCAGAATTACATTTTACCTATGACCGATGTTGTTAAGGCTATTCCGGATTTCATCAGGGAAAGAGACTCACAGCCTCTTGTTATCAATAATCACTATGATAGCCTGATTAACGTTGAAGGCAATGTTGACAAGGACGTTGCAAGACTTTTACCTGAACAATTGCGCCAAAGCTATGAATACACAATCAGCAGATTTACCGGAGAATACAAAGCATTACACGGAGGCCAATTGACGGTCAGATAATACTTACAGGCAACGATATTCAAAATGTCGTTGCCTTTTTATCGTACAAAAATTAACGAAAGGAGAGATGCATTCAATGTCATTTATAACAGCACATTCATTTACTTTTAATGGCATAAACAGCATTGACTATGGTTTAACAATTGTCTGGATAGGCTCATCTGATATAGATGTTTCCACAAACGGACTAAGCAGGGACATAAAGAAATCCGTTAACCCAAACAGAATTAAATCAAATATATACGGAGCTGAAAATACAGATGTTATTACATTTAATTTTAGCATAGCCAAATTAAACGGAGAAGAAATCACAAGACCGGAATCAATAAAAATTAACCAATGGTTAACCTCCTCTTCTCTTCCACAAAAACTTCACTTTAATGACTCTGACCCATACCCTCTCCATTATTATGCAGTGTGTACGCAAATTAAGGACATCATAGTCGGAGGAAGGCTGATAGGTAAAGAATTATCGTTTGAAACTAATTCGCCTTACGCATTTACAAGAAAGTCAGAGAAAACTTTTGTGATTATAAATGAGTCTACAGACGAGGTTACATACTCTAAAACTTTCAGTATAAACAACTCCGCGGATACATATAACGGAATCTACTACCCTGTTATTACAATAGTAACCAGGTCAGATGATGCCATCATCATAGAAAATATAACAGACCAAAAATCCGTAACCCTTAATACTGTATACATTACTCAGGATAACGAAGGTAATAAGATACTAAAACTGGATTGTGAAAAAATGACTATATTGGATAAAGATAATAAGCTTTTACCTGCAGAAAAACTGGGATGGGATAATTCATATAAAAGTTACGTATCGGCAATTGATGATTACATAAGTAATATATACTGGCTGCGTCTGCTAAAAGGAATAAATGAGATCAAAGTAACCGGCAATTGTACTTTTAAAATCGAATACGAATATCCAAGAAAGGCAGGTTGTTTATAATGAATAATGCAAAAATATACCTCTGCAAGGCAGATTGCAGTTTATTAGGCACTATTACCGGCATACAGACCGAAACCTGCAATCTCGTGCGAAATGCAACCGATTTATGGGAACTGACTTTTGATGTAAGCAGATTTGTAGAAGACGACGGAGAGTTAGTTCAGGCTAACTATTATGACTCCATAGATGATATGATGAGACTGTATCTTGATAGTGAAGATGTACAGGCATTCTTTGTAATTGACTCAGAACCGGTAATTAAAGGTGATAACGCCCAGGAAACCAAGACTGTCACGGCCCATTCTATTGAATGTGAACTCAGCAATATTTATCTTAAAAACTTTAAGGTAAACTGCGGTACATACGATAGTCAGGAATATCTAGCAGAAGATGAAAACAAAAATCATTATAACGTTAATAATTATACGGGATTACCATATGAATACATTTCTTTAGTAAATTATTCAGACCCTCAACTAAGCCTTTTACATCTTGCCTTACAGGGTACCGGATGGACTGTGAAAGAGGATATAGATCCGGATGTTTGCCGGATTAAGAAAAGTTTTGATACATCTGGCAGTGTATACTCTTTTCTTATGAAAACTGTATCTCCTACTGCTTCCGTTATTTTTGAATTTGATAGAAAAAATAAACAAGTCGGAATAGTTAAAGCAGATGAGTATGGTGTGGACACCGGTGTATTTATTACTATGCGTAATCTTATGAATAGCTTTGAGGTCACAAGTTCTTCTGAAGATAATATTATAACCAAATTGATTCCTACAGGCGCAAATGAACTTGGAATAAGATATGTTAATTTTGGTGAAGATTATATCTTAAACCTTGACTATTTCATGAATACATTGAATGAATATGGCAATTATAAATATGTGTCTGCTGAGTTACATGATAAATATAATCAATGGAAGAATTACAGGGAAACAGAAGAAGTTAAGTATAATGGTAAATCTTATACTAGAAGAGAATTATACAAAGAATTAACACAATTATATAATCAAACAGTTTTAGATATAAGTGATATACATAGCAGATTGCCTAATGATGGTTGTTTTATTGATTATAGTACGTATCCTTTAGAAGAATTGGAAATGTCTTTAACTGCGTATGAAAATGCTCTTGCTATTCTTGAAACTATATATAAAAAAGAATACGGTGTTGAAACTATAGGAGATGATATTAAAAACACACCATATTGGTATGATTACTATGCTTATAAACAAATAATTATACCCAAAGTTGAAGAAGCAATAAAAAACTATAATTATGGTCAAAATGTCAATGAAGTGGATGCTTACTTATATGAGTTTTCATTGTACGGGCTAGATGAATTAGAGTCTAAAAAGAAAGCGTGGTCTGAGGCTGCTGATATTCTATTTGAAGAATGTTTTATAGCTTCTAAAGATAATCATTCAACCCCCACTTCATATCGCACTCCTGATGACGAAGGTTGGAATAGTCTAGATCCTATACAAAAAAGCAAATTTACCACCAAAGAGGCTTATATCAATAAACTTAATCAGTATCTTGATTATATGTCTTTTAATGAAAGAACTAATTCATTAACTAAAAAAAAGGGTAAAGGTATTATACGTCAATGTGATGATGCTATTGCTGAAAGAACGTCTAAGATATCTGTTTTAGCTGGCAAACAAAAAGATTATGAATCAAAAAGAAAAGAATTGGTTGAATCTGCTTCTATGAATAATTTCTTTACAGAAAAAGATTTACCAATAGTAAACAGCATGATTCGCGAACAGGATTACAGTAATGAAAATATTCTTATTACCAATCTTGATGATGCCGTATCTGAAATAGATGCTCAAGAAGAATTATATCAGGCTGCCGTCGGAAAACTTTATGAGATTTCACAACCACAGTATTCTCTTAATACGGAGTTGGACAATCTTTATTCACTTGATGAATTCAAATCATACCAAAAGCCTTTTAATGTTGGTAATTTTATCAGAGTTGGCACAGAAATTCACGAAGAACTTTTTGATAATAATTTTATTAAATTGCGACTTATTTCTATTTCACATAATCCATTAGAAATAAGTGAAAATTTATCAGTAGAGTTTTCTACCATGACCAAATCCTTAAATGGTATTTCTGATCTTGCATTTTTATTGGACAGCGAACTATCTTCCGGCAGCGGAACTTCATCTTCTACATCCTCTTCCGGCAGTGGTACCTATGGCAATAATGATGCTAATGTCCAAATAAGCAATAATATGCTTAATGCCCTGCTTAGCACTGAATTATTTGGCACTGCCGTTACTGACGTAATTTTAGATACCATGAAAGCTAATAGAGGTAATTTCAATTCATTATTTGCTCATAGCGGCATCTTTGATTTACTTGAAGCCGGACAATTAAAGATTAGCGGAGATTGTTTAGTAGATTATATACAGTCTAACAATTTCGTTGAACCGCCTCCAGGCACTACTGATGGACTCGGTTCACGTTTTGATCTTACCAATGGTCAATTTGAATCTTATACGTCTGGTGGAAACTATATAATCAATGATGGAAGCACCTTAAAAATCAAAATGGATAACTTTAAAATAGATGATGAAGGTAATGCCAATTTTAAAGGAAATATTACTGGGTCAAGTGGTATTATTGATGGTACATTTTCAGGAAAAGTAATAGGTGCAATTAATATTATGCCACCCACTGTTTGTTGTGTTACTGATAATAATCTTTTAAAAATAAGTATTAAATATTTAAAAGATTTAAATGGCGGTCAAATAAAATTAAAATTTACATATTATAAATCTGATAATTTAGAATATCATTCTGAATATGAAGGATTGTTGGCAGAGCTCCCAGTACCTTGGGATACCGATACTACAACAGTTAAGTTTTCAAATACAGAAATAAATAACGGCTCGAATGAAGATATTTTCATAAAGAGGGTTGATATTATTGATAACGATGACTATGAAATTATCAATATTGAACTTGTTGATAAAAAGACCGACACAACAATTGTGCATTATGATGGTAATATAATTAATGGTAATTTTATAAATAAATTATTTATCAATACTGAAACAGGGTTAATTGACAGTGATAAATTGTCTGTTGATTTCGATACTGGTTTAATTAGTGGGGACAAATTATCTATTGATTTTAATGATGGCTTTATTAATGGCGGCAATAATATTAATACCTATACTATTAATTGTACAGATTTAAATATACTTACAGATGATATAGAAGGAAGGTTTGGATCTATTTCGTGTCAAGGCATAATTTCAGATTTAGAACTAAAAACAACTATTTCTTGTAGTAAGTTAAATTTTATGACAAATCAAGGTTGTTATAGTTATTTAACATATGACGATAATCATACTTATAGATATTCAAATATTGCTCATAAAAGAGGTAATAGTAATGTAAGTATAGATACTCAAAGTAGTGGTTATAGCACATATTTAGCTTTTATAAATGAAGGATATAGTGTGATTAAAGAAAATATTGGAAGTAATAGTTATTTATCTTACGTAGTAAATTCGTATATTCATAACATCATAGATGCAGAAGGCATATGCGGCAGTTTATGTTTAAAAGAAGATAATTCAATAATAGATAGCTGGAATTATGGTAACTATATTAAATGTACACAGGCTTATAATGAACGGTCATTTTCAGGATTATCCAAGCGTGCGCTTTATATTGGTTATGATGGTTCTATCTCAGCTGCTTCTTCATCACGCAGATATAAACAAGATATTTCTTCAGAACTAGACGATTATTTTAATCCTCATTCCATATACAATTTACCCGTATGCCAATTTAGATATAACGAAAAAAATGGCGGTGGTGACAATTCAGAATTATACATAGGATTTATTGCAGAAGATGTCGCCAAATACTATCCTGCCGCTGCAAGATGGAACAAAGACCATACCGAAGTTGATACATGGGAAATGTCCGATATGTTTCCTGCCGTTGTTAAATTAATTCAGGAACACCATTCAGAAATAGAATTACTTAAAGAAGAGGTTAAATTATTAAAACAAAGAAAGGATTTTTAATATGAACGAAAATAATAAACTAACTCACGGATTGCTTTTGGAGGATTTTAAACAGAACTTATTAAATCTTATATCACAACATGCTTTGGATGTTCAAAGCAAATCCTTGGTTTTGGATTATGTTAATACACAGCTGCAAAACTTATCACAGCAGCAGACTCAAAAAGAACTGGCAGAATATAGAAAAGAACAAGAAGAAATAACAAAGAAAGAAACAGAAGTAACTCAAAATAATAAAAATAATAAATCTAAAAAAGCGTCTGAATAAGGCGCTTTAATTATATTAGAGGTGATTTGATGGAAATAAACAAAATAAACGATTTGAGCTTTTATAATGACCAGGGCATTTTAACCATAGCTGCCAAACAATATGATACCGGTAGAAAGTTTAGTTTCAACATAGTATCAGATGATGAAGTAATTGACTTAACTAAATCCAGAGTTTATTTAAGAATGTTAAAAGCTGACGGCACACAATTTCAAGGTGAAGAATGCTGCACTATCGATGGAAATATAATAATTGTTGACACTTCCATATCCAATGGTGAGCAAATCCTGTCCTGTGCCGGACTAAATAAATGCGAAATCCATTTAACAGATGAAGCTGGCAAATCATTAACTACTTGGACTTTTAACATTGAAGTCATTCCAAGGGTTCATAATGGAGACCATATTGATTCTATTGATTCTTGGGATATGTGGGATCAATTTGAAGGTATGATTTGTAATTTTGAACTTAAGTTAGATAATCATATTGATGATAAAGAAAACCCGCATAAAGTTACCAAAGACCAGCTAGGACTTGGAAACGTTGATGATAAATCTTCTGAGACTATTCGCAGCGAAATTACAAAGGATAATGTTACTGATGCTCTTGGATATACGCCCTATACACCCAATGAGGTAGATAATAAATTGTCTGCATTGGAAACCAATATTGACTGGAAGGAAGCAGTTAATAGTTATAATGATATTGCTTCAACATATCCTGAGCCGGAAGACGGATGGACTGTAAACGTTAAGGATACTGATTATACGTATCGCTATAATGGCGAAAAGTGGGTTGCTATTTCCGCTAATGCTATCCCTAAGGTAACAAATAGCGTAGATGGGTTGTTAAGCAAAGAAGATTATGCAAAATTTAATGATAAATATGACAAAACCGGTGGAATAATAAGAGGCGATGTAACTATATACTCCAAAGGTACCAATGAAGAAGAAATTCAGGATTTTAAGCTAAGAAATGGTAGACTGGATTTATTTAAACAGCTTACAGGTGATAAAACATCTTATGTTACGGTAACAAAAGATGATTTGTTTAGAACAAGAAATATGGATTTTGAGTCTGATATACTTAATAATTTTTCAATTAAAAATATATATATTGAAAGTACCGGAAATACCAATACAAATACATTATTTCAGTTATCATATGACTCTACAAGTTTAACAAAACAGTTTAAAGGTACACTTAAAGATATAAGTGAATTTAGTGCTGAAATTGATACTCTTAAGCATAAGGGACAAAAAATAAATATAGCCTCAATAAGTGGCAGCACTAACCCCGTAGAAATTTTTGGAGAGCATACATTAGCTATTAGTACAGATGATAAATATAGTAATAGAGCTGTAGTAGTATTTGAAAGAGATAAGATACAAATTGGTACCACAGATAATGAAAAGCATACATATGATATGTTGATAGACCCTAAAGATACAGGTTCTCATCCAAGAATAGGTATGAGAATAGAACAAAATAATAACAAATTTACATTTTATAAGAATGGCATAGAATATGAGTTGGACGATATAGCTAAAAAAGATATGTTAACAAATAAGCATATTTATGGAACTTGTTCTATATCATCAGGTACAGTTGCAAAAACAGTATCAATAACTGACTGGAAGTTGGCTGATGGAGCAATTGCTATAGTAAAATTTACATATGCTAATACCGCTTCTAACCCAACATTGAATATAAATTCCACAGGCGCAAAGGCTATGTATTATCAAAACAGCAGGATTAGCGGCAGTGGTATTATCAAAGCAAATATACCATACTTGTTTGTTTATGACGGAACATATTTTCAATTAGTTGGCAATACTAATGATGGTAAAACTGTTGCAGTTCAGGAAAGTACACCTTCTGATACCAGTAAGGTCTGGATGTGGTAGGGGGTGTGCTATGGTTAAAGTTTATAAAGATGGTGCGTGGGAAGAGATAACCCTTGCCAGAAAATATGAAGATGATGCATGGCAGGATGCCCAATCAATTAAGGTTTATAAAAATGGTGCATGGGAAGAGGTGTATCTTAAAGATACCCCAACGGATAATGTTGAAGGAACTTTTGATTTGGATATTTATATTAGTTCTAATTCTTTTACATCAATGCTAATGAGTAATAAGGTTGAATACAATCCAAATAGTAGGATTTTACATTTATACTTTAATGCAAGAGCTGAGAGTATATATATTGATGTTCTTTCTTCTAATGATTCTATAAATATGTTTGAAAAAGCATATTTTCATATAAAAGGTAATAATACCGGAGCATCAATATTTTTGAATTGTTATCCAAGCAGTTTTAAAACTTATAGTTTAAATAATGACAAAGGTGAAACTATAAGTTTAACATCACCATTAAATTCAATAGCTTTTAGCCCCAATTTAACAGGCTCAAAATATGATAATGAATTTACTATAGACCTTTATACATCAAAAGGTTGCAAACCAAAGGTAATAAAAGTGAATGACTTTTATTACTATTTCTAAAGTTTATTAGGAGGACAAATAAAATGAAAATTAAAATTAAAGAAACAGAATTAAACGTAAACAATTTTTACCCATTCCGTTATCCGGACGGAAAACTTGTGTTGAGATTTGATGTATCGGCTGATGATGCAGATTTTAACACACTATATGAACTGCTTAGTAATAATCAATCCCCCATTGAATATTATGAAAACTCCTCAGATGAAGCGCCACAGTGTACATATTATGGTTACAGTGAGTTTTCAGCCAATTATACAAATGGGAAATACAGTGTAGAGCAGATTACGCCTAATACTCTTAAGTCTGAAATACAGAATTTACAAGCGCAATTAACAGCACAGTCAGAAATAATCAATCATCAGAATCAGACCATATCAGAATTGACGGATTTCATGCGTGAAATCCGTCAATCAAAGAATGTAGCCGGTTAAAGTATGATTCAGAATCATCATCCCAAACCTCCAAAACCACATATGCCAAATTTCAGTTGTTTTCTCCATTTTTTTCCGATATGATGAAGATATACATAATTTATTTACGGCAGAAAACAAAAATATGTATTGTGGAGGTAAATTGAATGAAGAGAACCGTAAAAGATTTTATGAACCTGATCAAGGACAATGATATCAAAATGATTGACTTTAAAATCGTTGATATCAATGGTCAATACCGCCATGTGACCATACCCGTACAGCAGTTTTCGGAGAGTACACTTACTGACGGCATTGGTTTTGATGCGTCAAACTATGGCTATGCCGTTGTGGAAAAAAGCGATATGGTCTTTATTCCCGATCTGGACACGGCCGTAATCGATTCTTTCTGTGAAGTTCCAACATTGTCGGTAGCTGGTAATGCAATGATCATTGACTACCCTGCCAATCGTCCGCTTGACCAATATCCAAGAAACATTGTACAAGCCGCTGAAAATTATATGAGAGAAACCGGCGTTGCCGACACTATGCTGATATTGCCGGAATTTGAGTTCCATCTTTTTGACAATGTAGGCTGGGAGGTTCAACCCAACTCCATCAGTATGGAACTGGATGTATCACAAGCTCCATGGAACAGCGCGGTTGAAGGCAAGGGACGTATTGTACCTCATCAGAAAGCTTATCATATAGCAAAGCCCTTTGACCATACTTATGACTGTCGCTCAGAGATGTGTCTGGAAATGGAAAAAGTCGGAATTCCGATAAAATATCATCATCCTGAAGTTGGTTCTTCCGGTCAGTTTGAGATTGAACCAATGCTTGGAGAAATGTCCAAAATGGCGGATGCAACTATGATGATAAAATACATCATTCATAACACCGCCGCCAAATACGGAATGACAGCTACATTTATGCCAAAACCTGTTTACAAAGAAGCCGGAAACGGTATGCATGTGCATATGCTTCTTCTTAAAAACGGGGAACCCGTATTTTCTGACGATGACGGTTATGCACATTTAAGCAAGACTGCACACTATTTTATGGGTGGTCTGTTAAAACATATCTCCTCCCTGTGTGCGCTTACCAATCCCAGCACCAACTCCTTTAAGCGGCTGGTTCCCGGCTTTGAGGCACCTGTCACCGTAGGTTATGCTACTTCAAACCGCAGCGCGGTAATACGTATTCCTGCATATGCAAAGCAGCCTAATATGCGCCGCTTCGAATTGCGAAATCCGGACGCAACCTGTAATCCGTATCTGTGCTATTCAGCCATATTGATGGCAGGTCTTGATGGTATTAAGAATCAGATCGACCCACATGAGAATGGGTGGGGTCCGTATGATTTCAACCTTTATTCTCTTTCGGATGAAGAAAAAGCTAAACTGCATGCACTTCCAACATCGCTGGAAGCTGCCTTGGATGCGCTGGAAGCAGATCATGAATACCTTATGGCCGGCGGTGTATTCCCTGAGATGCTTATTAAAAACTTTATAGCATCAAAACGTCAGGAGTGCCGGGAAATGGCTGCAATCCCTCATCCTGCAGAGTTTGCAAAATACTATAATATTTAAGAAAATTTATAATAGTTATCTTATCTGCTTATGCCTGTAATTATCTTAATATATTACAGGCATAAGCAAAAATACTCTCTCATTGTGGCAGAGATTTATCACTTGTGAAAAGTTGTATTGGAGGCTGATTTTAACAGCACATGCGGCCTTCTCATCAACATCTTGTACTTCATGTTCCAATGACCCACCATAAGTTCTTAAATTACGTTTGCAAATATATAATGCCCGCTGGATAATTCTATGATAATAAGTCTTATGTCTTAGAATAAACTCTGACCAGATGTTAGAGTTATTTTATAACAAACCACACCTTTTCATTCCAAAAACTTAACCATTTATACCACTACAACCGATATAGTAATTAGTATAAAATACAAAACTTTATATCACTATAATGCATTCAAATATCATTAGGGATTTATAACTTATGGAATCAAATAAATTCAAAAACCATTTAGAAAACAACATCATCCCCTTCTGGAACAAGATGAAAGATGAAACAAACGGCGGCTTTTACGGCTATGCCGACTGCAACGGAGTTCCGGACAAAACAAGTGTTAAAGGCGCAATCCTAAACAACAGGATTCTATGGTTCTACTCCTCAGCCTACATACTGCTTCAAGAACCAGAACTTCTTATAATGGCTGACCATGCTTACAACTTCCTGACTGCTTGTTGCTATGACAATCAGCATGGCGGCGTTTACTGGTCAGTGAATTATGACGGCACTCCATATGATGATACAAAGCACACATATAACCAGGCATTTGCCATCTATTCCCTATCTGCCTATTACCAGGCAAGCAGGAAGAAAGATGCTCTAGACCTTGCCTATGAAATCTATCATATCATCGAGGAAAAATGCAAAGATGCAAACGGATATCTTGAAGCATTTAACCGTGATTTCACACCGACTACTAATGAGAAGCTTTCGGAAAACGGAGTTATGGCGCAGCGTACTATGAATACTCTGCTGCATGTTATGGAGGCTTACTGTGAACTATATCGTGCCGATTCATCCAATCAGGTGTCCGACTCCATCAGATATATATTCAGACTCCTCCGCGAAAAAATATATGACTATGAAAAACAGATTTTAGATGTCTTTTTCGACCTTGATTATAATTCGCTAATCGACCTTGAATCCTTCGGTCACAATATTGAAGCATCATGGCTTATAGACCGCGGATGTCAAATTTTAAACGATAAAGCGTTAACAAGTGAAATGCAGCCGATAATAACCGGGCTTGCAAACTCGGCATACCACAACGCATATGATAAGCTCCAACATGCCTTAAATAATGAACGTGAGGGAAATAAGATTGACTGTCAGAAGATTTGGTGGGTTCAGGCGGAAGCTGTGACCGGTTTCTACAACGCTTATCAGCTGGAGCCTCAGAAAACAGAATATCTTAAGGCATCCGAAGAAATCTGGCATTTTATACAGCAGCATGTAATAGATGAAAAGAGTGGTGAATGGATAGAAAGTATTCCCGCAGATAATAAAGTAGACCCAAGTCAAGCCCTTGCTCATCCGTGGAAAGGTCCATATCATAACGGAAGAATGTGCATCGAAATGATACAGCGTTTGTCTCCTACAAACTAAGTTGTAGGAGACATATTATTGTCTGCCAATTTTAACACTGCTATAACCGGCATAATCAGCATTCCGCAGAAGAAATTACTGATACCGTGTATACAGTCAAAAGGAAACCCTGCTGCAATCCAAGCTATCATTCCCTTAAAACTAAGTCCATACAGTATAGCCTGTGCCGGAGCATACAATATCCCAAACAGAAAACCATGCGCCGCACATACCGCCATATACACTATAGGCTGTACTTTTTTAGGCATCTTCTTTGGAAGCAGCATAACGGCTCCCCAAAGAACTGTCCATATATACAAATAAGGAATCCACCAGGTCGCAAAGCCGCTGAAAATACCGTTTAAAATTACATAAGTATAAATCGGATACAACGCCTTTTTCCTATAAACAACCGTAAATGCAACTACAAATACTCCAAGCAGGTGAATATTAGGCAGCATCTCCATGATAAACTTTGAAGCATACATAACAGCTCCAAGCATTCCAAACACGGCAATTTCTCTAATAGTGAGCTTCATATTCATAAGCGTGACCTTTTCTTCTGTTCGGCTTATTCGACCTTAAAGGAGTAACTCTCTCCCTCAGTTATCTTGGTAGAGTCAACACCGCTTGAAGCATATTCACCATTAATATAAAATGCCCAGTATTTACCGTCTTTATCATAATCGACGGTTATCCCGTTAACTGTTTTTACATAAAGGCCATATTCACCTTCTTCTCCGTCAATCAATCCAAGCTCCAGCAGTGCTTCCCCTACTGTCTCTTTGTCAGTATGGATTTCAAACGAAGATTCGCTGCCTTCCTGATCTGTCACATAAAAATCAAAGACCGTATTGCCGGTTCCCAGTACACTTTTATCCGACTGGGCGTCTACCTCTTCATCCGGCACCTGTCCATCAGTTTGTGCATCGCCTTTCGTCTCCGACAGATTATTATCTACCTGCGTATCAACTTCTGTTCTCGTACCTGACGCTGTGTTCTTACCTGTGCTGCCATTACATCCGGTTGTACCAAGTGCCATAGCCACAATAAGC
>JAFLTG010000050.1 GCA_022510545.1 Lachnospiraceae bacterium | reverse complement strand
CTACTACTACGTCATATACGCTTCCGTTTACGGTAATTGTATAATTTTTCATTTTTATTCCTCCATTCTATTATCTACGTGCTTTTCTAATTGATCTTACAACAAAACCGTCGGTTGAACCGGAGCCTTCGTATGCAGCGATTGCCGCTGATATTACTGCCACCAATTCAAGATCGTCGGAAAGTTCTTCTTTCTCCATAATCTGGGCCACTACATTGTCAACTTTCTTCTCCGGAGCATCAGCCTTCTTCTCGGATTTCTGAGCCTTGGATATCAGTCCAAACGCAGATATGATCAGACTGATCAAGATAAGAATGACAAATACTGTTCCCATACCAAGCAAGGTATTTAATCCTGCTTTTTCCATCTGTTCTTCAAATGTATAAATAACATTAACTGCTAAACTCATAAAATCTGTTGTTTCAGAATTTATTATCATTTCTGCAACTGCGTCGTGATCGGTTCCGCCCATATTAATTCTGATGATAGTTTCTTCACCGTTAACCTCTACTTCACCGCCCGATGCACCTATATAATTACCCATATCTTCCAATGCACTTTGAAAGCTTTGCAGACCGTTGTATATAACTTCATTGCCTGCATACTGCTCTACCGCATCTGATGCTATGACCTGGTACAGCGCATTAACATTGATCTCTCCAGCTGTAATCAACTGCGTCTTTTCCTCATCGCTTAATGACTGTGTCTCATCCGCAGCACCGCAGGCAGCCAATGCAATCATACAGGTAATCATACCTAATATCGCTAATAATTTTTTCATATTAAGTATCACCCTTTCTAAACTGTACCATGTTTTTTCTCAGGACGGCCTTCGCATTTTGCAGCCAGCATCTCAAATGCGCCAATGATATATTTTCTTGTATCAACAGGCTCTACAATCTGGTCTACATATCCTCTCTTAGCCGCACTGGTTACATTGTTCTGCAATGCCGCATATTCTTTTGCACAGGCATCGATTGCATCCGCGCCTTGTCCATCACAGATGATTTTGGCAGCAAGAGAAGCATCCATAGTTCCAATTTCCGCACTGGGCCATGCCATTGTTATATCAGCTCCGATTGCCTTGGAATTCATAGTTACATAAGCGCTTCCGTACGCCTTGCCGATAACCACATTTACTTTGGGAACAGTTGCATTTGCAAATGCGTATGTAAGTTTTGCAGCAGCATCTGCAATTTTCTTCTCATTACATTTATCAGCCAAAAAGCCTTTTGCATTAGTAAGAGAAAGAACCGGAATCTCAAAAGCATCGCAGAAATTAACAAAATCAGCAGCCTTCTTTGCTCCGTTTGCGGAAATTACCGCATCAAACTTCTCTTCTACCTTTCCTTCATCATTATACACTTCGGTACGATTTGCAACAGCACCAATGGTTGCTCCGTTTAATTTAATGAAGCCCGTAACCATATCTTTTGCAAAGTTCTGTTTTACTTCAACAAATACTCCGTTATCTGCGATCTGGGATAATGCGATTGAAGTATCGCCTACGCAGTTAGCAAGGTCAGGACAGCCTCTGTTCAAATCGTCTGTGCAGTCAGATACTGCTATTTCCGCATTATTTGCAGGAAGCATTGATACCAGCTCTCTTATTTTTGCAAGAACTGATGCCTCATCTGCAACAAAATCCACAGTACCCGCTTCTTCACTCTGGAACTTAGCGGAACTTGTGTCGCATTTAGCAACGCTATTGCCGTCAAGTGCATTGGGGGCATTTACAAATAATTTTGCCTTATCTGCCTCCATAAAAGTAAAATCTGTAATACCTGCAGAAATCGCAAGCCCGCCGCCACATGTTCCAAAAACAGCCGTAATCTGCGGAATAACACCGGAAGCCAATGTCTGTTTCAGGTAAATCTCGCCAAAGCCATTCAGGGCATCTGTAGCTTCCTGTAATCTAAGACCGGCAGAATCAAGCAGACCAATAACCGGTGCTCCCATCTTCATAGCCAAATCATAGAGGTTTGCAATTTTCTTTGCATGCATCTCGCCGACCGTTCCGTTAAGTACGGAAGCGTCCTGACTGTATACATACACAAGATTGCCGTCAATCACTCCATAGCCGGTAATAACACCGTCTGAGGGAGTTTCTGTCTGTTTCAGATTGAAGTCTGTTGCTCTTGCGCTGACAAGTGCACCGATTTCAACGAAACTGTTTTCATCGAGCAAAGCATTAATTCTTTGCCCCGCCTGAGAAATAGTACTCATTTTTCAGCCCTCCATTTATCTTATATAAATAATACTAACATATTATTTCGCAGTCTGCATATAAAACAGACTGCATGTGTATCTTAACAACATTACAAGTGTAACATATATTACCAAAAACGACTAGATAGAAATTTAAAAAAATATAAAGAATTTGCTAAAAATTTTATTATGAATTGATGCATTTCAACTTTAATTCAGTTTAAAAGAAAAAGTTTTAATATATACTTCAAAAACCATGGGTAGTTAGTCTTGACTACCTCATCGGTTGTAGTGATTGGATATGCCTTTATAAGTTCGCCGTTTAAATAGTACGATATCTGACCAACCTGCTCTCCTGCTGCAACAGGAGCTTCAAGCCAAGTTACAATATCAGTCTTGACTTCCACCTTATCCTGTGCGCAAAGAAGGTATGGCAGAGATCCGTTTTCAGGCTTTTCATAAGTAACTCTGATATAGGCCTCATCATAAGGAGTGGCATTTTCTCCCGCAATTCCGTTTATTACCGGTATATCGTTAAAATGTTTTTCTTGATAAATGTCCTGACATTCATAATTTTTCATACCATACTCTGTCAGTTTCCTCATATCGCTCCATTTATAATTCTTATTGTTTGGCCAGCCGCAGGCAAGAAGAGCAACGGTAAAAGTCCTGCCCTCGCTTTCCACCGCACCGATATAACAGTAACCTGCCTTGTTTGTAAAACCGGTCTTGCCTGAAATCGCTTCGCTCATCATACTTAAAAAGCTGTTGTGGTTACTGCAGCTGAAATTTCGTTGACCGCTAGAGTCAGTAAAGCTGTAAGATCTTGTCTGGGTGATATTAAGAAACTGCTCTTTAGCCGGGGACCCTTTGACACAGTATGCCATTATTTTTGCCAAATCAGCAGCTGTAGTGGAATGGACTTTGCCGGTATTGTTCACGGCAGCATCTAAACCGTTAGGTGTAATAAAATATGTATCAAAGCAGCCGATATCTCTTGCTTTCTGGTTCATCATAACCGCAAACTCTTCAACACTGCCGCCCACTGCCTCAGCAATCGCAACCGCGGAATCATTGTGGGACTCAAGCATCAAAGAATAGAGCAAATCGCCAAGACGGTACTTCTCACCCTGCTTCATATATAGTTTAACCTTAGGCATACTTACCGCATAAGACGACACTTCCACGATATCGTCAAGATTTCCGTATTCCAGTGCCAGAATACAGGTCATTATCTTGGTTGTGCTTGCCATGGGAAGCACTTCGTCTTCATTTTTCCCATATAATACGCGCCCTGAATCGGCATCCATAAGCACTGCTGCCTGGGCATAGAGCTGCAGTTGCGGTTGTTGTTGCTTATTACTTTCTCCGGTATCATTTTCCGCAGCATTAAGCAGCAATGAATTGTATGCTGATGTGTTTATCGGTCTTATTATAACTGTTAACATAGTTAGGATGAGTACAAGACTTACGACTTTGCTGCAATGCCTGATATGAATTCGTTTATAAGGTTTCCCTGAGAAAGTAAATTTTTTCAAAATAAATGCGCACATATATTAACCCGAAATTGTTCATCGTTAATATATATGCGCTTAAATGCAAGGTGAGACTAAATATCCAACTGCATCTCTATCTCCGATTCCGCCTGCATCTTAAATTCCTCCATCTGTACCGGATTGATTTCCGGAAGATCATCCAGCGATTTTACCCCAAAACTTCGAAGGAACTGCTCGGTGGTGCCAAATAACAGCGGTCTCCCCGGCGCATCCAGCCTGCCGACTTCAGTGATCAGATCAAATTCCAACAATTTATTGACTGCATGGTCACAGCTTACCCCACGTACTTTTTCAATATCGAGTCTTGTAACCGGCTGCTTATAAGCAACTATCGAAAGGGTTTCAAGCAAAGTATCCGTCAATACAAATCTCTTGGGAGTTTTGGCGATTTTAATCAGGTATTCATAATAGTCACCTTTGGTACAAAGCTGCACCGCATTGTCCAATGTAGTCAATTCTATCCCTCTGTCATCAGTTTCATATTCCTGTGCCATTTCATCTAGAATTTCCTTTGTCGTCTTAGTATCTTCTTCTATGACACCTGCCAGTCTGTCTATTTCTACTGAGTCTCCCATTGTAAAAAGGACTGCTTCCAGTACTGCCTTTGCCTTCTGCTTTTCCATATGTATATCCCTTCCTCTTATTAACCTCTAAACCGCCTCTTTGGACGTGATCATTATATCTGCAAAAATATTTTCCTGCTCAATTCCAATCCTGCCCATTTTCATAAGCTCCAAAATTACCAGAAATGTTACAATTATTTCCATTTTACTGTTTTGCTTTTCCAAAAGTTTACGGAAACTGAATTTCCTGTGACATCTGATATAGTCCTCTATGTAAACGGTCTTTAGCTCCATATCAATTTCGTCTTTTTCGATTTTACCGAATGTACTGCGGACAGGGTCTATTTTATCCTCCTGCCTTTTCATTACGGAGTTAAAAATATCCTGAAGCTTTGCAAGCGTCATATCCCCAATAAGCTGTTCATAATCCACAGGTTCTACGTAATCATTGACTTCTCTTGGCAGGGTAGGCCTCTTATAAAAACTCTTCTCTGCCGTTATCATTCTGTCCTTAAGTTCATAAGACATAAACTTGCACATCTTATATTCCAGCAGTTTTTCCACAAGTTCAGCTCTGGGGTCCTCTTCTTCTCCCTCCTCATTCACTTCCTTGGGCAGAAGCATACGGCACTTGATATCAATCAGTGTTGCCGCCATAACCAGAAACTCACTCATGACATTCATATCCTCTGTTTCCATCTGCTTGATGTAATCCAGATACTGCTCCGTAATCTCCACGATAGGAATATCATAAATATCAACTTTATTTTTATCAATTAAATGCAATAATAAATCCAGAGGTCCCTCAAAGACCTCCAGCTTAACCGGTATAGCCATGGGTTATCCACCTTTATCTTAATAATCTGTTATGAATGCGGTCTCAGTCTAACGAACACCAGTTCTCCGGGATTAAATATCCTGATTGGAAGTGTATGTGTTCCAAGCCCTCTGCTAAGCAGCATTATGGAAGTACCACATTCAAATCTCCCACCGTCATATTTCGGAAAAAGTGTAAGTCTCGGAGATATCACTCCTCCAAGTACCGGAAGCTGCATCAACCCGCCATGTACATGTCCTGAAACAACCAAATCCGCCCCCCACTTTGCATAATCTTCAAAGTAATCGGGATTGTGCGCAATTAAAATCTGAAAACTATCCCGGTCTGCATTTCCCAAAATATCCCTCAAATAGTTTTCAGGCATTGCCTTCTTAACAAATTTGCCATAATAGCGCTGCCTATCCATCTGAAGTCCGCAGACTTTAATATTTGCCGACGGCAGACTGACATTTTCATTTATTAAAGGCTCAATTCCGGCCTTGTACAATATCTCCATATACTTTTCATATATATCTCCGAATCTTTCAGGTTCTTCCCCAACACAGTGTTCATGATTTCCCATTCCGTAATAAACCGGATATTTTGCAGCAAGCTGTTCCATAAACGCAGCCGCAATCATATATTTTTCACCTCTTTGAGCTGTGATAATGTCTCCGGCCGTAATAACTGCATCGGGTGATAACTTGTCTATTGCCTTAAGCAGTCTTTCATTCTGTTTCCCGAAAGATTTATTGTGAAGATCCGATAAAAGTACAAATGTAAATTCTCTGCTGATTTTCTTTGACTCAATCTCATAAACGGTTGTTATGAAACGATTACAGTCAATAAACATAATAAGCAGGAAAAAACAGATAAAGATTAGTATTACAATCGATATAATTTGGAGCATATTTCTTCTCCGGATTCTATTTAAAATAATTGATTTTAGTCAACTAAAATTTACGGACGCTATAAAGTATATCATATAATATATGAAAATCGCAACGGTAGAATTGACGAGTAAACTATGATAATTTTATCACTACCTGTATATTGCTATCCACAAGCCTTGCAAATTCCTGTCCATCTTCCTTTTTACCTACTATGCTTCCATAATGCGTTGGAATTGCAATCTTTGGCTTCATCTCGTTAACAAAAGCCGCTGCCTCTTTTACATTCATAGTAAACTTTCCGCCAATAGGCACTAATGCAATGTCACAATTGACTGCTTTACCCTCCGATGTTGCATCCATATCCCCACAGACATAGATTCTTGTGTCATTTACTGTTACCACATAGCCGAGCCAGCCGTTTTTCTTAAGATGAAAAGGCTTCATTAAATTATAGGACGGAACTGCTTCAACTTCTATGTTTAAAGCTTGTCCCTTTTCACCCGGTTTCATGGTAATCATATTCTGCGTATCAATGCCGGCTTTTCTTAAATCTTTTTCCATATCCGCCGGTGTAACATATATAGTATTCTCATTTGCCACCTTTTTAAAATCATCCGGTGAAAAATGGTCATAGTGCGAATGAGTGAAGAAAACCACTCCTGCATCATGTGGCTGTGTTTTGATATTGAATGGGTCAAAATAAAGGACCTGCTCTCCGCCGATTCGGATGCTGCTTTGATCGTTAACCGTAATGTTTTCTATCATAAAATCCCTCCGTATTCAGAATTTATATAGGATAATATTATCATATAATTTTGAATTTTTGTAGACCTCATTTTTCGCGATAAAAGCATATAAAAATGGACAGAGTTTATAAGCTCTGCCCACAATAAATACAGTCATCTACAAAATCAGATACCTATCCCATACTTTCTTAAGGTAGTCCAGATATCCTGCTTTCTCCACATCTTTTGCGGCCAAAATTGACACGCTTCCGATACGATTTCCGTTCAATTTATATACGGCCTCTCCTACCGCATCACCTTCCGAAACAGGTGCTTCTATTATATCCGGCAGACTGATTTCCTTTTGAATATCATTCAGATTATTTCCGGCAGTGTCAAGATACTTAAATTCTCCAGCATAAGCCAGATTAACCTCGTCTTCCACACCTCTATGTACTTTCTGTGTGGGAAGAGGATCCTTATTTTCATCGGTATACATATTTATTACGCTATATCCGTAATTAAAAAGCGCAATAGCGTCTGAAAATCTTGTATTATTATCGGGGGCTGCCATAATTACCACAATAAGTTCCATTCCGTCTTTATTGGCCGTTGCTGATAAACAGTATTTTGCCTTGGATGTTGAGCCGGTCTTTAATCCTGTTGCATACTCATAACGTTTCAACAGTTTGTTGGTACTTGACAAGGTAAAAATGGACGTTCCCTGTGCCGTACGATGTTCAATATCCTCCATCCATATCTGCGTATACTTAAAGACTTCCGGATATTTTGTAATCAGTTCTCTTGACATGATTGCCACATCTTTAGCAGAAGTATAATGGTTATCCGAATCAGTAAGACCGCAGCAGTCTTCAAAATGCGTATTCTGAAGACCCATGGCATCCGCCTTTTCATTCATCAGCTTTACAAACTCACTCTCACTGCCGGCTATGTACTCAGCTACCGCCACACTTGCATCATTTCCGGATGCTACTGCTATGCATTTTATCAGCGTATCTAATGTCTGGATTTCTCCCTCTTCCAAAAATACCTGTGAGCCGCCCATTGACTTGGCATAAGCACTGGTTGTCACCTTATCTTCCAAATGGATTCTTCCACTTTTCAGATGCTCAAATACAATAAGCAGCGTCATTATTTTGGTGATACTTGCCGGACTTCTTTTGGTATTTGCATCCTGCTCACATATAACCTGCCCAGTGGCTGCCTCCATCACAATATATGAAGGTGCGGAAACCTCCGGTGCCGCATAAACCTGCATCGGCATCATATATGTAAATATATTTACGCACAGGCAAAGCACCACAAACAGGCTGATAACTCGCTTCTTTTCTTTTTTCAACACTCATCGCTCCCGTAAGTTCATCTATAACATAATTATTATGAAAAGTTGGGAGTTATGATAGTGTGAAAAATAAATTTTTCACACGCAATACAAAATCCCTGACGATAATCAGGGATTTGCTCTTGAATCAAATATTCAAATTATTTTCCAATTAATTAACTTATTAATTGTATTTACGTTTTCTTGCAGCTTCAGATTTTTTCTTACGTCTTACGCTTGGTTTCTCGTAATGCTCTCTTTTACGGATTTCCTGCTGGATGCCGGCTTTTGCACAGCTTCTCTTGAAACGACGTAACGCACTATCCAAAGTCTCGTTTTCTTTAACGATTACGTTTGACATTCCGCACCTGACCTCCCTTCAGTCCCTAACAAGCAACTCGACTGATTGGGTTATTTATGCACATAAGTACATAGTGTATCAACACACAACATGAATTATACCACATTCTGGATATGAGTCAACTACTATTTTTTATCTCTTTTTCGTGATACACTAAAACAAAAAGGGTACTTTGTATGAAAACAGTCGGAATTATCGCAGAATATAACCCGTTTCATAACGGTCATAAATACCAGATTGAAAAAGCCAAAGAGGTAACAGGCGCCGAGCGCTGCATCATAATTATGAGCGGAAATTTTGTACAGCGCGGTACCCCTGCGATTATGAACAAATATCTGCGCACTAAGGCTGCACTTATGTGCGGTGCCGATTTAGTCATAGAGCTTCCGGTTCATTATGCTACTGCAAGTGCGGAATATTTTGCTTCCGGTGCTGTTGCATTGCTGGATAGGCTTGGCGTGGCAGACTGTATATGTTTTGGTAGTGAATGCGGGAATATTGAACTTTTATCCGAGATAGCCGATGTGCTTACATCGGAAAGTGGTGAGTTTAAAAATGTGCTTAAGCAACGGTTAAAAGGAGGCGCTTCTTATCCGAAGGCAAGAAATGAGGCTATTTGCGTTACTGCGCCACATTTAACGGAGCATTTGGATGTATTAAATCATCCTAATAATATACTGGGAATAGAATACCTTAAAGCTTTAAAGAGACGCAAAAGCAGTATAAAGCCTTATACTGTATCGCGTATTGGGGCGGGATATAATGACGCCACTTTCAACGAGGTATACGCTTCTGCACTTGCGCTACGCGATGTTATAATGGCAAAAAATGACATCGGTGTCATAAAAGATCAAGTTCCGGATTGCGTATATGAAATGATTAAAGAATCTTATTTGAAAACATTCCCGATTTTTCCGGAAGACATCTCTCTTTTGCTGCATTATAAACTTTTATATGAACAAAATGGAGGCTTGGGCTTGGAACAGGGTAAGGAATTTGAACAAAGTCCGGGATTTGAACGATACTTTGACATTGATACTAATTTTTCCGATAAATTAATAAAATATCTTCCAAATTCTTTAAGCCATGCCGATTTATGCGACGTTTTAAAGAGCAAAGATATGACTTATACGAGAGTTGCACGAAATCTTTTGCATATATTGTTAAATATTTATCAATCTGACGTTGATAACTACTGCTCACAGGATTATGTGTATTATGCCAGAATGCTTGGATTTAGGAAAGCGGCGGCTGCTCTTCTTAGTACGATAAAAGAAGCTTCTTCTATACCGCTTATCTCTAAGCTTGCGGATGCAGAAGACTGTATTAAATCCGCAGCGGGCATTAAAATGCTGCAATGCGACATTCAGGCAAGCCACCTCTATTCTATGATTGTTCAGCATAAGTTTAATTGTGATTTTTGTAATGAATATACGGAACCGATAATCATTCTCTGATTATCGGTTCTTCCCCAAAACTCCTTCAATATACCCCTTAATCCTCTCATGCACCATCTCCGCCACTTCCACCGTTGTCATCTCTTTATATTCCTCATAATAAACCGCCGGCAGATAATGCACCTGAGTCTTCACGCTCCTAAGCGACCATTCTTCAAACACCCTGTACGAATCAATCAAAACCACCGGTACAATCGGCACTTTCGCCTTCATTGCACTCTTAAAACTCCCCGGTTTAAAATCACACACCACATTGTGATTATGATAATAACCACCCTCCGGAAAAATAATGAACTTCCTTCCGGCTTTAGCTTCTTCAGAAAGCTCTTTAATTACCTTAACAGATTGGCGCAGATCGTCTTTGACCATACGCTTTCCTTTAAGTAAATCAATAAACTGTGATGTAAGAATCATATGTGATTTTGCATCGTCAATTACTATGGAACAGGGTTTAGTATGCGTATGTAATATGCCAAGAGCATCATATTTCCCCTGATGATTCGGAAACATAATATATCCGCCATCTCCCGGCAGATTCTCCAAACCATAGGCCTGTGTAGTGATATGTCCCGATTTCATCATTCTTGTGATAGCAAGATTGGCATATTTATAGCAAGCCTCTTCCGAATATTTCTCCGGATGTTTTGCCATATATGCCATCATCGGAATCATATACATTCTGGGCAAATTGCATATTATCACCTGTATAAAACGCAACATAAAAACTTATCCCTCTTTCTAAAACAGCGGTGAAAACAATTTTAGTATGGGTCCGATTACGTTTAATTTCATAAACTTTTCCTTGCACCAATCAAGAGTAATCAGTTCCGATACATCAAATGCAGCCTCCATATCCGTCTTAAGTTCTGTAATCGCATCTGCATCATATAAAAATACACCGCATTCAAAATGGTGATAAAAACTACGATAATCAAAATTTATTGTTCCGATTGCGGCTGTCTCATCATCGCAAAGTACACACTTGGAGTGAATAAATCCCGGTGTATACTGATATATTTTTACTCCGGATTCTATCAGATTCTGGTAAGAAGACTGCGTCAGCCAGTATACCGACTTTTTATCCGGAATACCGGGGGTTACAATTCTGACATCAACCCCTCTTTTAGCCGCAAGTTTAAGTGCGGTAAACATCTCATTATCTGTTATCAGATATGGTGTATAAACATAATAATACTTTCTGGCATATCCAAGCATATTAAGGTATACGTTTTCACCTAATGTCTCATCATCAAAAGGTGTATCTCCATAAGGCTGTACATAACCTCTTGCATCTGATATTTCATTAAAATTATAACGATATTTTGAATAATCGTCATCGGTATCGCGTGCAACATTCCACATCTGCAAAAACATGGCTGTGAAGTTCCAGACAGCTTCTCCCTCAAGACGCAACCCGGCATCCTTCCAGTAACCGAACACCTTTTTATAATTTATATACTCGTCCGCCATATTTATGCCGCCGGTATACCCTATTTTTCCATCTATTACCGTAATCTTTCTATGGTCTCTGTTATTAAGTATTACAGACATAAAAGGAATCAGCTTATTAAAGGCAATACATTTGATGCCTTTGCTCTCAATATACTGTTCATAACGCTTGGGAAGCTTAAGTACGCTTCCAAAATCATCATAAATAAGCCTGACTTCTACGCCCTGCCCAGCCTTTTTTTCGAGAGTATTCAAAATCTCATTCCACATAGTGCCTTCTTCGATTATGAAATATTCCATAAATATAAACTTCTTAGCCGTATCAAGATCCTTAAGCATCTGTTTCCAGCATGACAGACCGTCTGAATAATAAGTAGTATTCGTATTTTCCCACAGCGGCATTCCCGAAAATTCACTTATATATTTACTCTGGTTGGCTGCCACTTGATTTTCAGCCTGCAATTTCCGCCATACACTTTCGTTATCAGGCATATTTTCACGCATAAGCTTGTCCGCTGTCTGCATTTTATTCCAGAGTTTTTTCGAGATAATAACATGCCCGAAGGCCAGATACATTATTCCTCCAACCAGTGGAAAGAGCATAATGGGTATGATCCAGGCTAGTTTCACAGCCGGATTATTGGGTCTGTATATAAGATAAATTATGACAGCCAGACTAAGAAGCCGGAGTATGGCGGCAATTGCAACATAATAATTGCTCCATATCAGAATCTCCATCATAAAAAAGATTATCTGTATGAGAACAATAATCGCTGTAATAAATACTCTGTTAAGCAATAAATGCATTACTTTTCTCATGCCACAACTCCATCCTTAACATAATATAGCACAAAAATAAGCAGTTCTCAAATCATTGTTATCTGGCAAGATACGGTTCTATTGCCTTTTCAATCTCGGATATATCCTCATTTGTTTCCAGAATTCTCAGTTCCACACTGTTAGACAGATCCATTGAAAAAATACCCATAATAGATTTGGCGTCAACTACATATCTTCCGGATACCAAATCAAAATATCCCTTAATATTATTAATTACCGACACAAAACCTTTTACCTTTTCAATAGAATTCAAATCCAATGCATAACTTTTCATCTTTCATTCGCTCCTCTGTATTTCACCCTAAAGTAATATCTAAAATCATCATTATTAAAAATCCGACTGCAAACCCAATTGTTGCTCCGTCGGAATCCCCATCTCTGGAAGCCTCCGGAATCAGCTCTTCCACTACTACAAACAACATGGCTCCTGCTGCAAGCGCAAGAAGAAACGGCAATGCCTTTTCGATAGCACCTGTTATCAAAATCGTTATAAAAGCTCCGATAGGTTCAACAACTCCGGATAATATACCATATATAAAAGCCTTCCTTTTGCCGATGCCGTTACTTTTCATAGGCATCGATATTATTGCCCCCTCCGGAAAGTTCTGTATGGCTATACCTACGGCCAACGCACACGCAGCTGCCATTGTTATCTCATGATTTCCCGAAACTACTCCTGCAAACACAACTCCTACCGCCATGCCTTCCGGTATATTATGCAATGTTACCGCAAGTGCCAGCATAGCTGTCTTCGTAAGTCCGCTCTTAGGCCCCTCCGGCTTATCCCCTCCCAGGTGAAGGTGCGGTATCAATTTATCCAATCCGTACAAAAAGGCAATTCCCGCAGCAAAACCTACTGCTGCCGGTATAAATGCCAGTTTTCCATATCCTTCAGACATATCTATGGCCGGTATGAGCAGCGACCATACGGATGCCGCAACCATAACACCGGATGCAAAACCTAATAAAACCTTTTCCACTAACGGATTCAAGGCATTGCGCATAAAAAGAACGCAGGAAGCTCCTGCCGCCGTTCCCAGAAAAGGAATCATAAGTCCAAAAAATATATCCATTGACAGTCTCCTCACTATTACGACTTTTATTCTTGCATGGACTTCCTAATTAAAAAATAAAATGATTTCATTAAAAGATAATGATAATACGTGTTTGTGGAAAATGCAAGGATAAATTCTATAAGCATGGTATGCGCATTGGGATATAGGGTGATTACGAAATTATTTTGTTGGATAATGGGACGGATTGAATAAATAGTAACTTTTTTTGCTTATTGTCGGAGCCAGAGGCGCAAAAAAAGTTACTATTTATCCAATCCTGGTTATCTCAAAAAAGTAGGTAATTAAGTATGTTGTATATAATGAATGCGCAAAGCCAGGCGACTAGGCACTGCATCAATACTACTAATAATGCTTTCCAGGCGGCGCCCATTTCGCGTTTGATGGTTGCAACGGCGGCAACACAGGGGGTGTAGAGCAGCGTAAATACCAAAAATGAAATTGCAGTAACAGGCGTAAATATAGTTCCAAGGGTATCACTTAGACTGCTCATAGTTGTGCCTGTGAGTACGCTTAGGGTGCTTACTACCGCTTCTTTGGCAGAAAAGCCGCTTATAAGAGAAGTTGCCACACGCCAGTCATTAAAGCCAAGCGGTATGAAGAGCGGGGCGATGCATTTCCCAACCATAGCAAGCAGACTGTCTCCGCTGTCTGCCACTACATTCAAACGAGTGTCAAAGGTCTGTAAAAACCATATGATCAAAGTTGCTATGAAAATAACGGTAAAAGCTCTTTGCAGAAAATCTTTTGCCTTATCCCACATAAGCAGCAATACACTTTTTGCTGACGGGAAGCGGTAATTTGGAAGCTCCATCACAAAGGGCATGGAATTTCCACGAAATGCCGTATGATTTAATACGATTGCAACGATAAGTCCGACTATGATTCCAAGAACATACATGCCCATCATTACAAGTACGGGATGCTCCGGAAAAAAAGCTGCCGTGAACAAGGCATAAATAGGAATTTTGGCCGAGCAGCTGATAAAAGGGATTAACATGATCGTCATCATCTTATCCCGCTCCGATGAAAGCGTTCGGCTGGACATAACTGCCGGAACACTGCAGCCAAATCCTATCAGCATAGACACAAAGCTCTTGCCGGAAAGTCCTATTTTACGAAGCGGTCTGTCCATCACAAATGCAATCCTTGCCATATATCCGGAATCTTCCAGGATCGATAAAAAGAAAAACAGCACCACAATGATCGGCAGGAAACTAAGTACACTTCCTACACCCGCAAAAATACCATCTATTACAAGACTTTCCACAATCGGATTAATTCCGTAATTCTCAAGCGCAGTCTGAGTCCAGCCTGACAAAGCATCAATGCCCAAGCTTAAAACATCACTCAAAAAAGCTCCTATTACTCCAAAAGTAAGCCAGAAAATTATAAACATTATAAGTAAAAAAGATGGAATCGCAAGATATTTTCCGGTGAGCACGGTATCAATTTTTACACTTCGCTTATGCTCTTTACTTTCCTCACATTTCTTGACCGTATCTCTGCACGTTTTTTCGATAAATTCATAGCGCATATCCGCCAATGCAGCATTTCTGTCCATATCACTGTCCTGCTCCATCTCAACAATGCTGTGCTCCATTAGTTCCAGCTCATTCTGGGACAGTTTCAGACGCTCTGTAATATCTTTATCTCCCTCTACTATCTTGGTTGCCGCAAAACGCGGTGAAATCCCGATTGCTTCCGCATGGTCCTCTACCTGATGACTGACTGCATGGATACATCTATGTACAGGTCCTTTTTCACAAAAATCCGTTACTTTCGGATAAATTCGTCTGGTTGAAACGTCCCTGATTGAATGGATTAAATCATCTATTCCCTCATTCTTAATCGCACTGATAGCAATTACCGGAATCCCAAGCTGCTTTTCCATCTTATCAATATCTATTGCACCGCCATTGCCACGCACCTCATCCATCATATTGAGTGCCAAAACCATAGGAATATGCATTTCCAAAAGCTGCAAAGTAAGATATAGATTCCTCTCAATATTGGTAGCATCTACAATATTGATAATACCATCCGGTTTTTCATTTAAGATGAAATTCCTTGTGACAATTTCCTCTTTACTGTAGGGTCTGATCGAATATATCCCCGGCAAATCCACAACTGCATCGCCTTTTTCGCCCCGGATTTCTCCCATTTTCTGGTCTACCGTTACACCCGGAAAATTGCCTACATGCTGATTTGATCCTGTAAGCTGGTTAAATAAAGTTGTCTTACCACAATTTTGATTTCCTACTAATGCGTATATCATATTATCTTACCTCAATCTTCTGAGCATCCTCTTTACGAATGGTTAGTTCATAGCCACGAAGCTGTATTTCAATCGGGTCACCCATTGGTGCCATCTTAATCACCTTTACTTTAGTTTTGGGAATAAGACCCATATCAAGGAAGCGGCATCTAAGCTCTCCTTCGCCTCCGACTTTGGTGATTATTGCTTCTTTTCCTACTGCTACCATATCCAGTGTCATAAACTTTTCTCCTTAATATGTAAACCTGTTTACATTGGATAGTTTAAACTAACTCAATGCCCTTGTCAACATTTGCAATGCAGGTTCTCTTGTGGTAGACTAATCTATATTATATAGGAGCTTATAAATGAACATAGAACAACAATTCAATCTTATAGCAGATGAATATGATAATAACCGCAAAAAGTTCATACCGTGCTTTAACGATTTTTACCAAAGCACAACAGAATTTATTGCTTCAAATATTGAGAATCCCAAACGGATATTAGATTTAGGTGCAGGAACCGGACTACTATCCTATTTTTGGTTTAGGCATTTTCCAACATCCGAATATGTTCTTGTAGATATAGCTGATGAGATGTTAAATGTTGCCCGCAAAAGATTTTCAGGCATAAATAATGTATACTACAGTATATTGGATTACTCCAATGAACTTCCAAAGGAGTCTTTTGATGTAGTTGCTTCGGCATTATCGATTCATCATTTAGAAAACAACGATAAATCGGATTTATTTTCACGCATTTATGATATATTACCAAGTAACGGTCTGTTCGTAAACTATGACCAGTTTTGCGCCGGAGACCCGGAAATGAATGATTGGTTTGATTCATATTGGGAAAATCAATTAGCAAATAGCGGATTAACTGAACATGATATCGAGCTGTGGAAAGAACGAAGGAAATTAGACAGAGAATGCTCTGTTGAACAGGAAACGGAAATGCTATATAAAAGCAATTTTAAAGCTGTTAAATGCATTTATTCCTGCCAAAAATTTTCTGTTATTGCTGCAATTAAATAATCTAATATAATTAACATACTACATGCTAATTAAGAACAAAACACTTTGCTATTACATATATGGAACTGTGGCAGATATTAAAATAGATAACATGAATTACACCATACGCGAAATAAAAGAAACCGAATATCCCTTATTAAATGATTTCCTATATGAAGCAATTTTCATACCAAATGGAATGGAAGCTCCACCCAGATCAATCATAAACTCTCCTGAATTGCAGGTTTATGTCTCTGGTTTTGGGACACAAAAACATGACAGAGCTTTAGTTGCAGAAGTATACGGAACAGTTATCGGTGCTGTTTGGGTTCGTATAATGGACGATTACGGACATGTTGACGATAACACCCCTTCATTTGCCATATCTCTGTACAAAAATTACCGCGGGCAGGGAATAGGCACCGCAATGATGAGAAAAATGCTTTCGATTTTGAAAGATTGTGGATATAAACAGGCTTCGCTTGCAGTGCAAAAGGCCAATTACGCAGTTAAAATGTATAAAAAAACAGGATTTGAAATTGTGGATGAAAATGAAGAAGAATATATTATGATAAATCACTTGCAATGATAACTTCGAGCTTATCTCTGATGCAATGGTGAGATTTCAATAATTATCTCCAAAAATTAGCTTAATTAAAATAAAGGAGCTTGTCATAATGAATAAAACCATCAATAAATTTAACACAAAATTACTCGCCTTATTACTAAGTACCGGCCTTTGCTTGGCAGCTTTATCCGGCTGCGGCTCACAAAGTGTTGAACCTTCTGATCCTTCCACAGATACACAAATATCAGAAGAAACAGAAACATCAAATCAGGCACAACTTCCTGCACAATCAAAATCTATTGGTGAGATAATCACATTTCCATTACCTGACGGCCCTGAAGAATCTGAAATATATATAGAACCGATTGCAAACATTTCCGATGACTTTATCCGCGGTATGGATGCCTCTTCTGTCCTTGCCCTGGAAAACAGTGGTGTTACTTATTACAATTATGACGGTGAAGAACAGGATGTGTTTATGACATTGGCACAATCCGGCGTAAATTACATACGTCTGCGTGTATGGAATGATCCATACGACGAAAATGGCAACGGATATGGCGGCGGCAATAATGATGTTGCTACTGCTGTCGAACTTGGAAAGCGCGCAACCAAATACGGTATGAAAGTATGCATTGATTTCCACTATTCCGATTTCTGGGCTGACCCGAAAAGACAGCATGCTCCAAAGGCTTGGGAAAATATGAGTGTTGAAGAAAAGTGCGACGCACTTTATGACTTTACCAAAGAAAGCCTTACAGAGATTCTTGATGCCGGTGTAAATGTAGGAATGGTACAGATTGGAAATGAAATTAACTACGGCCTCTCCGGCGAAACTGATACTCCCGCAATTATGAGTCTTTTAAACTCAGGCAGCCGTGCAGTTCGTGAAATATCCGAAACCTACGGAAAAGATATTCAGATTGCCGTACACTATACAAACATTGAGCTAACTGATGAGATTGATGGTATTGCAAAGAATCTGTCAGACGCAGATGTTGATTATGATATTTTTGCTTTATCCTACTATCCTTTCTGGGATGGTACTAACGAAAATATGCAGACTGTTGCTAAAAACATTCAGAATAAATATGATAAAAAGGTAGTTATCGCAGAAACTTCTTATTGTTATACTTCTGAAGATGGTGACGGCTATAGTAATAGTTTCGAAGGCATAGACGATCTGGTTGACGGTTATGCCGCAACCGTACAGAGTCAGGCATCTATAATACGTGACATCTGCGCAGCTGCCAATGAAGTTGGAGTTATCGGCGTATTTTATTGGGAAGGCGTGTGGATTCCGGTCGGTAAAGCAACCGCAGACAACTCTCCCATCTGGGAAAAATACGGAAGCGGCTGGGCAAGCAGCTATGCCGCCGATTATGACCCGGATGATGCGGGATTATATTACGGCGGCTGTTCATGGGATAATCAGGCGATGTTTGATTTTGACGGTCATCCGCTTGCATCCTTAAATGTATTCAAGTACTTAAAATACGGTTCAACTGCACCTCTAGCTGTTGATTATGTTCCTGATGTTTTTATTACCTGTGATGTAGGCAGTGAAATTGAACTTCCTGAAATGATTGACGTCATATACAATGACCGGTCAGAAAATAAACGCTCTACCGTTAACTGGGATGAGACACAAATTGCGTCAATTGACACAAATACAGGCGGCACTTATGACATTACAGGTTCTCTTGAAGACGGTTCAACCACTACCTGTCATATTGAGGTAAAAATGATTAACTATGTTGTAAATCCAAGCTTTGAAGAGCCCGATACTTCTATGTGGAAGGTCGCGTATGAAGGCGGCAGCAATCCAACAGATTTTCAGGTAAAAGCAGACGATGCTTATACCGGCGATGTTGCCTTCCATTTCTGGTCTGAAAGCGATATGGAATTTTCCATTGAACAGGAAATCACGGATTTAGAGCCCGGAACTTATAAGCTTACTGTTTATTCTCAGGGCGGTGATATGTCGGAGGATTCCGAACTTGAATTATATGCTGTTGTAGGTGGCGAAGAACAAACTGCATCATTTATGTTGACCAGCTGGGTCGATTGGCAGAATCCTACTATCCCGGAAATAAAAGTCAGTGACGGTACTCTTACTATCGGTGTACGTATGAAATGTAACGCTAAGAGTTGGGGAACCGTGGACGATTTTGAATTGAATAGAGTTTCTGATTAAGCAAATCGGAATCTATCGAAAGGGAGACCTAAATGAACATTGTACCTACACTAAATTTTGGAGGAAATTGTCGGGAAGCGATTCA
>JAFLTG010000005.1 GCA_022510545.1 Lachnospiraceae bacterium | reverse complement strand
TTTGTACTGCTTTCCACCTGTTGCAATAATTGCGTACATATGGCACCTCCTATTCTTATGAACGTAAGTTCATAATTACTCGCCAGTTTCGGTGATGTCTAACGCAAATTCATATTTGCGTTTGGACATACTTATACCTTACTGTGCGGCATACTCAAATATTTTATAATTTTTTCTATTATTTGTCAATAGTTAAAATTACTCGTTATTCTACCGTTTCACTTTAACCTTAACCGTCACCTTAACATCCTTGGCAATACCATCCCGCCCCTTTAGGGATATTGTAACCGGAATGCTATAGCTCTTGCCTTTGGCTGTAGCGCCTAACGCGTCTCTATCGACAATCTGCACCGTCAAAGAACCACTGCCACTTACTATAATGTCATTCTTACCGTCCTTATTGCAGTCAATTCCGCCTGATGATCCGGTTACCGTATAGTAAGAAGGCACTGATATCCGATAATATCTGTAAACATTATCTGCTGCAGCATATATGGTCTGGTTATTGTTTGTTATAGTTATCTTTGGTGCAGACTGTTTAACTTTGATGGCGAAGGTATTACTTGTCACCTTAAATTCTTCACCATTATCATTTGCAATTGTGTATTCAATTGCAAGTTTATATGACTGGTTAGCTTTCAGTTTACTTACATCCAACTCCTCATCATAATTGATATAGATAAAGTCATGATAGCCATATTTTTTACCATATGTGATATATTCGCTATATAATTTGAAATATTCACTGTATTCACCCACAAGCTTATAGTCAGACACATAATATCCATAAGCCAGATTACTGAATTTAGCATCAACCAGCGAAACCTTGTTTTTAGTTTCTTCACCCCAGTAATATCCTTTATTTTCAGGATCATAATCTACTGCATAGGTAAGGTCAGGATTACCTTTAGGACTAACCTTAGCCGTAACAGCTTTATTTATAACCTTTAACTTAAGTGTCAGGGTGTTTAAAGCGGTCGCTTCACCTGTGTCCGGATTAGCATAATAAGGTGTAATCTTATAGCTGTATGTACCTGCCGGAATCGATGAACCCATAAAAGCAGCTTCACTTTGTTCCACAGTTATTCTATTTCCGTTAGCGAATATAACAAATAAATCATCGTCTAACAGTTTCTGAGCGTTTGCATTCGTGCCTTTAATATAAATATTTTTATATATTGCATTATTATATCCATTTTTTAAATAGATATAACTATACGCAGTAGTCTTTAAGTTGGTATTAAAGGTAAGTTGACTAGAACTTAAATATGCCTTTGGTGTTGTTGTTTTAATAGTAAACTTAACTGTTAGCGCCTCTCGCCAGCCTGATGATTTCAATGACAGATTCACATTTTTAGACTTGGCAGTTCCGGAATAAGTATATGAGGGACCGGAATAGCTTTGTCTTGGTTCAAGCGTCACGTCATCACTATCACAGGTGATTTCATCGTAATAGTTAGAGTATTGGCCTTCGTTACTGCTGGTATAATAGATATATCTTTTGTTCGTCTTATCATAAATATTCATTGCAGCCTTTGTAACTCCGGCTGTTGGAACAACAAGACCCACGTTACTTGCAGTTAAAGTCGGTTTTTTATAGCTGTACTTAATAGCAAAGTTCTCGAACTTATATTCTCCTTTATATCCATTTACTCTTATAGTAAATGTACCCTTTGCCACATTAGTATCTGCAAGCTTACCGTTTGTAACTGCTAACCCCTGCTGTTGATCTATGTAAAGTATAGTCACCTTTTTACTTGAATTATACCCATAGTCACTTACCGTGAATCCGTTATTTACATCTGCAGATGAATCCTCCCAGTTTACATAATTCACTCTAGCATCATTATTTCCGGATATCTTAACATTTACCTGACCTTGAGCAGCCTTGAAAAACAGATTAGGCACAGTTCCCATCTTAGCAGTAACTTTAATCTGTTTATTTGCAACGGTTACTTTTAACGGGAATTCATATTCATTATCTTTATCTGCATTGGTAGTCACAACGATAGTACAGTCGTATTTTCCGGCTTTTAAGTCTTCCGCCTCCTCCGGAGCAACCAGATATTTGTATCCGTCGTACGGCACCAGTTTTAACTTGGATGACTTACTAGCACTGCCCTTGTCACGAAGTTCCACATTAGATATGCTTTCTCCGTATGCAGGTACAATCTCTACTGAGCCGCCCGCACTGTCGGCAAATGATTTACCTCTTGAACTATCATAATCAAATGCAACATTTACGTTTGCCTTATCGGTATCAACACGTGGAGTATGATCCTGTATCTCCAGATTTATACTAGCTGTAACACCTGCCGTATCTTTAGCTTTAGCTGTAATTACCGTATGTCCTGCTCCCTTAACAGTGACTTTCGCAGAATGGGTGTCTGACTTTGATGCCGCTGCTACAGCCGCTACTGTTTTGTCTGTAGTACTCCATGTAATAGCAGTTGTTATTGCTGCATTATTGCGGTCTGTAACTGTTGCATTCAATACAAAATCTTTCTTAGCACTTTCATTTTTGAAGATAATTGTATTTCCATTAATAATTATATCATCATTGCTTTCAATATTCTCTATTTCAGGAGTAATGACAATGGTTGCAGCCTGTTTATCTTCTACCGCCTTAATCTTATAGGTGGTTGAAGCAAGAACTTTTCCGTTTCCGCCACTTGCTTTTATTACAGGCTTAAGAGTGTAGCTGCCTTTCTTCTCTGCTTCAATCTCATAAATTCCGTTATTTTGCGGAGTAATTTTGAGTCCGCTGACATTAGGTATTTCTGTGTCATAAACACTTGATGATACTATACCCTGAATGTCAGGAAGTACTTGCAGGGTTAGTTTATCACCACTTCCCACTTCCAGAACCTGATTATGGCTTGGCCTGGAGGTCTCGCTTGCTTTAGCACCGGTAATCTTTCCGACATTTACTGAAACCGTTGTTTCACATGGATAGAAATCCGTGCCGCTATATACTGCATCAAACATATATACATCGTCATAAACCCCATTTGTAACAAACGGCGTATTGGGATATTTCCATGACCAGCCACCTCCCCAGCTGTCAGGGAAACTAATATCACTCAACTTGGAGCTTGTATTGGCCAATGCATTCAATACTGTACCATCCTGATTCGGAAGCTTCTTTATGTGCAATGTCACCTCTACGCTTTTACCGGCCAGCGCTTCCTTCTTAGATGTTACTGTTAATTTAACATCACCTTCAGTTTTAGGTGTTATTACACCATATTCATCCACTGTAGCTATTGCTGTTGTTATATCGGCATTTGAATTCGATATGCTCCAGTTAAAATCTTCATTATCATAGCCATACTGTTTGGGACTGAGTTCTACCTTAGCCGTATAAGTAATACCACTAGTATAAGCAATTGTATAACTGCCGTCATTTAATTTAACAGCCGGATAACTGCTATAGTCATAAGAAACATTAAACCCTGTTAAACCAAAGCCTTTAACTTCAGCAACTATTCTTGCCAATGTTTTAAATGTACCCGTCCATTTTCTGTTCTCGTTTGTCACTTCATCAGGACTATCACAATCATAGCTATCTGAAATTACCAATGCATAGTTATATGTAGTATCCGGTTTCAAACCGCTAATCATTCCATAATAGTTATAATATGAGTAATCTACATAATCAATTTCTGCCAGTGACCAATCTGATTTATCTTGTTCCTTATAGAATAGATAAATATAACAAGGATTTCCGTACTCGTTACCACTAAGTACTGCACTTACTTCCGCAGTATCATAAGATGAATATATGCTTATGTTTGATAAAGTGTAGTTATTTTCTTCGTTCGAGACATACTCAGGTGTTGTGAATGTAGTTGATGCATATTCTATACCAGTGTTATCGCGCAGTGAAATCTCGTAAGCAGTATTCTCATCTAACCCTGAAAAGGTGATATAACTGCTATAATCATTGCTTGTTAAACTTATTATCTCAGTAGGATTGCGATAGATATTACTTCCGGCTTTACGGATATAGCTCCTTAAATACAATGAGTCAAAATCATCAAAATTAGCCCTGTCACTTTCGACAAGCGTAACTTTGAATTTCTGAGTAGAATAACTGCTTTCGCTTTCTATAGGCTCAAAAGTTATTTGAGGCTTAGGAGTATGTATGCTCTCATAAAGGACATCGGACACATTGCCGGATGCATCTTTAAGCTCCCATTTCAAGTCATAATCCGTATTAGGAGTAAGCTGTATACTTGATGCAGTCATTACTTCTGCACGATATTCATTAGCGGTATTAAACTTAACAGCATTTGCAAATACGTTGTAATAGGAGTCGTTTATCAAACGATATAAACTTAAAGTATACTCGCCTGTTAACGTTTCTTCATCAATTTTATTTGTAACCGCAAATGTACGTACAATATCAAATGCCTTGGTTTCATTTCTCCCATCTTCAACCAGAGACAAGGTAACGCTTTTTGTTCCGGCATATGCAGTAACCTCTTTCTTTACACCGCCTAAAAATAAGATAAAATCATAATCAACGCAGCTATCCAGACCAGATATAGTTCCTATGGCCGGATTTTGAGTTTCATCCGGAGAATAGGTTATGCTACGCAAAGAATAGTCACTCTTACTGTCCTTAGGTCTATAATAAATAACACCTGTAATTTCATCTGTGACATTACCTTCATATGTATTTATTTGAATATTATAATCAAGAGAGGTTACATTACTATCATTTGGCAGCATGCTGAATGTCAGTTGTTCTGCAGTGAATCCTGCCTGTTGAATGGGTGTAACAGGTACAATATCTTTGGACAGAGTCACATCCATATAACCTATTTCAAGCCACATAGTGATGTCATATTCCTTGCCTGCTTCAAATGCCTCATTTTGAATCGGTACAGAACTATTTATTGTAAAACTTGTCTCTCCGTTTTCACTTTCATCTAGTTGCTCTATTAACTTATAATCTTTATCAGATTTATGCACACCCAATTCATTAGTATATTCATAATACAAATATGCATAAGTTGAAGTTCCTTCATAGCCTGAAACAACCGCTTCTATATTTATAGAACTTCCATCTTCAGATATCTCTGCATTGTATTCTGCCGTTGTAGTAGCTGCTGTAGTGGATGCCGTTGTTTCAAATACTTCTTTGTTATTCTTATTGTAATCTGTAAATGTAAAATAATATTCAGTTTCCTGACGTAAGCCTGTAAAAGTAAACGTGTCCCATCCTTTGCCTACTACTGCGTTCCGTTCAGCCTCAGATCCATCAACCGGAGCATAATAACATTCATAATACCCCATTGTTTCCAAATCCATAGTAATGGTGCTTTCCGTAGCTGTAACTTCATATATTTTTACATCTTTATCATATGGTTTTGTTGTAAATACAGTATCATTATCTATCGGAAATAATGCCAATACATTATGTTGGGAATCCATCAAGATAAGTCGCAGATTATATTCTTTTTCGCTCTCTGCCGGTATATTAACAACATCTTGATAATTTCTATCTCTTCTTAAATAATAGTTGCCCGCGTTATAATCTCTAACTTCTCCATGTTCTCTAATAAATCCTATTAAGTTATATGATTCATCTCTGATGTTTCCACTTGTAATTTCAATAGCAGCATCGACACGAACTGTCTTTACTCCTGCTCTCGGCAATACTGATAAAGTATAATCTTCGGTAGTAAAAGAATAGCTGCCATCCTCATGTTTTACAGTATTTGTAGGTGTTGCAAGTTTTTTAATCTCCAGATTCAAAGTAACATCATCTAAATAATAACCATTTACGTATGCTCTAAAATACAGTGTATCTCCCGCATTCATATGGTTAGATTGCATATTTCTATCATACACATAACCTATAGGGTTTCCATTAATATCATCATACATTGATATATAATAACCGGTCTCAGAGCCACTGTATTCTTTAACATAAAGATTATAATATCCCTCTTCAGGCGCTTCAAAAGATAACCATTTATATGTTGTTCTATTATCGTAGTCATAGCCCGGAAGAATAACAGTATTATCACCCTCATATAAAGCAGTAACTCCCTCAGCAGTTACATCATAATCCGGTTCTTCTGCTCCACCAACAATAGACTCATTCTCAGCCTGTTCTTCGGGTTCAACAGTTCCATCGATATCTGCCTCGGATTTTTCCGAATCTGCAGTTTCGCCTTCAGTTATTTCTCCTGAGTTATCGTCTCCCATATCAGGAGTATCATTGCTATTATCATCCGGTTCAGTATTATCCTGTACGGAATCTTCATCTGAATATTCTCTATCTGTAGATGGTACATCAGATGAAACAGCTTCTCCCTCTGGATTTTTTTCGCTGTCTTTTGCTGCGTCGTCTGTTGATGTGGTTTCTTCGGACGCATTATCAAATTCGTCCGCTATTTCCTCCTGAGCAGATACTACTGTGCTCTCAAAGTTAGTTCCGGCACCTAATTCAGCTGCATTGACAGGCATACTGCCAAATAGCATACTGACACTAAGTAATGCCGCTAATAGTCTGCTTTTCATATAAAATCTCCTCCTTAAAAAGTATTATATATATAATAGTTTAGTACTTATCGATTAACATACAGTAATATATTGACATTAAAATGTATATTAGTCAACAAAATGTTAAAAATTGTTAAATTTGTTAATTATCCTTCATAAAAAGAGTGTCCTAAATATAAGTTATAGGACACCCTAATCTCATATATTGAATTTTTTAACATAAAATCTACTGCTTTTCTCTCTTTCTGGCAAAATACAGGCACCCAACCACTATAAAAGCTATCCCAATAAAAAGATTAGATGCCCTCATATTATAGCAACCGTCCAGTACAGTAACAACCCCTGCCATTGCAAATAATATTCCTATTAATATCTGAATCATTCTTGTATTCATAATTATCCTCCCATTTAACATTAAGTTTACATAATAAAATTTATTTGATAAAAATTATGAATTTTAAAGATAATTTTTATGTCATAAACTTATTATGTCAACACTATTGTATCATATGGAGAATAAATCTGAACTATCAATATTTGCCACTTAATGCTTAACATTAATAAAGAAATATGCTGCCATCTGAGCCCTTGAACTGAATTCCTCCGTCTCAAGCAGTTCCTTAACTTCTTCTTTATTATAAAACTTAGCCTCAATCATCTCGTTTTCCGAAGAATGATCCTCAAAGCCCCCCTCTACCTCCACAAAGGCAATCTGTGTCTTTATGTCCGAAATCGCAACCGCGGAATATGAGGGCCTTAGAATCTGTATTATCCTTTTTACCTTAAGTCCGGTCTCCTCATACAATTCACGCTCAATACACTCCTCAATTGATTCGCCCTCTTCTATCATACCCGCACAAAGGTTATAAATATAATTGTTAACCCCCATTCTAAATTCCTTAAGAAGCATAAGTTTATCTTCATAATAAGCCACAATCGAAACTCCGCTCACTACATTCCCAAGCGCCTTTTCATCTTCTATCTCATGCCTGCTGACAATCTCATAAACCTTCTCATTCCCCTTTTTATTAAGGTAAGTCAGTTCATAATTCTTCAGATACTTGCCATCCCGCACCTTTTTAAGTCCTATCAACTTCATAAATAACACCTGCTTTCTTTTATCTATTCGATAACACCTACCCGGTTTTACTCATTTTGTCTGAGTTAGTCCGCCTGAATATTGCTCCGCAAATGATTTGTCCTTCTTTTTTCTGGTTATCTCCATAAGTCCAAGACCGGTTATGTCAACCACATTGGCTGGAACCACATCTTTTTTTAACAGCTCTTTCATACGCAATGTCAGCTGCTCCTCATGTTCTTTATCCGACATATTGATAAAGTCCACCAGAATCATTCCTGCAAGATTTCTTGCACGTAGTTGAAGGGCAATTTCCTCGGCAGCTTCAAGATTTATCTTAAAATATGTTTCTTCCGGAGCTTTCCGTGATTCATATTTGCCGGTATTCACATCTATTGCAATAAGCGCCTCAGTCTGCTCTATTACTAGATATGCGCCGGATTTGAGCCATACTTTTTTAGCTGTTAATTCACTGATTTTGGTCTCTATAGAGTATAACTTATATAATGGAAGCAGTTCATCCTCATAAAATCTTATTTTACAGTCTTTAAGTGTAGGATTGGGATTTGCAAGAAAAGCATCATATATTTCTTTCTCATCTGTAATGATTTCGTCGTATTCATAACAGTAGCTATTTTTTACAAATGTGATATATTCAGGTTCAGCTTGATGAAGGCAGCTAAAGCAGGTTCGCTTATTACCTATTTCCAATATGCGTTCCATCTCTTCTGCCAGCTCCTTGGCTTCATTGACTACTTGAGAAATATCATCAGCCGATTCGGCATTGGTCCTGACTATTATATTGAATTTTTCAGCAATTTTATTAAGTTTATGTTGATTCTTATATAGGTGACTATGCTTCGCATTAAGTTTAGAAGAAATCTTAATCTTACCTTCCGGCTGTCCCTGCCTGTGTTCTATTATCACATAGGAACCTGTAAGGGAAAGGCAGGCTGAAAGTCCTGCAAGCTTGGTTTTGGCAGGTTCTTTTACCAACTGTACCAGCAGTTCATCCCCCGTTTTAATAGTTCCGTCAGGAATCCGGTTTGTCAGCACAGCATCCTTTGCTTCTTTAAGCGGTAAAAATGCGGTCTCACCCTTTTGTATATCAATAAAAGCGGCTCCGATATTATGAGATACGGTCTGCACCTTACCAACATAAATACTGCCTACCACAGATAGATTATCAGGTTTAGATTGAATCTGAATTGAAAGTATCCTGTTATTATTAATCAGAATCGAAAAAATCCGGCCATTCAATTTTAGAATAAGGATTTTACCCTTTTCGTTTTCAGTCATGACCGACCTCCTCTAACGGAATAAACTTCTCGCTGCCGTCACTTTCAATAACACCTGTATATGTATCCAATCTTGTAATCCGGCAGGAATAGGTTGGCAGCTCTATATTACAATATTTACAAAAAGCATCCATCACCATTGTCGGTTTGATATTTCCGCTGCTGCTGGCATTTACGAGCATGTATATTACAAAACTGCTGTCCTTATTATTGATTACAGGATTATTGTTTCGGAGATTAATATCTTTCAGCCTGTCCATTTTAATTTCATATATGCCTGACTTTAAATCTATCTCGATCTCACTTTTTTTAGTCTTTTTATTAACAATGATCTGTTCTTGTGCATAAAAATCCGCCAGCTTCTTATCTATGTTCTCAATAGGGAATTCGCTTAAACCGCCATTATTCACATTAACATCAGAATTAGAATCAGCATTACCATTATAATCAGCATTATATTCAATTACATAACCCGCAGCAGCCACACTTGCCATCGCATTTTTGCATGAATCCGGCAGTATCTTTACTGAAAGGATTTCTATTCCATCCACCGACGCCGCATTCAGAGCATCCTTCATATCTTTGGTTGAGGTCATGGAATTAACTTCAATATCAAGATACTCCCCAAAGCTCTCCATTCCAACCCCCAGAGGAGCCGCAAATGACATGATCTGATGCGGACTAAAACCTTCAGAATATTTAATGTCGATTCCGGCCCTGCGAATTGCCTTCTGGAAAAATCTCATAACATCCAGATGTCCTATATATTTAATGGCTCCGTATTTGGCGAACTTAATTCTTATCTTCACAATTTTCCTGATTACTCCTAATATTATTAATAGTAAATATATCTTCTTAATCTTATCCTCTATATTACATTAAAACATGACATTCGATATCATATGTTATTCAAAACACACCCCACATCCAAAACGCTTCGCTCCACAGCCCTGACACTGACTGCGGCAATTAGGTGATGTAACTCCTTGCATTGCTTTTTTCCATTCTCTAAGAAGAAACTCCTTCGTAACCCCGCAATCCAGAAAATCCCACGGGAAAATCTCATCCTCCGCCCTCTCACGGATCGTGTAAAAGTCCATATCAACCCCGCAGTCCTCAAAGCTTGATATCCATACATCATTATGGAAGCACTCACTCCATGAATCAAACAGGCAGCCTCGCTCATATGCCGTCAAAATTACTTTTGCAAGTTTTCTGTCACCCCTTGCAAGAATTCCTTCTAGGACACTTAAGTCCGCTTCATGCCAGTTATACTTGATACTTTTCTGATTCAGCTGCGACATTATGCCTTTTCTGGTCTGATATGCTTTCTCGATAAACTCATCCTTAGTGCACATTCTTGCCCACTGAAACGGCGTAAAAGGCTTAGGAATAAAGAAGGAAGTACTTGTAACAATCTGAACCTTACCGTTCACACGCTTGTCCTTCGGTACCGTATCAAAGAAAACAGCTGCTATCTTATTAGACAGTTCTCCTATACCGAGAATATCCTCCTCAGTCTCTGTTGGCAGGCCCAACATAAAATAAAGCTTGACCCTTGTCCATCCGCTTTCAAAGGCAAGGGCTGCACCATTCAAAATATCTTCTTCTGTCAATCCTTTATTTATAACGTCTCTAAGCCGCTGGCTGCTTGCTTCCGGCGCAAAGGTAAGGCTGCTTTTCTTAACATCCTGCACTTTAGCCATTACGTCCAACGAAAAGGCATCTATACGCAGTGACGGCAGGGAAATATTAACATAACGTTTGTTACAGTCACTGATCATAAAGTCCAGCAAGTCATTTAACCCTGAATAATCACTGGAACTTAATGAACTTAGGGAGATTTCATCGTAACCAGTGTTATTTAATAACTCCACCGTGTACTTTTTGAGCACTTCCACGTCTCTTTCCCTGACCGGACGATAAAGCTGCCCTGCCTGACAGAAACGGCAGCCCCTTATGCATCCGCGCTGTATTTCAAGAACCACCCTGTCCTGAGTAACCTGTATAAAAGGAACAACCGGTTTAGTCGGATAATATGTATCGGATACATCCGTTACAATCTCTTTTACAATAGTATCCGGTGCCTTGTCATAGAGTTTTTTACGCGCCTTTATAGTACCATCCGGCTTATATTCCTCCTCATAGAATAATGGCACATAAATTCCCGGTATCTGCGAGGCCTTCTTAAGAAAATCTACACGATTGCCGCCGTTTTGCTTATTTTCCTTATAAGTATCCAATAGGTTTCTGTATTGTGTTTCTCCCTCTCCGATATAGAATAAATCAAAGAATTCCGCAATGGGCTCAGGATTATAACTGCAAGGGCCCCCACCGATAACAATGGGATCGTCCTCGCTCCTATCCTTTGCATATAACGGAATCTGCGACAAATCCAGTATCTGTAATATGTTCGTATAACACATTTCATATTGTATGGTTATGCCAAGAAAATCCATATTTTTGACCGGTTCCTGGGATTCCAGTGCAAATAAGGGAATCTTGCGCTCACGCATAATCTTGTCCAAATCCACCCAGGGAGAATACACTCTCTCACACCAGACGTCCTCCCATGAATTAAACATAGAATACAGTATCTGGATTCCCAAGTGTGACATACCAATCTCATATATATCCGGGAAACACATACAGAAGCGGATATCCACCGCTTCCTTATCTTTCATAACCGAATTAACTTCATTTCCTATGTAACGTGCAGGCTTCTCTACCTGCATCAGGATTTCATTAGATAACGCTAGTTTTCTTTCCATGTATAGATGAAGTCCTTTCAAGCAAATAAACCTAAATTTGCGATCTATTCATCAAATCCAAGCAGTTCAGTTAACTGTGGCAGCTCATCTGCATTTTTGTCATTGTAAATCTGAAAGTAATCCTCGGTAATCAAGCCATAAATATCATTCATTGAATATCCCCAGATTTTATAGCCGCCGGCATCGCACAGCAAAAAGCCGACAAATAACATGATTGCCGCTGCCATACGAATCCTGAATGTATTGGTAACAGGTGCTATTTCTTTGGGGTTTTCACCGTTTAAGTAAGCCTCTCCCATTTGCATAGGCTCGCCTTTGCTCCAAAGCGGCGGCATATTGTTCATGCTTCCCGTTCCGTACAGGAAGTTCTCTCTTTGTCTGATTTTCATACGGTTATCCATATTTTCTGCACGTATGGATTGTATCAGCCGCATTTTTTTATCTACCGGAACCTGCTTTTTTGTGCCGTTAGTCTGTTCTGTCTGGTTTTGTATTGTTTTTATGATTTGCATTAGCTTTTCCCAAAAATATTCTTTTACAGAATTTTATGTTAACAATATTGAAAAAAGAACATTTTGTCTTATCTTCTTGCAAGCTCTGCAGTAATTTCTTCCCAGGTAACCCCTTTTTCCACCATCAGAACCATCATATGATAGAGAAAATCAGAGATTTCATATTTAATCTCATTTGCATTGGGGTTTTTCGCAGCGATTACGATTTCGGTGGCTTCTTCGCCCAATTTTTTAAGTATCTTATCTATTCCTTTATCAAAAAGATAGTTGGTATAGGATCCTTCCTTGGGATGAATCTTTCTGTCTTTAATCACTCCGAATACTTGCTCGAATACCTTAAGCGGATTCTCTGTCTCATAATCCCTGCTCATGATTTCATTGAAAAAGCAGGAATGTGCGCCTGTATGGCAGGCAGCGCCAATCTGTGAGACTTTTGCCAATATAGTATCATTGTCACAGTCGGCCGTTAAGGATTTAACATACTGATAATGTCCGCTTGTCTCGCCTTTTACCCAAAGTTCATCGCGGCTTCTGCTGTAATATGTCATCTTACCGGTTTTGATAGTCAGGTTATATGCCTCTTCGTTCATATACGCCAGCATCAAAACCTCATCGGTCTTGTAATCCTGCACTATTACCGGCACATGTCCATCAGAGTTTAATTTAAGTTCATTCCAGGGAATTTTGGCTTCAAAAGTATTAACTTCAATTCCGTTTGACTGACACAGTGATTTAATCGCCAGAAGTTCCTTGGCATTCTCATTTATGGCATTACCTGATATACCGCAGATATTATCCTTTGAAAGCATCTCTAAGATTTTATCCAAAGAAACCTCGGGAACCGATACTATCATCGGGAATTTAGAAACTGCGGCAGCCTCTTTGATTCCATGCTCTTTTACCAGAATAAGCTCATTCACATAGTTCTCTATTAATTCCTCATTTCTGACAATCTCACCTGCGGATGAGATGCTGGCAACAATTTTATCCTTACCGAATTTCAGTGAAACTTCTTCCGTTATTTCAATATTCTCAGCCTTGGAATAGTTTAGAACAGCTTTTTTGCAGCCTGCATATATCAGTTTCTTGATATCTTCCATTCGATGTACATTCCCTGCACCGATTACCGGGATTTCGGTTCCTGCACAAATGTCTTTGATAATATCCAGAGCTTCTTCGTGTTCCGCATCATTATCCGATAAATCGTAGACAATAAGCTCATCTGCGTTGTTATCTCCGTAAAATTTACCGAGCGCAGCCGGATTAGTATCAATAATCGTGCTGTCGGAAAATCCTTTTACGGCATTTCCTTTATATAAATAAATACAGGGTATCAGTTTTTTGTACATCAAATCTCTCCTTATTCAAGGTTCCGTTTAGTTCTTTTTCAATAACTTTATCTTTATTCCAGTTTTCCCTTAGTACTTAACACATCGGTAATACGTTCATCTTTGCTCGTTGCTTCGTCAAGCGCCTTGCCAAAAGCCTTGAACATTGCCTCTATCATATGATGCGTATTTTCTCCATCAAGCATCTTGATATGTATATTCATACCTGCGCTGTAAGCTACCGCATGGAAGAATTCCTTAACCAGCTCGGTATCCATTTCACCAACACGTTCTGTCTTAAATTCACAGTCAAAATTAAGGTAGGGTCTGCCGCATATATCTATTGCACACAGGCACAGTGCATCATCCATAGGCAGAATAAAGGAGCCGAAACGCTTAATGCCGACTTTATCACCTATAGCATCTTTTATGGCCTTACCAAGCACTATTCCCGTATCCTCAACGGTATGATGTGAATCTACTTCAAGGTCTCCATTGACCGATAGAGTCAAATCAAAAAAACCATGCTTTGCAAAACCCTCAAGCATATGGTTAAAAAAGCCAATATCCGTTTCTACCTTGCTCTTGCCTTTCCCGTCTATAGTAATTGATAAAGCTATATCTGTTTCTTTTGTTTTTCTCTTAACACTTGCTGTTTGTGCCATAGCCATCCTCCTAATTATTATAGTTATTTGCGACGTTTTAATTTGACCTTATTCGAATCTAACCTTAATCGAATTAGCATGCGCGCTAAGTCCTTCTTTGCTTGCAAAAAGCTCAATATCTTTATGGTCGCGCTCCAGTGCCTCTCTCGAATACGAAATAATGCTTGTCTTTTTCATAAAATCATCCACATTAAGCGGCGAGAAGAACCTTGCAGTGCCGTTGGTCGGCAGAATATGATTCGGTCCTGCATAGTAATCTCCAAGGGGTTCCGACGAATACTCTCCTATAAAAATCGCACCTGCATTTTCAATCTTAGTCATTACATTAAAAGGATCTTTGGTCAGAATCTCAAGATGCTCAGATGCAATTGCATTTGCGGCCTCTATGGCATCATCCATGGAATCGGCCAGCAGAATATAGCCATACTGATCAAGAGATGCCTTAATAATCTCACTTCGTGATAATTCCTGTAAAAATCCATCTATCTGTGAATTTACCTCTTTTGCCAGAGTTTCACTTGTCGTAATCAAAATTGAGCTTGCAAGCTCATCATGCTCCGCCTGTGAAAGCAAATCAGCCGCCACATATCTTGGATTGGCGGTTTCGTCTGCGATTACAAGGATTTCGCTTGGGCCTGCAATAGAATCGATGCCGACATAGCCAAAGCAGGCTTTCTTGGCAAGTGCCACAAAAATATTACCTGGTCCCGTTATTTTATCCACCTTAGGAATGCTTTCGGTTCCAAATGCCATTGCGGCAATCGCCTGTGCTCCGCCTATCTTATAGATTTCATTAACTCCTGCTATCTTAGCGGCAACCAGCGTTCCGGCATTGACCTTTCCGTCCGGACCTGCCGGCGTTGTCATAATTATCTTCTTAACCCCTGCAACCTTGGCAGGAATCACATTCATAAGCACACTGCTGGGATAGGCCGCTTTTCCTCCCGGTATATAGACTCCGGAAACAGCAAGCGGAAGAATCTTCTGTCCCAATATAGAGCCGTCCGGTTTCGTATCTATCCAGCTGTTATGCAGTTGTTTACGGTGAAACGCATCAATATTAGCGGCTGCGCGTTTTATCACTTCCACGAATTCCGCATCTGTCTGAGAAAAGGCCTCTTCAATCTCGGAATCGGTCACTCTGATATTATTCTCATCAATATCCCATTTATCAAATTTCTTAGTATATTCAAAAACAGCTTTGTTGCCATTTTCACGCACATTACCTACAATTTCAGCTACCGTAGCTTCATACTGTCCATAATTGTTAGGGCTTCTCTTTAACAGTGTATTTAATATATCTTTTCTTGTTTCTGCAGTTAGTTTTACGGTTTTCATAATCCTTATCTCCCATTATCGTCAGACATACTGCTTCAGATCCATTATAAGCTTCTTAATCCTCTCAGGCTCCATCTGCATACTAACCTGATTGACTATCATACGTGCAGACAACGGACATATTTCCTCAAGAATCTCCAACCCATTCTCTTTAAGGGTCGAACCGGTCTCCACAATGTCCACAATAACATCCGAAAGCTCCACAATCGGTCCAAGCTCCACAGAACCGTTTAACTTGATTATATCTACCGTCTGGTGCTTTTTATTGTAAAAATAGTCCTTGGCAATGTTAGGATACTTGCTTGCCACACGAATCATTTCATGATGCTGCAACAGCTCCTTAGCAGATTTCGGACCACAGACACACATACGACATTTCCCGTATCCCAGATCCAACACCTCATAAGCGCGTCTGTTCTCTTCCATAATTATATCACTGCCAACTACGCCTATATCCGCAGCACCGTATTCCACATATGTGGGCACATCCGGTCCCTTGGAAAGAAAGAACTTAAGTTTCCGCTCCTCATTTACAAAAATCAGTTTCCTGGAATCCTTATCATTCATCTCTTCACAGGTAATCCCGATTTTTTCAAGTAATTCCATTGTTTTATTTGCAAGTCTGCCTTTCGCCAGCGCAAAGGTCAGATATCTGTCTTCACTCATTACTTATGACTCTCCCTGAAAATATACTTAATTGTAATAATTGATTACTATTTATCATCTGTAATCTATTAATTATTGTTAATAGGTATTATTTATTACTAAATCAATTTACCATCACGGTCAATCAGGTAACAGCTCAACACTTTTACCATCCGCACGAAGAATCTTCGCTTCCTTAAGTTTTTCTTTAAAATTACTTTCATTATAGTGCAATTGTATACGTTTTTTCAGACATTCTATAACTACATTCTGTCTTTCCATAGCTAAAAGAAGCTCGTCCACCTCTATCATAAAACCAATGGCCGGTGCATTCTTTCCAAAACGCCCAAGCAGAGTATCATATCTTCCGCCCTTAACAATCGCATCACCCACGCCGTAGGTATATCCTTTAAAAATAATACCAGTATAATAATTATACTTGCTGAGCATTGTCAGGTCAAAAGAAACATACTTCTCAACTCCATAAGCACACAACACTTCATAGACCTTTTTAAGCCTCTCTATGGCACTCCGTGAACGCTCATTATCAACTAACTTTTCAGCCTCATCAAGCGCATCTATGGAGCCGAACAAATCATTCGTCTTAAGCAATGCTTCCCTGTCCTTTTCATTTACATTTTTATTCAAAAGTAAATCTTCGGCACCAAAATAATTCTTGCCGGAAATAAGCTCCCGAAGTGTAAGCTCAGTCTCCTCATCCAGACCTGCCTGCGCGCATATCCCCTTAAAATATTCAAGGTTTCCCACACTCACCTGAAAATCATTAAGTCCGGCATGATAAAGAGCTTCTATTGTCATCGCAATCATTTCCGCATCCGCCTGAATGGAAGCATCCCCTATAAGTTCAGCACCCATCTGAGTAGTTTCCTTTAACTTACCCTGCAGATTGGAAGTGTTGGTGAATGTATTACCCTGATAGCAAAAACGAATGGGAACATCATCCTCCATAAAATATTTAGCCGCGCATCTGGCAATAGATGGCGTGAAATCCGGCCGCAGTACAAGGGTATTGCCTTCCTTGTCAAAAAACTTATATAATTCCTTAGACGGTGTTGTGCCTACTTCCTTGGAAAAAACATCAAAGAACTCAAAGGTAGGCGTCTGGATATCGCGATAGCCATAAGAATGTATTCGTTCTATAAGAAGTTTTTCAACTTCCATTTTTCTTTCTTTTTCATCTCCGTATATATCTCTTACACCCTCGGGGGTATGTACCAGTTGCTTGCTCATATTTATTAAAATACTCCTTGCTTTGTTATTTATTTAGCAATTTTTACTTAAATTAATTTATCTGTTTAATTTATATCTTTATGTATTTATCACATAAAACACCTACAGAATTACTTTAACACGTTTATTCCGCTCTGTCATCTAAATCTTTCTGTATCATATCCAGATATGGCACTAAAATGCCATGTTTTTTAGGTAGTATGTATTCAGGATTTAGTTCGTCAAATCTGAAACTTTTACGACCGCCCTCTCTGGCTCTGTCCCAGAAAAAGCGAAGCATCTCATATGGCAGATAGTAAAAAATATCCTTATGTGTGTAATAAAGCAGGAAAAAAGCTATTCCTTTTTGTTTTTCAAATTGACCCATGAAGTCAACCTGATGCTCATGGATATTCTGGAGCGCAAAGGTATCTCCTGCGCATTCCTTGGCATCAAAGCACACCGGGATACCCTGTACTGCGCCTATGTAGTCTACAGTACTCTTCTGCTCAAAGTAGGCCAAGGTAATATGGCGGCTTTGTTTGTCTATATTGATTGGGGTGATTGGGGTTGGAATTTTTTGAATCAGAGCCAGACCGCTTTCCAGATACTTTTCGTTAGTGCGGTTTATCAGTTCTTCCAGTGTTGAGCCGCGAAGGCCTCTTGAGTTCCATGTTGCCATGATTTTTCTTCCTTATTGAGTATATTATATGTGTGTTCTTAAATCTGTTACTTCCAATATCCATAATACGAGATTAACAATTAATATTATTGCGGCATGAATCGGAAGCACAAATAATAAGTAAATAGCTTGCCCCATATCTGACATCATCCAGCCATCCGCCGGAATAATGCCGAACCAATTGAGTATTATTTCTACTGCTGAACCGATTACAAAATGCAGATAAACAATCCATGGCATATGACTTCTTCTGTTTAGTACAATCCAATACACCAAGTACAATATATCAGCAACAATAGCAATTGTAAGTAAAGCATCAGGAGCATCCATCATCAATATGAATCCCAGCAGAATAAAAAAAGCGTGATATAAATAAGCGATTATTATCTGAACTTTCTTTTCTTTCATAGTTAATCTCTCTAAATTCTAATTAATTACCTTTTGTGCCTAAATAGTACATAACACTACTTATCAAGTGCATAAAATCTATAAGTTTATAATATGATAATCTTTAAATATATGTCAATACTAATGAAATTACTGCAAAAAGAGCCATACATTTCTGTATAGCCCTTACAATCTGTGAACCCATTCTTAATGCTTTCTCACTTTTAAAATATAAAGTAAGATCCTCACACCTGACAATGCGCTTTTTGCATCTTTTATCCTGTCGCTTTCTATCTGTTTTTCTGAGATTTCAATATCCCTATACATAGAAATTGACAACATTATGATACCCCAGCCCTTCTTTCGGCCAATTAAACATGATTCTTAAGTATTTCTATTGCCTTTTCATAGTTAAATTCCTTTTCTGCGGCCGATAAAGCGTCTGATATGAGCATCTGTTGTCCCGGCTTCAGGGGCTTTTGCAGCCATTCTTTCATCTTTTCCTCCGCCTTAATAGACTCAAAAGCATCAAGCCAAGAAACCACTTCTGCGATCTCTTCCTGTGTTATCTCATATGTTTGGCCTTCTTCATCTGTTACGGGGTCTGCCATTACATAGTCTGTCTCCTGTGCCCTGCCGTTTTCCCTATAAAACATCTCTAAACCAGCCATAGTTCTATCCCAGCACTCTATAAGTTCATCCCAATGTTCCTCTACATATGCCAGATTTCCGGCCTTACTCTGCTTCTCATGCTCATATGCCATATCTCCCAGAGTTTGGGCTCCCAGCATATAGGCATCTCCTTTAACGGCGTGTACCATCGTGCCATAGTCTTCGGAATTTTGCTCCTCCATAAACTGCTTTAACTGTTCCTGCTTATCCTTATCTTCGATAAACATTTCAACTATATCAAAGTACAGGTCCCAATTGCCAGCCAGATTGAAAATTCCGTTTTCTATGTAAATGCCATATTCCTGATACCGGCTGTAATCTTTAGAACCGCTCTCATTAGCCGCATCATTTTCTTTGCTGTTTTCCTCAACTATATCTCCTTCAGTACTGCTTTCCCTAACTTCATTATCTTTCTCGTGTACCAGCTCATCAGGCAGATACGAAACTATCATCTGCTCCAGTTTAATACTGTCAATTGGCTTTGAAAGGAAATCGGTAAAACCTTCCTCCATGAAATATTCCCTTGCTCCGGAAATTGCATTTGCAGTCAACACAATAACCGGTGTGTTTTCGTTGGGAGAGCCTTTTAGTTTTTGTATTTCATGAAAAGTTTCAACGCCATCCATCTCCGGCATCAAATGATCCATAAAAATTATATGGAAGGGCTGTTCCTTTACTAACTCAAGACATTTCCGTCCCGATTCCGCAGTAACAATATTCATTTTTGACTGTTTCAGGAATGAAGTAAACACTACCAGATTTAAAGCATTGTCATCAACGACCAGTATATTTGCCTCGGGTGCTTCAAAGCTGTCATATTGCTTTTCATCAATCCGGGGCTGACTGTTCCTAATGGTCTCAAAATCACCTACCGGTTCAATATCTATCACTTTCTGAGGGATGCGGACGGTAAAGGTGGAGCCTTCCTGATATACACTTTCTACAGATATGTCACCATTCATCAGCTTTAACAGTATCGTAGTAATACTCATTCCCAGGCCTGTACCTTCAATATGTCTGTTTTTATCCTCGTCAATCCTCTGAAATTTCTCAAAAAGTTTGTCCATATCCTCTTCTCTGATACCTATACCGGTATCACTGACGGATATTATAAGAGTTATCGTATCATCCCCATGCTTCTCATAGTAAGCATTAAGTTTAACATCACCACTGGGCGTATATTTTACTGCATTGGTGAGCAGGTTTGTGATAATCTGCTTTACCCTTACATCATCTCCGTAAAGGGTTCCCGGCATGGTTTCATCCAAAGTAAAAGATAATGTCAGATTTTTGTCCTTGGCCCGCAGGTAAATAGCATTCCACAAATCCAGAAGCAGTTCCGCTATCTTATACTCTGTGGGGATGATTTCCAGTTTTCCTGACTCAATTTTGGATATATCCAGAATATCATTTATAAGCGTGAGCAACGTCTTGCCTGAGTTCTGTATATTTCCTGCATAAGTAAGCAATTGTGAATCCGTACATTCCCTAATTATCATCTCATTCATACCCAAAATGGCATTGACAGGTGTACGTATCTCATGTGACATGCTTGATAGGAAGCGTGATTTTGCCTGTTCCGCCTTAATGGCCGATTCAGCTGCCTTCTTTAGATCCTCTAACATATTGGCCATATTATTCTTCATATGATCTATTGAAGAGACCATGATGCCAACTTCGCTGTCATCCCTCTCCAACTCCAGCTCTGCATCAAGATTTCCATTAGCAATCTCAGACATCTGCCCCGAAACCTTGATAATCGGTACCAGAAGCTCTTTCGCAGCAAATCGTATTGCTTTAGAGCTGTCATGTGCCTGGCGAATGAAGGCAGCCACAAAGGCTATAATACACATTATCTCCAGAAGCATAAATCTTGTCTTTTTGGCTTTAAGTCTGTCGAGTATTTTATCGATGGTATAGTCAGTAAGATCGCTTATCCTCTGTATCGCCTCGGCATATTCACTGCCAAAGACAAATTCCACAGCCTCTTTGGTATTGCCTTCAGCTATTGCAGCCATTGCCTCCTGCTCTAGAGGCACAAGCCCGTTTGAAAGTCCTGCTATCTCGTTTAAATCAGCCCACTCATCGGGCTTAATATCATTATCCTGAAGTATTTCCCATGCAGTATCCCTGTTTTTATCTACATTGAGCTCCTTCATATACGCATCATAATACTGCTCATCGCCTGTGACCGCATATGACTGGACAGCTGCAGTAAGAGTCTTTGACCCCATCCTATACTGTTTAAGCGCCAAAGAGCTTTCAAGCTCCTCCTGCGAAATACTTATATAGCTTACGTTTGCAATAATCAGCAGAACCAGCAGAACCGCACCTACAATAAGCGAATATCTGGTCTGTTTTATAATCTTCCTAAAACGCGCTGCCTGACTGTTTTTTCCTAACACCTGCTGTGTTGCAGACTCGTTCATTTCTTCCATTTTATAAGATGTCCTTTCCCATAAATATGTTTATACATAGTATATATGATAATAGACTGTATCGCAATCTATGGTTTCCATAAGTTAAATATTTCCGGCATCGGTGCAACAAACTCTTTCTCACTAATATCCTCAAACGGAGCATCCAGTTTACCAAAAAACACCCTGTATGCATGCAAAAGCTGATGCTTTATTTTGTATTTCTTTTTATATTCGTCATTCCAGGTTTTATCACCATATTTATAATCCCCAAGCAGCGGATGTCCGATACTGGCCAGATGAGCTCGTATTTGATGAGATTTACCTGTTATAAGTTCAACCTCTAAAAGAGTTTTATCATTATCCTGCTTTATGGGCATATATCTCGTACATATATATGCGCCTCTGCCTGCAGCAACATTTTTATTATTAATATCGGCTTTAGGCATTGTGGAATAAACATCAACCTTATTGCTTTTCTCGTCCTTTATCAGATAACCTTCCAAAACTTTTTCTTCGGTTATATGCCCTTTCACGTATAGCCTATAGAACTTATGTAAACCACGCGAGCGTAACGCCTCACTAAGCATCTGTGCCCCCTGCAGCGACTTGGCGCAAAGCACTATCCCGCTTGTATTCCTGTCCAGTCTGTTACAGGCGGAGGGTCTGAATGTTTGTAACTCATCCTCTGCTATCTGATGCGTGGTAAGCATATAATTGATAAGCCAGTCATTTAGGGAAAAATCCGTAGATACTGCCTTTTGCGTGAGTATTCCCGCAGGTTTATTCACTATTAGAATGTGTTTATTTTCATAAATAATTGTAATGTTTTCTGCCATAGCAGACATGGTTTTCTGAGAATTTAGGTTAGTAGATTCTAACTCTGAAGCGTTTGCCGACTTCGCTGTCTCTCCCATAAACTTGTGAAGCGTCTCGTCTGAAAAAAATATCGATACCGTATCCCCACAGACAAGTTTTTCACTTCCCTCTGCTTTCTTATCATTTAATACAATATTCTTTTTACGGAGCATCTTATATAAAAAACTGCTTCCGGCCTCCGGCAGCAACTTACGCAGATACTTATCAAAGCGCTGTCCGGCTTCACGCTCTGTTATTGTACGTTTATACATTATAATCCCATGCCTTCTGATTGATTGCGAGTTTATGCCATATGATGCAGCCTTTTATAACGTCACAGAATAAAACATCATTATCATATCATCTCTGTTTTTAGACTCTTCAACATCCAGCTCTGCCAATTGACCAAGTCGGTCAATATACTTTTCCGGTTTATCAAAAATCTTAACAGTCATATTTTTATATCCATCCTGCTTAAGAAGCTGCTCTATATGCTTTTCACCTGAGTTGCAGTCACATTTCCCATTTTCGGCGTAAGCGCATATCACATTGCCTTTTAATACCATATGGCTTATTGGGTAATTCTTCTGATAAGATGTAAAATACATATCATAAAAGCAGGTAAGTTTATCATCATATTCCGAAACTTTCTCTCTTACTTCCTGACTGCAGCCTGTGGCTCTTAGAAACATCACTGCATTTACCGCACTTTTACAGGAAGGCAGGCAACCTAAGACTGCAACTACCGTAAGCAGATTTCTGCTTGTCCCGGTGGAATAATATCCGATTGCGTATATGGCAAGCGAAAGGGCAAAGTATATAATTGTTCTTATTATGGAGAATTTTTTCTGATATTCTATATATCCGTAGTTTCCCTTATGTACTCTTCTTATCATATCAATCTCCATTCTTGCTCAACCTGCAAGTTTGTCTTGTAAAAAAATTTATTTTTCAAACTATTACTTATATTATCAATAATATAAATTACTTACTCATCATAATCTTGCAAACATATATACAAGTTTCATCGGTATTCCGTAAACCGATACCGTCTTTTTCTTCTTACAGTCAACAAGAGCTTTATGTACAACCTTATCAGCCTTGGAGATTGTCAGTTTCTTGAAACAATTCATTTCACCGTATCTTCCATATGCATTGGATAAAAACGGCGTATCCACAGGTCCGGGGCAGACAACGGTTACCAAAATTCCTTTACTTTTTAATTCTTTTGCCAAAGCTTTACTGAATGAATATACATAAGATTTTGATGCCGCATATACCGAAAAGTTAGGCTGTGAGGAAAAGGCCGCTGCTGATGCAACCTGTATTATTTTACTGCCTTTTCTCATATATGGCAGGCAGTACTTGGTGAGCTGTGTAAGTCCGACTACATTGAGACGGACTGTCTGGGTCACTTCATCCCTGCTCTGTTTATCAAATGAGCCGTAAATCCCCGTACCGGCACAATTTACCAGCACCGAAATTGCAGGATTACGTATCATCAATACCTCCGCAAAATGCGCAAGCTTTTTCTCATCCGAAATATCAACGGATATTGTTCTTATCTTAATCTGATGAGCCTTATGTAATTGATCCTCGTTCTTTTTAATTTCTATTTCCTTGGTAAGTTCAATAGCCAGCATATCCAACGGATCTTTTCTTTTGGCCAAAAGCCAGATTTCATCCGTTTTTGTTAATATTGTTGAAAGCTGTTTTGCAAATTCTCTTCCCATTCCGGAAGATGCTCCGGTAATAATCGCTATGTTCATAAAATCGCTCCTTTTTTAATGTTTTTTCGTTTTGGGTTGTTTCTTTCTATTGTTTCTCACTGATTTTTTCTTAATTTGTGTATTCTTTTCGATTTTATGACCTATACGGTTTTGTATATTTTTCCGGATTTTCCTGGGTGGAATCAGGCACTTTTTATCAAAGCCTATCAAATCCTCCCTGCCGGTCTTAACAAGCGCCTCACGCACAAGCTCGTAGTTGTCGGGATCACGATACTGAATCAGGGCGCGCTGCATCGCTTTTTCATGCGGATTTCTGCATACATAGACCTCTTCATTGCTTATCGGATCAATCCCCGTGTAGTACATTACCGTGGATATCGTAGACGGAGTCGGATAAAAATCCTGTACCTGCTCCGGCATATATCCCAAATCCCGCAGATATTCCGCAAGTTCAACGGCCTCTTTAAGTGTTGAGCCGGGATGTGACGACATCAAATAAGGCACCAGAAACTGCTCCTTCTTAAGCTTTTGATTTATTTTACCATATTTTTGGACAAACTGCTCATAAATCTCTCGCCTTGGCTTACCCATCCTCAACAGTACCGTATCTGAAATATGCTCCGGTGCGACTTTTAGCTGTCCGCTGATATGATGCTTTACGAGTTCACTAAAAAACGTATCATTTTTATCCATTAACAGATAATCAAATCTGATTCCCGAACGCACAAACACCTTTTTTACACCCGGAAGTTTGCGCAGTTTCCTAAGAAGCTCCAGATAATCCGAATGGTCTACCTTCAGATTGGAACAGGGCTTAGGAAAAAGGCATTGCTTATTCTTACATACACCATTCTTAAGTTGTTTTTCACAGGAGGGATGTCTGAAGTTGGCAGTAGGACCTCCCACATCATGAATATAGCCCTTGAAATCCGGCTCTTTTATTATAAGCTCAGCTTCTTTTAAAATAGACTCATGGCTTCTGGTCTGTAGTATACGTCCCTGATGAAAGGTCAGCGCACAGAAATTACAGCCTCCAAAACAGCCTCTGTTGCTTATTAGTGAAAATTTAACTTCGGAAATCGCCGGAACGCCCCCCTTAGCCTCATAACTTGGATGATAGGTCCGCATATACGGCAACTCATAGATTGCATCCATTTCACTTGTAGTGAGAGGTTTCTGTGGCGGATTCTGCACTACATAAACCTGATGAGGATATTCCTCGATAAGTGTCTTTCCTGTAAAAGGATCTGTATTTTCATACTGGATGGCAAAGCTTTTTGCATACACTTTAGGATCTTTTTCTAGTTCGTCATAGGCAGGAAGCGTAAGTGCATCATAAATGCCGGAAATATCCCTTGTTCTGTATACCGTTCCCGCTATAAAAGTAATATCTTTTACATCAATACCGCTATCAAGCGCATCCGCAATCTCCACAATGGATTTTTCACCCATTCCGTATGAGATTATGTCCGCCTGACTATCCAGTAAAATTGAATGCTTAAGTTTATCAGACCAGTAGTCATAATGCGCCATTCTGCGCAGACTTGCTTCTATACCGCCGATTATGATTGGCACATCCTTATATGTCTTTCGTATCAGATTACCATAGACAACCGTTGCATGGTCAGGACGTTTGTATGCCTCTCCACCTGCGGTATAGGCATCATTTGTTCTGTGCTTTTTAGAGACATAATAGTGATTAACCATGGAGTCCATATTGCCTGAAGATACCAGAAAGCCAAGTCTGGGTCTGCCAAGTACGGTTATGCTTTTATCATCCTTCCAGTCAGGCTGTGAGATTATTCCCACACTGTAACCGTTCGCCTCTAAAACCCTGCTTATAACCGCCGCTCCAAAAGACGGATGGTCCACATAAGCATCCCCTATGACATAGACAAAGTCGAGCTGCTCAATCCCGGCATTTCGCATATCCTCTTTTGACATCGGTAGAAAACCCATTACTTAGATCAATCTCCTATTCTTACTAAGCCTAAATTATTGATTTTAACTTAAATTAATTCTCTGAAATCATGAATGTAATAATCAGCTGCGACCTTTTTCTCATCATCCTGAGCAATTGACGCTTCATCATATACGGCACACACCCTCATACCGGCGGACTTACCTGCCATAATGCCGGGAATTATATCCTCAAACACAAGACAGTTTTCTGATGACACACCGAGTTTATCGGCTACTGCCAGATATATATCAGGTGCCGGTTTGCCTTTAGCAACGTCGCAGCCTGTCATAATACAGTCAAAATGAGGTTCAAGACTATGTACTGATACAAAATTTTCCACCAGCTCCCTTGAATTACTGGTTGCTATGCCAAGTTTTATCTTTTTCTCTACACAAAGCTTGATAAAAGCATGCGCGCCTTCTTTTAATTTTACCTCATAGCTGTATTTGTCCCACGCCATTCGATTCCAGTCGGCTTTAATCTGCTCAAGTTCATCCGGAATCGAAAATTTCTCCTTAAAAAATACGGCAGTCTCACTGAAGCTTCTTCCGCCTATCTGCGACTGCAAATCCGGAGGCGGCTTAATCCCGAATCTGCCAAGATATTCAACGTCAATAGCCGACCATATCCACATAGAATCCGCAAGGGAACCATCCAGATCAAAGATCACAGCCTCTATTCCGTTAAGCGACAGTTTATCAGGACTCATATATGTCCACCCTTTTCTCATATATTGATATAACAGTATTTATGATGTAACAATTTTTACAGTAGTTACTTGTGGTGTGATTTATGTTTAGAAAAACAATTGACTTAATCAGTCAATCCCTTTTTACCCTGCTGGCATTATACCTTACATATCTTCTTCTGTGCTATCCCTCACAGTCTCTTGAGTACGCATCTACGGGACTTGCTTTATGGTTTCAGAAAATGATACCTACACTTCTTCCTTTTATGATACTGTCAGGAATTATGGTGCGTATGAATATGACCGAGCGTTTTGCTAAATGGTTTCACCCGCTGTTTCACAGGCTGTGGGGAACTTCGATGAACGGTTCTTATGCAATCCTTATGGGAATGCTCTGCGGCTTCCCTATGGGCGCAAGAGTCATAGGTGAACTATGCAAAGCAGGTAAATTATCCGAAGATGAGGGTGCCTATCTTCTGGCTTTCTGCAATAATATAGGTCCCATATATTTTCTGAGTTTTGTGATGAGTACGCTGTCTATATCAGGTAATTATATTCCGTTTGCTATTATGTATGGGGTGCCGCTTTGTTATGGATATGTATTACGACGCGTGGTTTACAAAAAACCATATATTAAAAAACAGTATTTTAATTTCAGTACTGCAGCCAAAACTCCATCCCTGCTCGCAGCTATCGATGACTCCGTCATATCCGGTCTTATCGGTATAGGCAAGCTTGGCGGTTATATGGTCTTTTTTAACCTGTTGAACATAATGTTCATACCGTTTTCTGCCCTGCCTGATAAGTTCCTGTCCCTTTGTAACTGCATACTGGAAATAACAAGCGGAATAAGCCGCACCGGAGCCACAGGCTTTTATATGATACTAATTCTGCTCCCTTTTGGCGGGCTTTCCTGTATGGCACAGACCTATAGTATGATCAAAGATACAAACCTGTCCATCAACAATTATTTCATTCACAAATGTATACAGACCGCAATAACAGCACTTATTTACCTGATTGTCTTCGCCTCTTCTTCCGCTTCTGTCTTTTTATGACCAGAAGTATTGACCATATCATGGCAAGCACTATAACTATACAGATAAGGCATACTTTTATAAAATACACAATTGTAGCAGGTTTTTGTTCCTTATCACCATTGACCAGTTTGGTCAATATATTATCACCTGCTGAACGCACATCGGATGATGACGTTTCTAACGCATCCGGTACATTTCCCTCATCCGAGGCAATATTTTCAACGTCTTCAATTCCGTCGTCTTCACCTTCCGCTTCATTTTCGTTTTCTGACAATCCCGATGCTTGTTTATCTTTATCGGACTCATAACTCACTGACGAAAGGTTGAGTGCATTGCTTGTGGTATAAAGGTCATATCCGTTGTAGGCATTTACCAATACCTGCGGTATGATTCCCGACGGAACATTAAAAGTAAATTCAAAGGTATCCTTCGACTTGTCAGGCCATCTCTGCAACTCTGAAAAAGTCTGACCACCGTCATAGCTATATGTGTAATATAACATTCCGCTGTCATAATCTGCAGCAGACACGCTAAGTGTTACATTTCCGTTTTTCTTATTCTGTTCCACAAGTTCTATAATACATACATCAGGCTCAGTCCTGTCCGGACTTACTACATGGAGAGGCGTCGCTACTTCAATATTCTTATAATTGCTGTAATCCTTTCCAAGTATATCTGATTTAAGTCCATAGTATTTGGCGACTGCCTCAGCATCAAGTTTTCCGAAGTCCTGTAGTTTTTCATTATGGTCATAAAAAGGCTTATCATTTTCCTGATCAAGATGGCAATGCTCTATCAGCACACAGGGTATATCTCTTGCCGTGGAATGTCGTATGATTCCATAATAATCTTCCCCTTTATCATTAAGTCTAGTCTTAGTGCCACGGGAATAAAGCCCCAGTTCCTCAAGCAGTTCCATTTCAACATTCGCAAAAGCATAACCCCTGCTGTATTCTTCACCGTATGCGGAAATCCAGGTCTCTGCTCCAAACAATGTATGATGCTCGGATAAATTAAAGTGCAGGCAGAATAAAAAATCGGCCCCGACACTCTTTGCATATTCGGCTCTTTCCTCCAAATCAAGGTCCTTGTCATTATCCCTTGTCAGATAAACAGTAATGCCATCATACTTATCCAGTTCTTCCTTCATCGCCTTGGCAACAATGAGAGTCATTTCCTTTTCGGTGTAATCCTCATATTCGCCACCCAGGTTTTTGCCTCCATGACCGGGGTCAATTACAACAACGACGTCCGAAGATTCTTCCACAGGCTCGTCCTGTGCCGCCATAACTACATAACAGTTTGCACACAAGCCTGAACATACCAGAATACAAGCCAGTATCACATTAACTTTCTTTGTGAAAAATAATAAGCCGGCTTCCCTTCGAAACCAGCTTACTATGAAATTTTGAATCATATACTAAACCTACCCCTTCACGCGATGTTTGAGTCAGCAATTAATGCTGCTCAAACTCGCAGTTGAAATCTTTGATTTCAACTTATTACTGGATTATGTCCAAATTAATAGACTCTTCGGCACGATCGTCATAATCCACTTCTTTAAGCAGTTCTTCCACTTCATGCGGTTTAAGCTCTGCGCGGTTAGCCTTGACTATCTCATTATAACCATTAATCGTATTAAAGAAATTCTCATAATGAGTTGTCGCACTGTTCAATGTAGTTGTCATTATATTCTCAAGATTCGACAGCATATCATCAAGATACTGCATAGCTGCAGACCTTACACCATTTGCTTCTGTTGTGGCAGCATCAAGTATCTCCTGTGCCTGATGTGCCGCAAGAGTAACAACTTCATTAGCCTGCGCATAAGCCTGCTGCATAATTTCATGCTCATTGATCAGCTCATTGGTATGTACAGTCGCTTCGTTAATTATGGTCTCCGCCTTGGAACGCGCATCATTAAGAATAGCCTCTTTATTGGAAATAATCTTCTGATAACGCTTAATCTCATCCGGAGTCTTCATACGAAGTTCACGCAGAAGCTCATCAATCTCTTCCTTATTGACGAGGATATATGTCTTGGAAAGCGGTTGATACTTACATCCATCAATATAATCCTCAATCTCATCAATTAATTGTTCGATTCTACTGCTCATCTCTACTCCTATCTTATATGACCATATTTTTCATAGACCAATTTCCCTACAAAATCCGGAACGCATTGAGAAATATCTCCGTTAAAACTTGCTATTTCCTTAACACTTGAAGAACTAAGATATGCATATTCAAGACTTGTTGTCAAAAATATTGTATCCAGTTCCCCTTCGGAAAGCTTTCTATTGGTCTGAGCTATCTGCAGTTCATACTCAAAATCCGTAATAGCGCGCAAACCTCTGATTGCCACATGTACGCCTTTGCGTTTTGCATAATCAATCAAAAGACCACTAAAAGAATCAACCTTAACATTAGGTATGTCCTTTGTCGCCTCTTCTAATATTTTAACACGTTCTTCAACAGAAAACAATGGAGTCTTTACGTTATTATTTAGCACGCTGACCGTCAGCTCGTCAAAAATCTCGGCAGCTCTTTTAATAACGTCAAGATGTCCAAATGTAACTGGATCAAAACTGCCTGGGTAGATTGCGGTTTTCATAAGTTTTTCCCTCATTTGATTACTTACTATCTTATATTAATTTTGTGAAAATGTCTTTATAAATTTTAAAATAATTTAAAAATAATTTAGAATATTTATATTTTTAAGAAATTTCAATTTGATTTTTTCATAAATATATGTTTATTAGTTTTATATTGCTTATCTTTTACAATTTCAAATCCAAGAGCTTCTACATAAGAAAAATCCGTATCCAGTGCAGCTTCAACCACAATAAGTGTATTTTCCGACACATATGTCATATTTTTCAGTTGCATAAGCACCTGTTTTTCATAATCCTGTCCATAAGGCGGGTCCATGAATATTACGTCTGCTTCTTTTTCGTGTATGCCTGACAGTGCGCTAAGGGCATCCTGTTTTAATACGGTTGCATCATCTATCAATCTGGTAAATTTAAGGTTGTCCAGGATACAGGCAAGTGCATTTTTATTATTTTCTATAAAATAGGCATGCTTAGCACCACGGCTGAGGGCTTCAATGCCGATACCGCCGCTTCCGCTGAACAGGTCAATAAAAATTCCGTCCGGTATATAGGGTTGCAGCATATTAAACAGGGTTTCCTTGATGCGGTCTGTAGTAGGTCTTGTATCCAAGCCATCAGGCGTCTTTAATTTAAGGCTCCTGGCCTTACCTGCAATTACACGCATATAATCCTCCATTCTTGTGAAATAATCTATTTCACACTATACCCTGACTTTAACCCCCTTAGTGTCACGGTTTCCGAGTTTTAATTTATTGAGTTCAATAGTCTTTTCTTTATATTCTATGGCAGCATCATCAGTATTGCGGGTATAATAAACCTCTTCAAGTTCATCGTTTGCGCCCAGTTTCATTCCACGCACGCCGATTGCGCCTTTTTTCTTTTCGGGAATATCGGCAACGGCAAACCTTAAGAAGTAGCCCTCCTTGGACTGCAAAATTATATTATGCTGCTCCTTATAGGTAACAACACTTACAACCTCATCATCATCCTGCAGTTTGGTTGCTGCAACGGTTTTCTTAGCCACATCAAACTCTCCGCCGTCCACAACCTTAAGCATTGCCTGTTTGGTGGCAAAAATAACACGATACAGGTTCAAATCCGTCTGGCTTGCAGCATAAACAATGCTTTCCTTGGAAGAGTCATAGTTGCTTATATTATCAACCGGAATGCCCTTATCTCTTAACTTACCAAAGGGAATATCTGCGACTTTTATTGTATGAAGCTGTCCCGTATTTGTAAACACACAAACTTTTCCTACATTTTTACACTGAAACACATAACGGTTTTCCATATGAACAGTATCTTTATTCCGTTCATATGTCTGCATGTCTATTGTCCTTACATAGCCGAAGCGGTCCATAAGGAAGTATATATCCATCTCTTCAATCTGCTTCTCGACATAGACTGCTTCCTCAGCATTGGTTATCTCAGTTCTTCTTTTACGGCCATAGGCTTCTTTTATCTCATCAAGTTCATTGATAATAACCTGCGCCATTGAATCGCGCCTTGCAAGTATATCTTCATAGCGGTATATATTCGCCATTGTATCTTCGTGTTCATTGATAAGTGCCTCGATTTCCAGACCGATCAACTTGTACAGACGCATTTCCAGAATCGCATTAGCCTGCTTTTTGGAAAAAAGAAGCTGTTCTGCCATAATCCTGGATTCCTTGGTCCTGAATTTGATACCGTCTGTCTTACCCTCAACCAGACAGGCCTTAGCCATATTCCTGTCCTTGGAACCGCGCAAAATCTCTATAATAAGGTCAATTACATTGCAGGCCTTGATAAGTCCTTCCTGAATTTCCTTCTTCTCCAGCTCTTTTTCCAAAAGATTCTTATATTTTCTGGTAGTAACTTCAAAACTGAAATCCACATTTGCCTTGATAATCTGCTTAAGTCCCATGGTTTCCGGTCTGCCATCGGAAATCGCCAGCATATTTACGCCAAATGTGTCTTCCAGTCTGGTCTTTTTATAAAGGAGATTTTTAAAATTCTCAACATCGGCATCTTTTCTGAGTTCTATAACAATACGAATGCCTTCTTTGGAAGACTGGTTTGTAATATCCACTATATCCTGCGTTTTTTTAGTCTCGGCAAGACTTGCCACATCCATAAGAAATTTCCCGATATTGGCGCCTATCATGGTGTAAGGAATCTCTGTGATCACCAGGTTGACCTTACCGCCTTTGGCCTTTTCAACCTCTACCTTACCGCGAATCTTTATCTTACCCATACCGGTTTCATAAATCTCAAGCAGTTCATCCTTATTGATCACAATGCCGCCTGTCGGGAAATCGGGTCCCTTCACATAGCGCATAAGCTCTCTGGTTGTAATATTTTCATCCTGCATATAGGCCTTGGTGGCATTTATTACCTCAACCATATTGTGTGGAGGTATATTGGTTGCCATACCTACTGCAATACCCTCGGAACCGTTGATAAGAAGATTTGGGATTTTTACCGGAAGTACACTCGGCTCCTTCTCTGTTTCATCAAAGTTCGGTACAAAGTCCACAACATCCTTGTCCAGATCGGCAAGAAATGCCTCCTGCGTAATACGCTCAAGCCTCGCCTCGGTATAACGCATAGCAGCAGCGCCATCACCCTCAATATTACCGAAGTTACCGTGTCCGTCAACCAGCGGAAGACCTTTTTTAAAATCCTGCGTCATAACCACAAGGGCATCATAAATGGAACTGTCGCCATGAGGATGATACTTACCCATCGTATCACCTACTATACGCGCCGCCTTACGGTAGGGTCTGTCATAGCGGATTCCCAACTCGTACATATCATATAGAGTTCTTCTCTGTACGGGTTTAAGACCGTCTCGTACATCAGGAAGAGCTCTGGCGATTATTACGCTCATGGCGTAGTCTATGAAGGATTTTTGCATTACTTCGGAATATTCCGTTTTGATTATTCTGTCGTTCATAATTAACCTCTTTGAATAATTACTTAAATATCCAACTCTGCGTCCTGCGCGTGGTGATAGATGAATTCCTTACGAGGAAGCACATCCGTCCCCATTAACATCTCCGTAACTTCGGACGCCATACGCGCATCCTCTATTTCCACAAGCTTTAACAGTCTGGTTTCAGGATCGAGTGTCGTCTCCCAAAGCTGGTCGGCATCCATTTCGCCCAAACCTTTATATCGCTGCAATGTAAAGGGTCCTTTGTGGGTTTTTCGATACTTTTCTAACGCTTTATCATCATAGAGATATTCTTCCTTACCTTTGGACGGCATTGCCTTATAAAGAGGCGGCATAGCTATATAAACATGGCCCTCGTAAATAAGCTCCGGCATAAAGCGATAAAATAAGGTGAGCAACAAATTGGAAATATGTGCGCCGTCTACGTCCGCATCCGCCATAATTATTATCTTGTCATAGCGCAGCTTGGATATATCAAAGTCATTGCCGTAGCCTTCTGAAAAACCACAGCCAAAGGCATATATCATTGTTTTAATTTCCGCATTGGCCAAAACTTTATCTATACTTGCCTTCTCCACGTTCAAAATCTTACCACGGATAGGCAGAATTGCCTGGAACATACGGTTTCTTGCCGATTTGGCACTGCCTCCCGCGGAATCACCCTCCACAATGAAGATTTCGCATTTGGAAGGGTCCTTGGATTCGCAATTTGCCAGTTTTCCGTTGGAATCAAAGGAAAATTTCTGTTTGGTAAGCATGTTAGTCTTCGCTTTTTCTTCAGCCTTACGGATTTTAGCAGCCTTTTCGGCACAGCCGATAATATTCTTCAGAGCGTCAAGATTTTTATCGAAATAACGTACAATTTCATCACCTGTAACCTTGGATACTACCTTGGCGGCATCCTGATTGTCCAGTTTAGTCTTGGTCTGCCCTTCAAATCTGGGGTCAGGATGCTTAATGGATATAACGGCTGTCATACCGTTTCTAACATCCGCGCCCGTGAAATTGACATCCTTTTCCTTGAGGATATTGAGACCCCTGGCATAAGTGTTGATTACATTCGTAAACATTGTCTTGAAGCCGGTCAGGTGGGTTCCGCCCTCGGCATTATATATATTATTACAAAAGCCCAGCACATTTTCATGAAATTCATTTACATACTGGAAAGCGCCTTCCACAGTGATTCCTTCGGATTCTCCCTGAAAATAAATCACATCATGTATGGTCTCTTTGGATTTATTCATATCCTTAACAAAGCCAACAATACCCTCCGGTTCATGAAATTCGACATGTTCCGGCTCCTCTTTTCTTTTGTCCTCAAAGACAATCGTTAGATTCGGATTAAGATATGCCGTTTCATGGAGACGGCTCTTGACATCATCCTCCTTAAATCTGGTCTTGTCAAAAATCGTATCATCCGGCATAAACTGAATCTTTGTTCCGGTCTCTTTCGTCTTGCCGATTACAGGCAAAAGACCGTTCTTTAATTCCATTACCGGGACTCCGCGCTCATATTTATCTTCGTAAATATACCCCTCGGTCTTAACCGTAACATGCAGCCACTCGGACAAAGCATTGACAACCGAGGAACCCACGCCATGCAGACCACCGCTTGTCTTATATGCTTCATTATCAAATTTTCCGCCTGCATGAAGTGTGGTAAACACCAATCGCTCCGCACTCATACCCTTTTCATGCATACCTACCGGAATACCACGTCCGTCATCTTCTATCGTTGCGGAACCGTCCGCTTCCAGCGTAACATAGATAGTATTACAATGCCCCGCCAGATGCTCGTCTACCGCATTATCCACAATCTCATATATTAAATGGTTAAGACCCTTGGTGGAAACACTGCCGATATACATACCGGGTCTCACCCTGACGGCCTCTAATCCCTCCAGCACGGTAATGCTGGACGCATCATACTTGTTCTCGTTTGACATAAAAATAACCATGCCTTTCTCTCAATATAACAATCGTGAACATTTTACCATAAAATGAAAAATTTGCAAAGAGTTGGTGGAACATAATCAAAATAAACAAAAAAGGGGCTTCGGATGCGGTGGCAACTCGCCCCTTTTTTGTTTATTTCGATTATGTTATTCTACGACTTCATATAAATATTCTCTAGATCGTTTGCCGGGTCTGTTCACCAGCTTCATATAATGCAGAATATGAAGCGTCACCTGTGCAAGGTCGCGGTGAATATGGGCGGCTGCGGCAAATTCTTTCGCAGTGAATGTCTCATTCAATTCATATGGAATTACCTGTATGAAATCTTCACACCTCTCAAAGATTATTTCATCATATAAATCAAGGGGCATCCTGTCATAGCGGCTGCCTCTTTTACCTCTGCCCCTTCCTCTGCCTTTGCTTGGAAGCAGTCTGTATTCATCCATATCTACCAACGGAAATGCAAATGAAAGGTTTGGATGTGTCAGATAATCTTTTATTTTATATAGTTCAGGAAACGCACTGTATATACTGCCTGTAATCGGAGACTTGCGCTTTTTTGATAGTTCTCCGCTCTCTTCATCCATATATATTACCCATTTGTTATGAGGAATCGGAAACACTACCCTGACCTCATACAGCGGCAGAAAGATCTTTAATTTTTCTCTTAATCTGTTAAAATTACCGTTCTGTATTTCGATTATACGGTTTTTCGCATATATATCTGCTATATATCCTTCTATCGGTACCTCATGACAGTCTATATCCGGCTCATAATAAAGCTTCATCACAGCATGCACGGTCTTTTCCTGCAGCGTGCCAAAGCCATGCGGATCATGTTGATTCAATAAAACTTTAATTTTGGCCTGTTCAAACGCTTCTTTATCCATTGTTTATTCCCTTTTTCAGCTTTTTCAATTTATTATACAACATAACAGAATATTATGAAACAAGAGAAACCCGTGAGAAATTGTTTACATTATCAATTTTTCGGTATATAATTTGATTGTACACAAATCAATTTGCTGATAAGGATATTTGAGGATATAAATTAATGAATATTTTTTCCCGATTAAGAGAGTATTTTCTTAATAATGTTTCATCTAATAGATTTAAATTTACTTTAATTATATATGCCATCACCTTTGTACATACATCTTATGTCCTGCTTTTTGCAGTATTGGGCGTTTTACCGCTTTTTATTTTTAATATAGGCAGCGTAACTTTATATATAATCTGTTCCAATATTACCAAATACGGTTATGAAAAAGATTTTTTCAAGGTGTTCTATGCTATTTACATAGAGGTCGCCCTACATTGCCTGGCTGCAACTATCTTTGTTGGCTGGCGTCTGGGATTTTCATATTATATGTTTGGACTTATTCCATTCTGCTACTATATATGTGTAACAATGATGGAAATCAAACATAGATATTTACTTGGTACGGCTTTAGGATTTATTGCATATATTACATTTATTGTCTGTCGTTTGATTTCTCTTATATTTGGCAGTGTATATAATTTAGATATATCTCCGGTTTCGGAGTTCTTGATTTATGTATATAATACTACTTCAAATTTTCTTTTTCTGTTCGTAGTTATATTGATATTTATTACGGATATGCAGACAACAACAGACAAACTGCACATACAGAATGCCAAACTTGACACCATGGCAAGTATCGATCCGTTGACCGGCTTATATAACCGCCGCAGCATGCAGGCCTTTTTGGATGACGCACTTGCCTCTGATGAAACCTTTTCAATGGTTATGTGTGATATTGATAATTTTAAAAAGGTTAATGATACATATGGTCATGATTTTGGAGATGTAGTATTAAAAGAAATTGCCGCTATCATAAAACAGCTCATAGGCACAACCGGCAACGTATGCCGTTGGGGCGGTGAAGAAATTCTTATACTTAGCAATGACAGTATGGATAACACCTGTCATATTGCTGAAAATATTCGTCAGACTGTAGAAAATCACGTTTTCAGTTTACGTGAAACATCAATTCACTGTACGCTCACACTGGGAGTTGCAACGCATAAAAAAGGCGCTTCTATTGACGAAACTATTACCCATGCCGACGGCAGACTGTATTACGGAAAACAAAACGGAAAAAACAGGGTTATTACTCCGTATGATACGGCGTAACAACCCTGTTTGAAAGTCTACATACTTTACCTTTTATTAATTATAATTTACGTGTATTCCCATCACCATGAAGGATTCTTTCACGATCTGAAGCATTAGGCTCTACCATTCTTCCGGTCTTATCATAATAAGTCAAAAGACTGGAATTTCTGGCAATACTTTTTCGCCCATTATCCGTAAGAAGATTAATAACCTGATTCAAGTCACCGCTTTTAAGATATGGCTGAATTCTGCGGTCAAGCTTCTCATTGTTCATACGATAAGTAGTACGGGCGTCAATATCCGCATTATTTTTGCCTTCTGCAGAGTCCGAAAAACCATGTAGTTCTGCGCGTTCTAACGCAGTTTCCAGCTCATCGTATACATCTGCATTCTCCTGCATTTCCTCTACTTCTGCATTATCTATTGCAGCCTGTATATCCGCTTCCGGCCGTGGGTTATCATACCATAAATTATAAAAGAAATCCTTAACAGCCGTAATCGCTGTCGATATATAATCCCTGATAGTTTTAATAATAGATTGTACATCTACTATTTCCTGCGATTTAGATGCACTGGCAGACTGCGGTCTTCCGAACGCTGCACTCTGACCCTGTCTGGATAATTCAAGCCTGACTCCGCTTTTATCCTCTGTACTATTCTGTACAGCAGATGCTTTTTCATCCTTATCCTCATTGTCTTTTTTGGATTCGGACTGCAGCTCATTCTGCTTATAGTCCAGACTAAATTTCTCACCTGTATCGGGAATATTAACGTTTTTCAATTTTTGATAATCATAGTAATTGTTACCGTCTATTTTATTTACCATATAGATTAGTATATCTCCTGAATATATTATGATGCCATATAATCATAAGCCGCATCATTAACTTCAGTTATTTTTGATTAATATAGTTTACCAGTCCTTCTGCAGCAATAATCTTCTGCATAAATTCCGGAAAGGCCTGACCCTGATATGTAGTGCCTTTAGTCACATCAGTTATGACACCCGTGTCATAATCAACCTCTACGGTATCTCCTGCGTCAATCCCTTTTGCAGCCTCCGGACATTCGATAATCGGAAGTCCTATATTAATTGCATTGCGATAAAAAATCCTTGCAAAAGTCTCTGCAATAACACAGCTTACACCGGCTGCCTTGATTGCAATCGGAGCATGCTCTCTTGATGAACCGCAGCCAAAATTCTTGGTTGCCACGATGATATCACCTTTTTGCACCTTATTAATAAATTCCTTATCAATATCTTCCATACAATGGGTTGCAAGTTCCGCCGGGTCGGAAGAATTCAAATACCTTGCAGGAATGATTACGTCTGTATCTACATTGTCACCATATTTAAAAACTGTTCCTTTTGCTGCTTTCATGTTTATTCCTCTCTTAACCTAATTTTTCTAACTCAACTGGCATGGACAAGAAATCTTACCCGTTATCGCACTTGCAGCCGCAACTGCAGGGCTTGCAAGATAGATTTCAGAATCCACGTGCCCCATTCTACCTACAAAGTTACGGTTTGTAGTTGATACACAACGCTCTCCCTCAGCCAGTATACCCATATAACCGCCAAGACAAGGGCCGCAGGTAGGTGTACTTACAATTGCTCCTGCCTCTATAAAGGTCTTTAACAGCCCCTCATCCATTGCCTGCATATATATAGCCTGTGTTGCAGGAATCACGATACATCTCATGCCTTTTGCCACATGTCTGCCCTTTAAAACCTCTGCGGCAATTCTTAAGTCGTCCAGTCTTCCGTTAGTACATGAACCTATTACGACCTGGTCAATCTTAATCTCTTCCTTTATTTCGTCAATTGTCTTAGTATTTTCAGGCAGATGCGGAAATGCTATGGTAGGACGAAGTGTACTTAAATCAATAGTATATTCTTCATCATATACTGCATCTTCATCCGCTTCATAGATTGTATATGTCTTCTTGGAATGCTCTTTCATATATTCAATCGCAAGATCATCAACCGGGAATATTCCGTTCTTTCCGCCGGCTTCTATTGCCATGTTAGCGATTGTGAAACGGTCATCCATAGACAGGTTCTTTATACCCTCTCCCACAAATTCCATTGATTTGTATAAAGCGCCGTCTACACCAATCATTCCAATTATATGTAAAATCACGTCTTTGCCACTTACCCATTTATCCGGCTTGCCTACTATATTGAATTTAATCGCCGAGGGAACCTTAAACCACGCTTTGCCGGTAGCCATACCTGCCGCCATATCGGTGCTTCCCACGCCTGTTGAGAATGCTCCAAGCGCTCCATATGTACAAGTATGCGAATCCGCACCTATTATAACATCTCCTGCCACGGTGAGACCTTTTTCCGGAAGTAGCGCGTGCTCAATTCCCATCTCACCCACTTCAAAATAGTTTGTAATCTCATTACGATAAGCAAACTCTCTAACGCATTTACAATGTTCTGCCGACTTAATATCTTTATTGGGAACAAAGTGATCCGGTACAAGCGCAATCTTGTCCTTGTCAAAAACTCCGTCCACTTTCATTTTTTCCATCTCTTTAATGGCAACCGGACTTGTAATATCATTACCCAGCACCAAATCCAGATTTGCTTCTATAAGCTGCCCGGCCTCAACACGCTCCAGTCCCGCATGTGCCGCCAATATTTTCTGGGTCATAGTCATTCCCATGGTGGTGTCCTCCTGTTTCTTATAATTCAACAATAATTTTATCATATCAATACAATTTTTGCAAAGATACTTAGTTCTGTATCTGAATCTGCTGCCCCTGAACAAGTGGGTAACTTATAAGCGTACTACCGTCCAAATCCTCCCGGTACATATCCACGCCGGTTATCCTGCTATTCTCATAAGTAGTGTAGTAATAAATGCCTTTATCCACATTGCAGCAAGATGAATAAATGGTATACTCAAAACCATGTTCAACCTTACAGCAGCCCTTTTGCTGAGCAACGGAAGCGAGAATATGAAAAAATTGGCTTATACTCTCGGATTCCGATTCTCCGGAAATGGAATTAAGCTTAGTAAAGGCAGCCTTCACAAAACGTGACGCAGATGACAAATCTCCCGGCAGACCAATTGCACCCATGCCCCTGCTGTATGGAACAAGCGTCAATTCATCAGAAAACCGACTTACCGGCTCGTTTCGGGTCAGTCCCATATAGTTTGATAGATTCAGCATATGAAAATCAAAGGTAGGATTATTGGTCATAACACCCACAGGGTTTTCATAAACCTTCAAACCGTCTTTAACCGACTCTACAACAATGCTCTCGTCCCTATCTGAAATCATCCAGTGCAACGGAGACAGCGGAAGTTTGGAGTTAAAGTCTTCTTTAAAAAGACTAAGCCCGGATAGTTTCTCACGAACCTCAGGCACCGTAGCACACTGCCCCAATATCCAGGGTATAAATTCAAAAGGTGTAATATTATCTTTATCAGGATCTTCCGGCTTATAATCGGCATTCCCGGGGAAGTTAAGCCCCGCCATGCTCAAGCCCTTTTCATTAGTGGCATCATAATAAAGCGGATAGTCCTCCTGAACGAAAGCCATGCCGATCATAGCATAATGGCTTGGCATATCATCCATACGGCGGAAATGAAACGGATAGTTCCTGGGTGTAACCGTGACTGTCTCATTATAAGAAAACTCATAGTCCAGATTGCGTCCAAAATAGTGATCTTTAGTTTTATAAGCTACCGCTGTACACATAATAGCTTTTACCTCCATTATCTTATAAACAAATTCACAAGCCGCAAAATATGATACTTTCGTATTGTTACAATTATACTTGAGTGTTTTTTTGAAGTCAATACTCCCCATAATGATTGGCCTACATAAACCGGAGGTTTGCTAATTTTATAACAAACCTCCGGTTTTACAGTCAGTACTTAGTTATAATCCTGCATAATCTTGTACAAAAAGTAAATGGTATGCGGTATTCCCCGCCTATATAGGTGCATTCTAATCAACCGAAACAGTAAAGGTAAGTGTGTCGGTATAGTTTCCTGCATATTTGGCATGTTTTTTATCCAGTTCGGTGGTAAATCTTAGAATTACCCACCCCGCAGTATCTCCGTTACCAACTGTCAAAATTGTATAATTATTCCCTTCCGGAGCTTTGTTGGAATTATACAAAATAGAGTAATCAATATATCCCTCGCCACATTTCAGTTTAAAATCATTAAGACTTGAAATTTTTACATGGAGGGAAGTGCCTTCATTGATGAACACATTGCTTGCCTGAAGCCCTCTCTCAACCGATTTTTCAGAATCTGTAAAAGTTACGCTTGCGGGAATAGTTACAGTATAAGTCAAACCTATATTATAATTTATATTAGTTTCCCCGCTTTGTTCCTGGGAATCCTGTGTTATATCTTCAGCAGCCAGTGAAATAATAGACATATTCATAGTAATTATAACAGACAGGATAACTGCTAACAATTTTTTCATTTTAATACCCCTTTCGAATAAATTGTTTATATTTTGTCTTAACTAAAATCTGCTTTATTTAACAATCAAAGCAATTCTCATATCTGCATTATTGGTAAGCGTTTTCTCTTCATTCATGCGGTATGGCTGAACGTGTATTACTGCATCATATCTGCCCTTTTCCAGTCCATGGGAAAGTGTTATCTGTTCAATGTGTTTTCCCGGCTCAACAAGCCCGGATGTATACAACACCTCGTAGTCCTGACCGTTGTCATTATAAAGCCTTAATTCAAAGGTCAGGTAATACAGTTCGGCATTTTCTTCAGGATTATAAAAATCAACTGTTATTTTATCTGTATTGGCAGGAACGGTCATAGAACTATAACCGGAAATTGCCACACCTTGTTCCGGAGTATTATCATTTTTGCTCAACATACTATTCTTCGCATCATAATCTATTACCAGACCTACTCCGCCACTTATATTTTCATTGGGAACAACAACTATGGCAGTATTATCACTATTAATTCTTATCAGAAAAAGTATTATGACTGTTGATATTGTAAGAATTAATAAAATCAGTAAAATAAGGAGAAGCAAGCGTTTTACCTTGATGCTATTTCCATCTTTTTCACATTCCCTATTCACCGGTTTACCTCCTTTCCAAATATTCATATGCCAGTTATCTTCTTTTAATTATGATATGTTATGACTATTTAAGACGATACATCCTAAAATATTACTTTTTTATAAATTTTTCATTGTAAATATTTGTCATAAAATGTAAAAAAACACCCCATCCCATAAATACAATCATTTACAAGACAGGGTATTAATTATTTGCAAATACTTTATTAAACTTTAGTTATTAATCAACTTATCCTCACCATTCCAGCTATACAGCTTCCTTATTTCCTCTCCGACTATCTCTGAGGGATGCTCGGAAGCAAGTTTTCTCATAGCCTTGAAATGTACCTGTGAACCTGCAGAAGACATATCAAGCAGGAAGTCCTTTGCAAAAGTTCCGTCCTGAATATCAGCAAGAATCTTCTTCATAGCCTTCTTGGTCTCATCTGTGATAATCTTAGGACCTGTAATATAATCACCGTATTCAGCGGTATTGGAAATTGAGTATCTCATTCCTGCAAAACCAGACTGATAGATAAGGTCTACGATGAGTTTCATTTCATGTATACACTCGAAATATGCATTTCTCGGATCATATCCTGCTTCCACCAGAGTTTCAAAACCGGCCTGCATAAGTGCGCATACACCACCGCAAAGTACAGCCTGCTCGCCAAAGAGGTCTGTTTCTGTCTCTGTTCTGAAAGTGGTTTCAAGTACGCCTGCTCTTGCACCGCCGATTGCCAGTGCATATGCAAGTGCCATATCCTGCGCTTTGCCTGTTGCATCCTGATGAACCGCTACCAGACAAGGAACACCTTTTCCGGCCTGATATTCGCTTCTTACTGTATGTCCGGGTCCCTTAGGAGCAATCATGGTTACATCCACATCCTTAGGCGGTACGATACATCCGAAATGAATGTTGAAACCATGTGCAAACATAAGCATATTGCCGGCTTCCAAGTTTGGCTCAATATCTTTCTTATACATTGAAGCCTGTAATTCATCATTAATAAGTATCATAATGATATCTGCTTTTTTTGCAGCCTCTGCAGCAGTATATACTTCAAATCCCTGTGCCTCGGCCTTTGCCCATGATTTAGAACCTTCATAAAGACCTATGATTACATGGCAGCCTGACTCCTTTGCATTCAAAGCATGCGCATGTCCCTGACTTCCGTAACCGATAATTGCAATTGTTTTGCCTTCCAATAAGGATAAATTACAGTCTTCCTGATAAAAAATATTAGCCATTTTCTTATTCCTCCGTTTTCTTTGTTTAAAATTTCATTATTTTATTAACGCTTTTGCGTCTGTATTTACATTATAAATAAGTAACATTCTCAGTTCCGCGTCCAAGTCCGGCAATACCGGTTCTTGCAAGCTCCAGAATTTCATATCCTTCAAGCAGTTTAATAAATGCCTCTATCTTGTCCTGATTTCCTGTAAGCTCAATAATCAGACTATCATTGGATACATCAATAATCTTGGCCCGGAAAATATCTGCTACAGCTATAACACCCTGCCTATGTTCCTCAGATGTCTTTACCTTAATCATTGCAAGTTCACGGTAAACGCTCTCATTGGGCTTCAGTTCCTTGATATCCCTGACATCCACCAGCTTGGCAACCTGTTTTTCAATCTGGTCAAGAATCTCGTCATCTCCGGATGTTACAATTGTAATACGTGTATAACGCGGGTCGGCTGTTACACCTGCCGTAATACTTTCAATATTATATCCCCGCCTTGAAAAAAGTCCTGATATACGGCTAAGTACGCCTGATGTATTATCAACCAACAGCTGAAATACTTTTTTATGCATTGAGAATCCTACCTTTCCATAATACTACATCATTACAATGTATAAAAAGAGTTTCATATTTTGAAAAATCTCCAATTTTCAAGATTATGCACTGTCAATAATTGTAGCAACTATAAATAAAAAAGTCAACTATTTGTATGTCCGATAAACTGTACACAACCAATCAATATTCATACTGTTTCTAATCCGTATCCACGCATTTAGGCAGCGCCAGGGTTCCTGTTCTTGCAACTTCAATAACGCTGACAGACCGCAGCATATTGATAAGCAGTGCAATCTTCTCCGGCACATCACAAATCTGAATCATCATCTGATTCTTGGACATATCCACAATATCAGCCTTAAGTATTTCGCAGGTCTCCATAATGTCACGTCTATTGCTCCTGTTATATTTCACTTTAATTAGCATAAGCTCCCTGCTGACACTGTCCGCTTCATCAAAGGTCTTAACCTTTATTACATCTAATTTTTTATTAAGCTGCTTTTCAATCTGTTCTATGGTTCTCTGGTCTCCGCTGCTGACAATCGTCATACATGACACTTGCGGATCATCAGTCTCTCCAACCGCTAATGAATCGATATTGTAGCTTCTTCTTGAAAAAAGTCCCGATACCTTACAAAGCACACCCGATCTGTTCTCTACCAAAACTGAATATATTTTCTTTTTCATAGTTAAATATCCTCCATTCGCCTTAGACAAGATCCATCGGGTCAATAACACATTCCAAAAGCACCGATTCATCATTAGCCAGAAATTCTTGAACAGTTTCCTCTGCTTTTTCCATAGTAAAAAGCCGCATAAATTTCATATCATATGCCATTGCAAGTTTCTCTAAATCCGGACTTCCGCTTAAGTCTACAACGGAGTAATTATCTTTGTAATTATAGTGCTGAAACTCCCTTACCATTCCCAGGTAATTATTTTTCAGCACAATGATTTTCACCGGGACATTGAACTGGCGCATAGTGGCAAGCTCCATCATAGACATCTGGAAAGAACCATCGCCGCATACGGCAACCACCTGTCTGTCCGGACAGGCCAGCTTGGCTCCCATCGCCGCCGGAATGGAATATCCCATTGTGCCCATACCTCCGGTGGTTAAAAAGCGTCCGTTTTTCACTATATGATAAGAGCATGACCAAATCTGATTCTGTCCCACATCAGCCACATATATGGCATCATCAGCCATCTTCTCGGAGAGCATTGTAATAAATCCTGCAGGATCCACATAATCGGGATTAGGATTTCTTTTCTTTTTCATGGTTTCTCTGTAATCATTCAATACTTTTATCCATTGATCATGATTACAGGTTATCTCTTCCTTGGCAAAATCTTCAAAAATGTGCTTTGCATCTCCGACAAGCGGTATGGATGCACCGACATTTTTGCCGATTTCCGCCGGATCCACATCTATATGTACCAGCACTTTATTTTCCGTAATAAGGTCCGGCTGACTGACCGCACGGTCGGCAACCCTTGCACCCACCATTATAAGAAGATCCGACTCATTCATCGCTCTGTTGGCATAGGGTTTACCGTTATTTCCAACCATACCGTAATACATTGGATGGTTGGTAGGCATAACTCCGATTCCCATCATAGTGGATACAACGGGAATACTGTATTTCTCTGCAAGTTCACGCAGTTCTTTTTCCGCACCGCTAAGCAACACACCGCCGCCTGCACAGATAATAGGTCTCTTTGATTTAGCAAGCTCGCCTACAACCTTCTTAATCTGTACCGCATGTCCTTTTATTGTGGGTTTATAGGTACGCAGATTGACTTCTTCCGGATATTCAAACCTTTTAAGCGCTGCATTCTGTACATCAATCGGTATATCAATCAGAACCGGACCCTTTCTTCCTGAATTGGCAATATAAAAGGCTTCTTTAAAAATCCTCGGAATCTGATTTACATCTTTTACCAGATAGCTATATTTAACAAAAGACTCAACCGCACCTGTAATATCCGCCTCCTGGAATACATCGGAACCAATCAGCTCACTGTTAACCTGTCCGGTTATACACACAAGCGGAATACTGTCTGCAAAAGCCGTCGCAATACCGGTGATTACATTGGTTGCACCGGGACCAGATGTTACGGCACAGACACCTACCTTCCCGCTGACCCGCGCCAGTCCGCTTGCCGCGTGTGCCGCATTCTGCTCTGTACGAATTAAGATAGTTTTTATATCTGAATTTAGTATACTGTTATAAAACGGACAAATTGCAACGCCCGGATATCCGAAGACATATTCCACCCCTTCTTTCTCCAGACATTTTACTATTGCCTCCGCACCTATCATATTTTGTTTACTCCTCTCATTAAAAATTTAACAATCATTCATCATAATAAATTTAATTAAATAAACTTACTAAAATAATTCTATACACCTTTAGTCTCTGAATAAGGATTGTGCAAAAAGTAAGTTTTCTTTGCGCCTCTGGCTCCGACAATAAGCAAAGAAAACTTACTTTTTGTACAATCCGCCCCGGCACAAAAAACATATTGACTTATTCAGTCAATGCCCAATATCCGCTGCGTCACCTTGACACAATCTGCCGCGTCTTTGGAATATCCGTCCGCACCAATTTCATCCGCATATTCCTGTGTAATTACAGCTCCGCCGATTATAATCTTAGCCTTAACTTCCTTTTCCTTAGCATATTCAATTACCCTTTTCATCTGCTGCATAGTAGTTGTCATAAGCGCAGACAGTGCAATCACCTGCGCATTATGCCCAAGTGCAGCTTCAACAATCTTTTCTTTGGACACATCTTTTCCAAGGTCAATAACTTTGAAACCGTAATTCTTAAGCATCAATGTGACAAGATTCTTTCCAATGTCATGAATATCACCTTCTACCGTTGCTATTACTACGGTAGGCATATCTTTACCCGAGTTGTTTTCCATAAGCATCGGTTCAAGATATTCAATAGAGGCTTTCATAGCCTCTGCACTGGCTATCAATTGAGGCAGAAAATATTTGCCTTTATCAAAAAGCTCTCCCACCTCGTTAATTGCCGGAAGCAAAACATCATCCAAAATCTGTTTAGGTGAATTTCCTTCTTCAATTGCCTTTTTGGTATCCGCCACGATATTATTTATATTTCCTTTAAGTACATCAGAACGCAGCTTATCTAAAATTGATGCAGGCGCCTGTTCTAATGCACTATTACCTGCAATATTAAGCCCTACGCCGCCAACAGTACCATTTCCTGTATTATTTATACCGTTTTGCTTAACCGCAGTCTCTCCCAGTGCCTCTCTTTTCGCCTTTACGGCATCCATAAGCTGTATGTAGCGAATATCTGCCCCCTGTTTATTTAAAAGCAGATCAGATGCAAATGCAAGGCTTACTAACAGTTCTTGAGAGGGATTAGCTATCGCCATTGTAAGGCCCTCGCGTATTGCCATTGTAAGAAAGGCTGTATTTACATAGCTTCTTTCCGGCAAACCGAAAGAAATATTAGACAGACCGCAAATTGTTGCAAGGCCCTTTTCTTTACAGTAGCGGATAGTCTCTAATGTCTCAAGGGCTGCAGTCTTATTGGCTCCTACCGTAGCAACAAGACCATCTACAATTATGTCCTCCTTGCGCATTCCAAGTTCATATGCGCGTTTCTGTATTTTCTCTATAATATCAATCTTTTCTTCCAGATTTTTAGGCAGGCCTTCATCCGATAAAGGAAGCAGGATAAACATTGCGCCATATTTTTTTGCAATCGGTAAAAGCGCTTCAAACTTCGCTTTCTCATAAGAGATTGAATTGATCAAAGCTCTTCCCGGATATCTGCGCAAGGCAGCTTCGATTACGTCCACATGGCTGGAATCTATCGCAAGCGGCAGATTTGTCAAACCTCCCACTGTCTCAATCGCCTTAAGCATCATCTCTTTCTCGTCGATGCCGCTCATACCCATATTCACATCCAGGATACTTGCCCCACAGGCTTCTTGCTCCTGTGCAAAAGACATTACCATTTCCATAGAGCCTTCTCTAAGCTCTGCCTGCAATTTCTTTTTTCCGGTGGGGTTAATACGCTCACCCACTATCATAAAATTATCATCCAGAGTAAAATCAACGGTTTTTCGTTCACTTGCAAGATATCTGTGCGTAGATGCCCCACCTGCAGAAATATTGTATTCCTGCTGTTTTTTATATTTGCTAAGCTGCATCTCCCCTACAGCTTCTTTCAATGCTCTGATATATGCAGGCGAAGTTCCGCAGCAGCCGCCGACTATTGAAGCGCCGGCTTCTATTATGGCTTTCATACCTTCTGCGAAGTCATCTTCACCCATGTCATAGACAGTCTGACCGTTTTCATCTAAAGCAGGAAGCCCTGCATTAGGCTTGGCAATAATCGGTATACTTGTCACTTCTGCCATACTCCGTATTATGTCAACCATTTTATCCGGACCGGTTGAACAGTTTGCTCCGATAGCTGCCGCACCCAGGCTTTCCAACACAACTGCAGCCGTCTTTGCATCAGTTCCAAACAGGGTCCTGCCGTCTGCTTCAAATGTCATAGTCGCCATAATCGGCAGCTCGCAAATCTCCTTGGCCGCAATCAGTGCCGCCCTTGTCTCCTGCAGACTCATCATCGTCTCTACAACCAGCAGATCAGCACCGGCTTCAACAAGATAGCCTATCTGTTCCTTATATATTTCAATAAGCTCTTCAAAATCCAACTTTCCTATGGGTGCAAGCTGTTCACCTGTCATAGTAATATCGCCTGCTACATAGGCATTTCCGGCTGCCGCTTCTTTTGCCACTGCAACAAGGTCATGATTCATTTCCCGAATCCGTTCCTCAAGCCCGTATTCTTTTAATTTAATACGGTTGGCGGAAAAAGTCGGTGCATAGATTATATTGCTGCCAGCCTCAATAAATTCTCTCTGCAGCCCAATAATTACTTCCTTATTCTCCAATATCCATTTCTCCGGACAGACTCCGGCAGGCATCCCCCTTTTTAAAAGATTGCTTCCTGTTGCACCATCCAGAAATATTGGGTTTTCTTTTATAATATTTACAAATTCCTGTTTATTCATCTACTTCATCCTCAGACTTATTCATGTATCCACCGCCGAATATCTTATCTTCTTCCGTATATGTAACACCCTCTCCCTCAGGGATTTCCCCATGCAGGATTGTTATTATATACTGAATTATGGTATTAGCCCTGTCATAATACTCACCGGCAGCACTTTCCATATTTTCATCATATTCTTCTCCCTCATATGCAAGATGATAATAAGAGACCGCCTGTGACATATTCTCACTTGCCTGATCGGCAAGACTGTCCACCGCCGAAAATTCATCCGGAACTTCAAGCTCTGCCATCCATGCCACCTCTTCATCAAGCGCATCAAGATAAGCTAACAGTTCCTCAATATAGCCTTCCGAACCTACATCGATTGAATTCATATTGTCATTTATTTCTGCAATATCATTAAAAAAAGTTTCCATGTTAGTCTGGTATTCATCTAAAGCCTCATCTTTTCCACATCCTATAAGTAATAAGGCAGATAAATATATTACACATAGACCTTTAAACTTTTTAAACATTTTATAACCATGCCTTTCTCTTAATTAACAACATAAAAATACATTCTTAAGTAACCTACCTAAGAATGTACCACAAACTACGTATCAAATCAAGCGAACATCTGCATAATCAGTTCATATATAACCGGAACGCACAATGCCGGAAGCATATTTCCCACACGGAGCGCTTTTTCCCAAATAAGATTGACTCCTACGCCGAATATTAGGGCTGAACCTACCAACGACAGGCTTGAAATCATGGAATCCGTCATATATGGGGCGATAAATACCGCAAGCAGGGTAATCAGTCCCTGATATATTCCAAGCGGCAGCGCTGAGAATAAAACTCCGATTCCCATTGTGGATGCAAAAACGATTATTATAATAAAGTCGAGAACCGACTTGGAGAGCAGCATACTGTAATCCCCGGTAAGTCCATCCTGGAGTGAACCGACTACCGCCATCGCTCCAATACATATTACCAAAGAGGCTGTGACAAAACCGTCTACAAAGCGGCTGTCGTTTTTAGACTTTATCATTCCTTTTAGTTTTTCTCCGGCAGTTTCCAGTTTGCCTTCTATGTCTATTAATTCGCCTACAAAACTACCAATTACAAGAGAGCATATAAGAAGAAGGGTTCCTTGTACACTAATTCCCTCATCGGTTAATATAAGCATATTTTGAAGCGTTCCGCTTATACCTATAAAAAGGGTGGCAAGACCGCAGGATTGAACTAAAATATTTTGCAGCTTTTCTTTCATGCCGCCCTTAATTAATATTCCGAGAGTTCCTCCCATAAGAACTGCTATTACGTTTATTATTGTCCCGAAACCCTTCATTTGTATTCTCCTGCCAAATTGTTATGTCAACCTACATGTTAGTCAAATGCTGCTTTACTTTATATTATGTCAACTTCTTAGTATAAAGCGTACGAGTAGCATTGATAACCGCAATTACCATAACTCCGACATCCGCAAAAATCGCAATCCACATATTAGCAATACCAAGTGCTCCCAAAATAAGGCAGAGCGCTTTTACTGCAAGTGCAAAGACAATATTCTGGTAGACAATTCTTAAACATTTCCGTGAAATTTTAATTGCCAATGATATTTTTTGCGGGTCGTCATCCATAAGCACTACGTCTGCAGCCTCTATTGCCGCATCCGAGCCTAATGCTCCCATTGCAATACCTATATCCGCTCTTGTAAGTACCGGAGCATCATTAATTCCGTCTCCAACAAAAACCAATTTTTCTTTATCCGGTTTTTCTTTTAAAAGTCCCTCAACACGGGTAACTTTATCTGCCGGAAGCAGCTCACTATGAATCTCGTCAATTCCAAGCTCTTTTCCCACTGCCTCAGCTACCGCTTTATTATCACCGGTAAGCATCACTGTCTTTCTTATTCCGGCTTTTTTCAAAGACTCAATTGCATCTTTCGCATCTTCTTTTATAACATCGGATATCAAAATACAACCCAAATATTTCTGTTCAAGTGCAACATAGACTACAGTTCCGGGTTCCGTGCATTCTTCGTATGAAATCTGCAACTTATTCATCAGTTTGGCATTTCCGACAGCAGCTTCTTTACCATCAACTAATGCAGTCACGCCATGACCGCCTATTTCTTCTACCCGGCTCACTCTATCTTTATCAGGCATTTCAGCACAGGCTTCCTTTAGGCTGTTGCTTATCGGGTGTGATGAATAACTTTCCGCCAGTGCGGCTATCTCAAGCACGTACTCATCTGCTGCATCTTTTGCATATACATTTTTAACACGAAAAACACCCTCTGTCAATGTTCCTGTTTTATCAAAAACAATGTATCCGGCCTCTGACAAAGCCTCCAGATAATTAGAGCCTTTAACCAGAATACCGCATTTGGATGCTGCCCCGATTCCTCCAAAGAAACTCAGTGGAATCGAAATGACCAGCGCACAGGGACAACTAATGACCAGGAAAGTCAATGCCCTAAATACCCATACTCCCCATTCCGGCTCAATATTTAAAAACATCATACGCACAAGCGGCGGCAAAACCGCAAGCGCAACGGCGCTGTAACATACCGCAGGCGTATAAACCTTGGCGAATTTGGATATGAAATTCTCCGAACGGGATTTTTTCATACTCGAATTTTCAACCAAATCCAGAATTTTACTTACAGTTGATTCTCCGAATTCTTTTGTGGTTCTAACTTTTATCAGACCGGTCATATTTACACAGCCGCTTATTACCTCATCTCCTGTTTCCGCATCCCTTGGAACACTCTCACCTGTTAGCGCACTGGTGTTTATGGTTGAATTGCCCTCAATAATCACACCGTCGAGAGGGATCTTTTCACCCGGTCGAATAACAATGGTTTGACCGATAGATACCTCTTCCGGTGCAACCTGCTCCAGTCCGCCATCTTTTTCAATATTGGCATAATCGGGGCGTATATCCATAAGCGCGGTTATATTCTTTCGGCTTTTTCCAACCGCATAGCTCTGGAACAGCTCGCCAATCTGGTAAAAAAGCATAACGGCTACGCCTTCCGAAAATTCTCTAAGCCCAATTGCGCCTACAGTTGCAACCGCCATCAGAAAGTTTTCGTCAAATACTTCTCCATGTATGATACCGAGTATTGCTTTTCTTAGGATATCATATCCTATGATAAAATATGGTATCAAATATAGTAAAGAAAACCAGCCTTCCGGTTCAATCAGATGTATAATAATTAATAGTATCGCGGAGATGATGATTCTAAATAATACTTTTTTCTGTTTTCTGCTCATTGTGCGCTACCTCGTTGTATGTATTTAGATTTCAATATCACAATCAGGCTCTACTTTCCTGCATGCTTTCAAAACTTTTTTCATAACCGATTTTTCGTCTGCACCATCTTCAAATACTACTTTCATTTTCAGGGTCATAAAGCTGACCGATGCGTCTGCAACGCCCTCAGTTTTTTTTGCTGCATCTTCCATTTTTTCTGCACAGTTTGCGCAATCAACTTCGATTTTGTATGTTTTTTCCATAGTCTTCATTCCTTTCAGATTATTTTATTTTTGATTTAGTTTTTATGTTGACTGATTGGGTCATTTTCCTATTCTTCTACATGTTCCATTCCCATACTGATAATTGAACGTACATGTTCATCATCCAGAGAATAAAAAACCGATTTTCCTTCACGCCTGAACTTTACCAGCTTGGAAGTTTTTAAGATTCTGAGCTGATGGCTGACTGATGACTGACTTAGGTTTAAAAGTCTGGCAATATCGTATACACAAAGTTCGGTTTCAAATAAAGAATATAAAATCTTAATTCTGGTTGAGTCACCAAATACCTTAAAAAGCTCCGCCAAGTCGTATAAGATTTCATCATCCGGTTGTTGTGAAAGAACCTTTCTTACAACATCTTCTCTTGCTGCTATAAAGTCTGTTTCAGGAAGTTCGAGAGGTCCCAAAGCTGTATTTGATTCAATCTCCTGTTCTTTCCTGTTTGTCACGTCTATCTCCTTTCCTAAAATTAATGATTTACATTTTGATATAACATATGTTCAACTGTTCATATGTATAATATTACAATTCTGTAATCGTGTCAACTATAATTTATAACTTTAATTTATAATTTAAAAGTTTCTTTTATAAACACCGCAACTTCTTCTGGCGTTTTGTTAGAATTATCAATTCTAAGATAATTGTCAAACGGTATTTCCCCTTCAAAGCTTACACATCTGTATTTTTGATCATCATCTATAAGTCTTTGGTTTGAGATGAGCAAATTCCTTTTAGACGGCTTGTTTTTTAAACGGTTTTCAGTCGCATTTCTTTTAAGTCTGATTTCCTACGGCGCTATTAGCTCAACATAATAAAATTCCGTACCATATGGAGTAAAAATATTCTTAATATGCTCTAAATACTCCCAATCTGATTGTTGGTCAAAAGCCATCATAAATGTGAAAATCATACCGTAATTGTCAGAAGTCGCAAAATATGTAAATATAATATCTCTTAATTCATTGATTATTTTACTATCATATTTCCCAAATATCTCTATTACAGTCTCAATCGTCATATGGTTATGGAACAGCCGTAAATCCGTGATTTTCATAAGTTCTTGTCCTACTGTCATCTTACCTACTGCCGCATTTCCTAATATAAATACTAATTTCATAATCGCCCCTCCCTAATTAACATTTCTGCACTTTTCCAACCTGTAATGCTGTTCTTCATCCAGTTCTTTGATACCATTTTTATATTCATATCCCTTTTTTCTATAAAACTCAACTGCTGTAATAGATGCAGGTATTTCTATCCTATCTGCCCTTAAGAATAGTTCATCTGCCTCAAGGGTATCCATAATCAAACTGCCGATTCCCTGATTATGCAGTTCAGGAAGAACAAAAACAGTAAGTATTATACTTTCCGTAAGACTCCCCCAGAAAGGGGCTATAGAACCTACTCCGACAATTATGTCATCATTTAGAAAAACATATACGTTTGAGCCAGCTGCTATACTTTTGAACCAGTTTACGTCATGGTGCTTAGCTAGCTTCTCCATTGCTTCTACCCCGTAATCCTTAACATTAACTTCCTTGAAATTTCTTACAATCAACCTGACTATTTCCTCCGCATCAGCTTCATTGTAAGGTCTTACTGTGACTTCAGTTCCGTTTGCTAATCTCATATTTAATCCTCCATTCCAAGCATAAAAAATGCACTAAACATTCGATATGTCCAGTGCATTTATATATATCAGTTCATTTATTTACTCAGTTAATTAGTATTTTGGATGCTATAAAATATACAATACTAAAAAGTTTTAATAAGATTAATCCCTAAATACCTAAACTTACATTCACCGACTTATATGCACAGACATATCAGACCTATTTATTATCTGTAACCGTGCATCCTGTCGGGCATCAATTACAGATCAATACGTCTGTAATACATGTACATATAGTTCATTGGGTTCTGTAAGTTCGGCATTCTATGCTCTCCTAAAATTATTTTATAAAAAATTATCATAATATAAGCTTAATGTCAAGCTTAAGTTTTTGCGCTTCTGACCTCGGCTAAAGGCATGTAAAAATACTAAGTTTTCTTTGCGCCTCTGGCTCCGCCAATAAGCAAAGAAAACTTAGTATTTTTACATGCCGTCCCTCAGCCTACGCGCCGCTTCCTCTCTTTGCCTGCACAAATCCTCCCAATGGGGTATCTTCTCAAGTATCCCTGAAAACTCCTTCATTGCCTCCGGAATATTGATTTTCTGTGGACAAATCTTTGCACATCGCCCACAGCTTATACAGGACATTGGTCTTTTATCTTCCTCAAGAGCATCAATTGTCATACCTATATTGAAACTTGGTGAAAAGCGAGATTCATTATAAAGAGAAAGTAGTTTGGGTATATCCAGTTTTTTCGGACAGTCCGCACAGCAATAACGACAGGCGGTACAGGGGACGGAACTTTTCATTCCTTCCGCAATCTCAAATAGTGTCTGATTCTCTGCTTCCGTCAACGGTTTTCGTTCTTCAAATGTATGTACATTGTCCTGCATTTGTTCAATATTTGACATTCCGCTAAGAATCATCTTAACATTTGGTAGTCCCTGAAGCCACCTGAATGCCCATGATGCCATTGACTCATTCGGTCGATAACCGGTCAATTTAGCATTCGCTTCCTCACCCAAATCAGCAAGTCTGCCACCCCTGACAGGTTCCATAACCCATACGGGAATCCCTCTTCTTTCTAGAAGTTCATATTTCGCTTTTGCATCCTGTAATGTCCAGTCCAGATAATTTAACTGTATCTGGCAAAATTCCATTACATCACCATACTTATCCAAAAATTCCACCAAGGTATCCTGCAACCCATGCGTTGAAAAGCCCAGATGTTTGATACGCCCAAGCTTCTTCTGCTCTACAAAGTAATCTACAATTCCCCACTTAGAGTCAGTATATGTACTTATAGAATTTTCATAAACATTATGAAGCAGATAAAAATCAAAATACTCCACATCGCACTTTTTCAACTGCTCCTCAAAAGTTTCCGCAGGATTGTAACTTGCTGAAATCTGATGTCCCGGATATTTTGTTGCCAGATAGAAGCTCTCACGTGGTAATTGCTTTAATGCCTTTCCGATGATAATCTCAGATTTAGAATTATGATACGGATAGGCAGTATCATAATAGTTCACTCCATGCTCTGCCGCATAACGCACCATCTCACAAACCGCATCCTCATCCACTTCTCCGCTTTCATCCGGCATAAGTGGAAGCCGCATTGTTCCAAAACCTAATAATGATAATTTTTTTCCTTTAAAATCGCTATAAATCATAATTGTCTCCTTAACAGTTGGTTTTCTCTCCTAAAACTATTTCATCATACGCCTTTTTCCACTAACCTGCTCTACAATGAGTTTAAAAACCGTCGTACGAGGCACAACCGCTTTATTAAACGGAAAATCCTCTTTATGATAATGTTTCATCAATATGCATAAGGCATCATATTTTTCATCATCCGGAATCATTTCAATCCTGCCGCATCCTATCACACTTTCATATTCCATAGTGCAATTTCCGGTTTGCATATCTGTAACTAATTTATGAGAGCAATCCATTTCAAAACTTGCACGATTGTCTTTAGCAATCAATTCATACTTTTTTCCCTCATTTGCACCATGAAAATATAAAATTATTTCCCCGTTATCTGTTTGCATACCGAAATTAAGCGGCAATATGTATGGATATTCTTCGTCATTCAGCGCCAGGCGGCATACATCGCATTTTTCCATTACCTGAATAATTTCATTAATATCTTTGATTTCTCTATCACTTCGTCTCATTTATATTCTCCTTTGTTAATTTTGTTTTATATTTTTAAGATTGCATCTTTGAAGTTCATTTACAGTTCTTACACATATTTCTTAAAACAAAATCCAACCTTCCTATACCATTTAAGCCGCCTGCCAACTTCCCCTTCTATACGCTTATACATATTTTTCACAAACACCCTCTCCTGTTCCTCCGGTTCTTTAGGTCCATAGGCGGACATCTCCACAACCGCCATCATATAACTAAAATCCTCTGCTTCAATCTCAGGAAACTGTGTTGCCAATCGCTTAGTAAAATCTTCCTCTGATCCATCACAGTCTTTAAGATATCCTGCAAAGCGAATGATTTCCATACACCTTGTAAATAACTGTCTGCAATCCATACCCTCTAGTTTCCAAAGCCTCTTAAGCCTCCTGTAATCCCACATAAAAGGGAGCAGTAAAACAGTATAAATAATAACAGTTATTATTATCGGAATATATTCTTTTATCTTCTCCCATGGAATAGTAATCGTAAAAACTTCCTCTTCCACCTGTTCGATTTCCCGGATCTCCTCTTTCTCATACACCGGAATAAAAGTATCGGCATTCCACTGATGTTTAGACAATATCTGCTCCAACCGGCTGCTGTCAAATCCCGGATAGGAAGTACGAATACTCCCGTCTGTCGAAGGCGTAACTTCTATGGGAACCCAGCCATAATCTTTCATAAAGATTTCCACCCAGGCATGGGCAGACTCATCTGTCAGATATGCTCTGTACATTCCCCTCTCCAAAACAAAGTCCTCAGGATTTGCCAGATATCCCGAGGCGTATCTGGCCGGAATGCCATAAAGTCTATACATAAGTACCGCCGTGGATGCAAAATGCTGACAATAACCCTTACCGCTCTCAAACATAAAATATTCCACTATATCTTTATTTACCGGCGCATTTCCCGGAGTCAGGGTATATTCCGCATTGTTTTCAAGCGCCGATATGATAAATGCAGTAATATCATCAAGTTCAGTCAACGGGTGTTCTTCACAGAGCTTGGTAAGCCTTGGAATTCTTTCTTTTGGTACCTGTAGACACTGTTCTTGTACCGCTTCCATATAGGCATCCTGTAAATTTCTATACCAATTCGCCTGAGGTTCAAATGCTATTCCCAATCTCAATCTGTTCCAGTCTATATCCATATCCTTTTGCTCATAATACCTGTAAGTATAACCTGTATTTATGGCTCCTCTGTTGTACACCGTATCACTTGCCCACTGCCCTGTATATGGCGAAAAATATCTCCTGTAATGCCTGCTGGGATGACGCAGTGTCATGGAACGGGAATTAAGCATTCCTTTCCCCGATAAAAAAGCATTTAAAGTAAAATACATGCCGCCAAACCTGTTACTCAAGCTCCAAACCCTGTTTCCCAAGCCTAAAGTCTCTGCCGCCTGAGTAAGCAGTCCGTTATCATCATCCTCCAGCCATGCTCCACCCAGATAATCACTTCCGCTGAAACCGCCAAGATACAAGCTTTCCGTAGGCATATCACCTGTTTCCAGCTCAATCTGTACGGTTCCTGTTTTATAGTCATTACCCTTGCTAATTTGTCCGCTTGCTGTTGCTTCATCCGCCGCTCCCGTAATAAAACTTATAGTATTATGAACAAAATATTCCGCCTCATAGGCAAATTGATACAGTCTGTCTCTGCCTGAATATACAATAATAAACGAAATAACGAACAAAAGTACCGCCACTGCTCCCGTAAGCCTTCCTTCCTGTATCACAGCAAAGGATACCATAAATAAAAGCAGTAAAAAAATAGATAGATAGCTTGACGGAATACCTGTCATAGGTCCTGCCACCAGTAAACCGGTAAGAATCAGACATACCAAACCGTGACGTTTCCACCAAAGCTCTATCACAAACAACAATAAGGATACCGGAATCATAAAAAGCACAAACATAAACGTAATAGACTGTGTTTCCATACCCGGTTCATCCGTCATAGCCCTTTTCAGATAGCCAAGTTGTAAACGAAGAGTATTACGTCCCACAAATCCAGTCACCAGAAGCATAGCTGCCGTAATTATCGTATATATATAAATATATTCTCTTTTTCGATAAAATATATACCATAATCCGATAATAAATATCGACACTGCTAAAACCGCCACTTCGCTGCGGTATACAAGCTTATCAAGCTTACCCCAGAAAAAGATTATGCCATAATCAGCACAGAGAAAAAAGATAAGCCTGAGATAGTTCCTGTTCAAGATTTTCGTAGGTAAAGCGATACCTGAACTTTTCTCCATAATAACATTCCAAACCAAGATTCAATCTGATAAAATTGTTTCCAAATACTGCCTGTTGCCTGGCATAAGCGCTGTCAGCTTTCTCATCCGCTATAAACTCTGTCTTATACAGTTTAGCCATCATATTGCGGTACTGGGCAGCCTGCTCCACTTTCATAGAGACAAAGCCTCCGGTCTCACTATCATACCAGCATATCAACAGTCCCCAGTCTGACTGTAAAAATCCCAATATAAATGCAGAAATCAATTCATAAAATCCGTCCTTCTCCTCTGCTTTCCAAGCTTCCGGAGGCCTTATATCCAAAAGAAGACGGAAAAATGAATCATTTTCCCTTTCATACTCTTTCATCCACATTTTGTCTGCCCTGGCACTGAGATTCCAGTGGATATGCCTCATAGTATCGCCGTTTTGATACTCTCTTATCTGCCTTATATCCCTGTTCTCGGTACCTGAATACCGCATCTGCTCTCTATTGGCATCCTCTGACTGCCTTCCCTGCAGTTCCATATACGGAAACTTAAACTTCATAGCTTTTACCTTTGGCAGCACCAGAATATTCATCTGTTGCTGCACCGACTTTGCAGAAGAAAAGGCTTGAAGATAATCATATACACGAACCTGACTAATACTAAGCCTGTACAAACCACAATGAGAAATATCCGCAGAAAGACTTATGATATCTGTCATTTCCCGATCGTCTTTGCGAACTTTATACTTTTTAATTAATGTTCCTTTTTCATCATAAAGCTGCAGTCTTGCAGTTATATACCTGACAGGCAGCTTTCCCCTGTTTTCCACTATAATATCATAACATTCCGTTTTTCCCTTTTCCGTATGCTGCATCTGTTTGGGAAAAGAAAGCTGTATTCCCTGCATAAGATAACGTGGAAGCACAAACAGGATTATATCCAGCATAATCATAGCAATCGCAAGCACCATCAACGGCATCTGTCTATACATACTTGCAATATAATAGGCTGCGCCTGTCATAAAAAGAAGAATTACTTTTTTCATTATTCTTTGTTTCCGATTTCTTGCTCTATGGTTCCTTACTCTCTATAGACGGTTTCCTTACTGACTCTAATATTTCCTTTATTATCTGCTCCCTACTTATATGTTCCATTTCCGTTGCCAAATCAAGAACAATTCTGTGTGCTATCACATAAGGAAACTGTGCTGCCACATCATTGGGTGTACAATAGTCCCTGCCGGAGAGCCATGCCATAGCCTTTGACATTTTTACCAGTGAAATAGTTGCTCTGGGACTCGCACCTCGCTCTATATATGCATGATTTCTGGTAGCAGTCACCAGTTCAAGGAGATAATGATAAACCTCATCCTTCATAAAGACACTGTGTATCTCCTTTTGCATCTTAAGAAAGGCTGTCGCATCAGAAACTGCCTCTACCCTATCTATGCGCTCCTGTTCGTCTATCTCCTTTGCCATCGCAAGCTCGCTCTCAAAATCCGGATACCCCAAAGTAAGAGACGTCATAAACCTGTCCATCTGTGCCGGTGGCAGAGACTGCGTGCCGGCGCTGCCAAAAGGATTCTGTGTGGCTATTACAAGGAAGGGGCTTGGTACCTCTCTGGTAACTCCCTCTACCGATACCTTCCTCTCTTCCATAACCTCCAAAAGCGCCGACTGTGTTTTCGGAGAAGTACGGTTAATCTCATCAGCTAAAAGCAGGTTGCAGAACACGCTGCCCTTCTGATAAACAAACTTGTCCTCCTCCCTGCGGTAAATGGAAAAGCCGGTCAAATCGGAAGGCATTACATCAGGTGTAAACTGCACTCGCTTACAGTCAAGCCCCAATGCTCTGGAAAAGGCCACTGCCAGCGAAGTCTTACCTACTCCCGGAATATCTTCGATGAGAATATGACCGTTGGCAAGAAAGTTCAATAATACTTCCTGTACTTCTTTTTCCTTTCCCAGTATAACCTTATTGACTTCATCTAATATCCGTTTAGCTGACTCGTTAATAACCAAACACCTCCGCTGCCTTTTTCATCTTCTCAATTACCTCTACCCCAAAAGGACAATTCTTCTGGCAGCTTCCACAGGCAATACAGTCTGAAGCATGATGCTCAAGAAGCTTGTAGTGATCTGCCACAGTTTCCGGCACCGTATTCTGTGCCAGTGACAAATTCAAATATTTATTTACATCTGCAACGTTGATGCCTACTGAGCAGGGTGCACAATGTCCGCAGTACATACAGTTTCCATGAAATTTGAATTTATCCATACGGGACAAAACAGAGGCATAGTCCCTGTCTTCACGGGATGCCTTATCATAAGACACCACCTTCTCAATCTCTTCTATTGAATGACAGCCCGCCATCACCGAAACTACAGCCGGTCTGGTAAGACAATATTCGATGCACTGATATTCGTTAAAAGCTACACCAAATGGCGACAACTTGGCATTCAGCATATCTCCGCCGCCGAATACTTTCATAACATCAATCGCGACATCTTCTCTTTCACAGAGCTCATAAAGTTCTTTACGCTCCGGATTCATATTGGTAAGCCCGTTTTTGTAATTCTCAAGATTCCATAATTCGTTGCAATCCTCACCCGGCGGCTGCATATCATACGCCGCATTTACGGAAAACATAAGTACATCAATTAATCCGGTTTCCACTGCCATACGTGCCACCTTGGGATTATGTGAGCTTATGCCTATTGAACGAATCCTTCCCTCTTTCTTAAGTTGCTTGCAATATTCTATAATATCACTGTCAAAAACCGCATGAAAGTCACTTTCGCTGTCCACATAGTGAATCATTCCAATATCCAGATAATCTATGCCTATGCGCTTTAGTTGATCCTCAAATCCAGCCTTAGTCTTTTGCATATCCCTCGAACGGAGATATTGCCCGTTTTCCCACACGGAACATAAATGTCCTTGCAACACAATCTTATCTCTTTTTCCTGCAATCGCTGCACCAAGATTATCCCTGAATTCAGGATTGGGTGTGTACATATCGATAAAATTGATTCCAAGTTCCATAGCCCTGTCCAGCATAGCTGCAAACTCTTCTTTTGACTTACCCACAAAGCCCTCACATCCCAGGGCAATTTCACTAACCTTTATATTGTTACATCTTTTTAGTTCTCTGTAGTGCATGTCAATCACCGTCCCTCTACTGTCTTATATATAATCATTCCGCCTTTTCTACTGTAGCCGGTATCCCACAACTCATTAAAATTCAACCAGTGGCAGCCACCGTAAGATTTTCCGATACGGAAATAATCCAGCTCTTTTTTCATTATAACTCACCTTTTGATTTAAAACAAACTGTACTAAAATCAAACCAATCAGCACCGCCCGTCTAACGGGCGGTTTGCTCTGAGGCTATAAGCCTCTGTT
>JAFLTG010000049.1 GCA_022510545.1 Lachnospiraceae bacterium | reverse complement strand
CCTTGAAATGACGGAGTCAGAGTCCGTTGCCTTACCGTTTGGCGATAGCCCATCAGCGTTACAACTTGGAATTATACATCATCTTAAACATATTTGCAAGCCCTAAATTAAATTTTCATAAAATTTTTAATAATAAAGGTAAATTCCGTCCGCCATTAAGTATATTATTGGCGGACGGAAGCTTGTTTATTACTCAAACATTAAATCTCAAACATCAGCTCTCCATATGTAGGAATAGGCCAGATGCTCTTATCCACGATCATCTCAAGCTCATCTGCAGGTGTACGCAGCTCTTCCATTGCCACTCTCACACTATCCTTATAGAAGAAAGCCTGTGCTTTAACATCTTCCATTGCAGAAGCCTCTGCTTCCAGTTTTTTCAGCTTGGTAAGCGCCGTCTGCATAGCAGCAAGTTTTCCGCTTACTGCTTTAAGAAGCTCTGTCTGCATAGAAGCATCTGCTCCTGCTTCTTTAACAGCATTTACAGTATCGGCAAGTGACTTTGTATATTTTACAACTGCCGGAATAATCTGCTTTCCTGCCATATCAATCATTGTCAGCGCTTCAATATTAATTGTTTTGGCATACGTTTCATAGATAATTTCTTCACGGGATTCCAATTCTACTTTGGTAAAAATACCAAACTTCTCAAACAGTTTAACTGCTTTGTCGGTTGTAATTGTGCCTGCTGCTTCTATCATGGATTTGATGTTTGGAAGTCCCCTCTTTTCAGCTTCAACTACCCATTCGTCAGCATAACCGTTGCCGTTGAAGATTATTCTCTGATGCTTGGTCATATACTCTTTAATAAGGTCATGGATTGCCATTTCAAGGTCATCTGCTTTTTCAAGTCTGTCAGCGGCCTCACAGAATGCTTCAGCTACAATCGCATTCAATGTTGTATTCGGGCTTGCGATAGAATCGGAAGAACCTACCATACGGAATTCAAATTTATTTCCAGTAAATGCAAAGGGTGAAGTTCTGTTTCTGTCGGTAGCATCTTTCTGAAAATCCGGAAGTGTGGAAACACCGGTCAAAAGTATACCGCCCTCTTTAACTGATGTAGCCGAACCCGTCTCAATAAGCTGGCTTACCACATCCTCAAGCTGCTCACCAAGGAAAATTGAAATGATAGCCGGAGGTGCCTCGTTAGCTCCAAGTCTGTGGTCATTACCAACATCCGATGCTGACTGACGAAGCAAATCTGCATGAGTATCAACAGCTTTCATAATACATGCAAGTACCAACAGGAACTGAATATTCTCATTAGGTGTATCGCCCGGATCTAAAAGATTTACTCCGTTGTCGGTGGTAATGGACCAGTTGTTATGCTTACCGGAACCGTTTACACCCGCATACGGTTTTTCATGCAAAAGACATCTCATTCCGTGATGTACCGCTACCCTTTTCATGGTCTCCATAACTACCTGGTTATGGTCTACGGCAATATTTGCAGTCTCATAAATCGGAGCCAGTTCATGCTGCGCAGGGGCCACCTCGTTATGCTGTGTTTTGGCTGTAACACCGAGTTTCCAGAGTTCTTCATTTAAGTCTTTCATAAATGCGCCTACACGCTCTCTAATAACACCGAAGTAATGATCTTCCATTTCCTGACCCTTGGGTGCCGGTGCTCCGAAAAGAGTACGTCCTGCAAACATCAAGTCGGTTCTTTTCATAAATAATTTTTCATCAACAAGGAAATATTCCTGCTCGGGTCCAACGCTTGCAACAACTTTGGTTGCTCCTGTGTTGCCAAACAGACGTACAATTCTGAGTGCCTGCTGGCTCAATGCTTCCATTGAACGCAGCAGAGGAGTCTTCTTATCCAGCGCTTCACCTGTGTATGAACAAAACGCTGTAGGAATACAAAGTATAGTACCGCAGCCGGATTCTTTTAAGAATGCCGGAGATGTAATATCCCATGCAGTATATCCTCTGGCCTCAAAGGTAGCACGAAGACCTCCCGAAGGGAATGATGAAGCATCAGGCTCACCTTTGATCAATTCTTTTCCGGAAAATTCAGTCAGCATCTTGCCTGATTCATCCGGATGTGCAACGAAAGAATCATGCTTCTCTGCTGTGATTCCGGTAAGCGGTTGGAACCAATGTGTAAAATGTGTTGCTCCATGCTCTACAGCCCAGTCTTTCATCGCCTTAGCGACCACATTTGCGGCATCCATAGAAAGTTCGCCGCCCTGATCCATAACTTTTACTACTTCTTTGTAAGTGTTTTTGGGCAGACGCTCTTTCATCTTATCAAGTGTAAACAGATTCTGTCCAAAAATCTCCTCCACATTAAATACTTCGCTCATAATAAATACTCCCTTCCCTTTTTTATGATATCCGAACAAGTCCCATATAGTAAAAAAATGCCCCAAAAAACCCTTTTTGGAACATCTTCGTTCAAGATACCTTATAATCTTACAATGAAGTCTGCTGACTTCTTCTTTTATTAAAATACTATTAATTTCTAAAAAATGCAATACCCTAATTAAAATTTTTTAAAAATTTTTTACACGGAGAATATCATATTGCTCCGGGGACTGTGAGAGCTTCACATCTATGATCTGTTTGGAATGAGGACAGCTTTCTACTTCTTTACCCTCTTCATCATACATGGCAAGCACCCTGACCGGAATATTATTTCCGTCAGGTTTCATAATTTCTATTTCATCTCCTACACAGAATTTATTGCGCTGCTCAAATCGGGCGCATCCTGTATCATCAACCGAATCAATTATACCCAGATAGATGTATTCGTTTATATATGTATTGTTATCGTAAATTTGTGTATTTTCATCCGGTTTACCGTAATAAAATCCGGTGGTAAACTGCCTGTAAGTACACTTTGCTATCTCTTCTTGATACCACGACATATTAGAACGATACTTATCTTCGGATTCCAGATAATCATCTATTGCCCTCCGGTAAGTACGGGCAACGGTTGCCACATACAGCGCGGTTTTCATCCTGCCCTCTATTTTGAAGCTGTCTATTCCCGCATCTATAAGCTCCGGAATATGCTCTATCATACATAAATCTTTAGAATTGAAAATATATGTTCCTCTTTCATTTTCGTAGACAGGAAGGTATTCTCCGGGTCTCTTTTCTTCCACTACAGCATATTTCCAACGGCAGGGATGTGTGCAGGCACCCTGATTGGCATCTCTTCCCGTAAAATAGCTGCTAAGCAGACAACGGCCGGAATAAGAAATACACATTGCCCCATGTATAAAACTTTCAATCTCCATATCCTGCGGTATATTTTTCCGGATTTCCTTAATCTCACTAAGAGAAAGCTCTCTTGCAGATACAACCCTCTTAGCGCCCTGATCATACCAGAACTTATAAGTCATATAATTGGTATTATTAGCCTGCGTGGAAATATGGATATCAATCTCCGGACAGATTTCCCTTGCCATTATGAACATTCCGGGGTCAGCAATAATAAGCGCATCCGGTTTCATACTTTTCAACTCCTGAAAATATTCCCGTGCGCCATCCAGATCATTATTATGAGCTAAAATATTTGCTGTTACATGGACATTAACACCGTGCTCATGCGCAAAGGCAATTCCCTCTTCCATCTCGTCTTTGGTAAAATTCTTTGCCTTAGCACGAAGACCGAAAGCTTCTCCGCCAATATATACCGCATCCGCCCCGAATATTACCGCAGTCTTTAATACCTCCAGACTGCTTGCCGGAACCAGCAACTCAGGTTTTTTCATGTTAATCCCCTGTCCTTTCCTCAGCCTGCGAGTTTGGGTCAACAGGCACAACCTTAACGCTTAGGGTCACCCCATCTCCTATCGGCAGTATCACCGTAGCGAGATCCGGATGGTGTTTAAGCTCATATAAATAATCCCTCATGCGCGTATGTATGGTGCGATTTCTTCTCGTCACCGCATAGCGCGACTGAATGATTTCTCCATCCTGTAACACGTTATCCGATAAAAGTATGCCGCCTTCCGGCATCAGCCGCAGTACCTCGGGAAGAAAATTAATATACTGTCCCTTAGCCGCATCCATAAATATAAAATCATATTCTCCATCAAGAGTTTGTAAAATTTCATCTGCATCACCTTCCAATAAAGTTATTTTATCCTCTTTTCCGGCGCGCTTAAAATTTTCTCTTGCTATGGGAATCCTTTTTTCATACTTCTCTATGGTTGTAATCCGGCATTCTTCCGGAGCATATTCACTCATAAGTAATGCGGAAAAACCAATGGCACATCCGACTTCAAGAATAGATACAGGCCTTCTCATTGCCATAAGAAACTTAATCAGGCTTTGAGTCTCGGTTCGTATTATCGGCACATTGGTTTTCTTTGCTTCTTTCTCTATTTCATCTAAAAAGGGTGTTTTGCCTGGATCAAGGGAATTGATAAATGCCACCGTACGCTCATCAACTATCATTCTCTTCCTCCGCATCCTCAGGTTTTGTTGCCATAATTTCCAGCATTTCTTCCGTACTCATGGAAGTATTCAAATCATAGATACCCGGCACTATCTCACCATGATATTCCGAAAGAAGTTCCTGCACAATAAATAATCTGGAATCACGAATCAGCCCTTTTTCCTGCAAAGTATTTCCTATGTCCTTTACAGAATCGCTCTCTCTGACAAAGATACTTATTGTCCTGCCCTCACCCACTGTCATGGGCTCTTCCGCAAATACCCGGTATCCGTAATCATATGCCTTGACTGCTGCATCATATATAAACATAATCAGAAAAACAGCAACCACTATTTTGATGACAGTTTCAAATATTGAAACTACCAACTGCTTTATATCCATCCGAATCCTCCTCCCTGAATACTCTATTCAGGGTTTTATTCAAAATCAAGTTCCGTCATTAACTGACTGTTTATTTCCTGTATCATTCTGCAGAACGCCAGCTCTGCTCTCAGAAAATCATCCACCAAAGGATCCTCCCGGAATTTTTCATATTCCTTTTCAAATGCATCCAGTTTATCCAAAAGTTCTTCTGCCTGCGTTCCTGATTGGAGTGCAAAGTTCATCTGCCTGTATTCCTTTACTCTTGCGAATAAGTCAGGATTTCTTTTCATCTTTTCCTTCTGCAGATTGTACTCTATAACAGTATTTGATTTCTTGATTTCCTCTACAAACTTCCCTGTCGCTTCAAATACAACTTGATCTATCATATCGACTTTGTTTTCTCCTTATCACAATTAAACTTCCATTATTATAGGAAGTATCATAGGCCGCCTCTGTGTCTTCTTCCATACAAAATCACCCAGTACATCTTTGATTGTGGATTTAAGTTTTCCCCAATCGGTCTGACCTTTACTTAAGCAGCCCTCTATCGCCTCATCAACCAGATGTCTGGCCTCATCAAGCAATTCATCGGATTCTCTGACATAAACAAAACCTCTTGAAACTATATCAGGTCCTGACACAAGCTGGCTATTATATGAGTCAAGCGCCATAACCACTATTATGATTCCATCCTCGGCCAGGTGCTGGCGGTCTCTTAAGACAACATTTCCAACATCACCTACTCCGAGACCATCCACAAGAATTGCGCCTACCGGAACTTTACCTGTTACTTCAGCATGCTCTTCATCTATTTCAAGCACATCTCCCGAATGCAGTATGAAAATATCTTCTTTATCTATTCCAAGCTCACGGGCAATTTTAGCCTGCGCTTTCAGATGCTTGTACTCGCCGTGTACCGGAATAGCATACTTGGGATGTAACAGTGTGTAAAGCAGCTTAATCTCTTCCTGACAGGCATGTCCCGAAACATGAACATCCTGAAAAATTACGTCTGCGCCCTGCATTAAAAGTTCATTAATAACATTCGTAACAGCCTTCTCATTACCGGGTATCGGATTGGATGAAAAGATAACGGTATCTCCCGGCACAATCGAAATTTTTCTATGCATACCGCTTGCCATACGACTAAGCGCAGCCATACTTTCTCCCTGACTTCCGGTAGTGATTATAACCGTTTTTTCATTCGGATAATTCTTAAGCATCTCTATATCCACCAATGTCTGGTCAGGAATATTAAGATAACCCAGTGTAGATGCCGTTTCTATTATATTAACCATACTGCGGCCTTCTACAACTACTTTCCTTCCAAATTTGTAAGCAGAGTTAATGATCTGCTGCACTCTGTCTACGTTAGATGCAAATGTCGCAATAATAATCCTGGTATCCCTATGTTCGGAAAAAAGGCTGTCAAAAGTCTTACCCACTGTTTTCTCGGAAGGAGTAAATCCCGGACGCTCCGCATTAGTACTATCGCACATAAGGGCAAGTACGCCTTTTTTACCAATTTCCGCAAAACGCTGTAAATCTATGGAATCTCCAAATACCGGTGTATAGTCTACTTTAAAATCTCCGGTATGCACGACAACACCTGCTCTGGAATAAATGGCAAGCGCCGCCGCATCTGCTATACTGTGATTGGTTTTGATAAATTCAATCCTGAACTGTCCCAGATTAATAGACTGTCCGAATTTAACAACCTTGCGTTTTGTATTATTTATAAGTTCGTGCTCTTTCAACTTGTTTTCAATAATGCCCATAGTAAGTTTCGTAGCATATATCGGCACATTGATTTCTTTTAATACATAGGGCAGCGCTCCGATATGATCTTCATGCCCATGCGTAATGATAAATCCTTTGACTTTATCAATATTATCTTTCAAATAAGTAATATCCGGAATTACTAAATCAATTCCAAGCATCCCGTCCTCCGGAAAGGACAGACCGCAGTCCACAACAATAATACTGTCCTCGTACTCAAAGGCAGTAATATTGAGTCCAATCTGCTCCAGACCTCCCAAGGGAATAATCTTCAGTCTTGAAGCATTTTCCTGTTCAATTTTCTTCAATCAATTTTCCTCCACATTCATTGTTATCTTTATAAGTGCCCCGCCGCACATAAAATTTAAGACAAATCAACATCTTCCAACATATTACCGAACACTGTTGCAACCGCTTTAAGTTCCTCGTCGTCTTCCACGATTTCATACAGTGCGTCATCTTCCGCAGGATTTGAAATGTCTTTTAAAATCAATGCCTCTCCATCATCATCTTCCGTATCTGTTACCAGAATATAGTCTATACCGCTTATTCGGGTCTGCTCCAGTACATAGAATTCCACCGGTTCTCCGCTCTCCGGCATAAAAAGTATTTTCTCCAAACTATTAACCATACCTTTCTCTCAGCCTGCAATATCGGTAATTCAGACTTAATCGTTTTCCTTATTGGAACGATAATCCAGATACCCCTGCAAAATAAGTACAGCCGCTATTTTGTCCACATATTCTTTCCGTTTCTCACGTCTGATACCGGTCTCCATCATCGTCTTATCCGCTGCCACCGTTGTCAGTCTTTCATCCCACATGACCACAGGAAGTCCCGTTCTGCGTTCCAGTTTCTCTTGAAACTCCAGAGAAAGCTGCGCCCTTTCACCTATGGTATCATTCATGTTCTTAGGCAGACCAAGAACAATTTCTCCCACTTCGTATTCAGTAATAAGCTCCTCAATACGCGCAAGTGTCCGCCGTAATTTATTCTCATCTTGTCTTCTGATAATCTCGATACCCTGTGCGGTAATCAGAAGAGGGTCACTGATAGCAACTCCTACCGTCTTTGACCCAAAGTCCAAACCCATAATCCTCATAATCCGTATCTTTCTATTTGCTTATTGAATTCTTGATGTACTCTTTAAGCATCTCTTCTACCAGCTCATCACGATCCACTTTCATAATAAGGCTTCTTGCACTTTTATGACTGGTAATATAAGTAGGGTCTCCGGACATAATATATCCCACGATCTGATTGACAGGGTTATATCCTTTTTCAGTCAGTGCTTCATAGACCGTAGACAATACGATTTTGACGCCTGTCTCCGGTTCTGTTTCTACTTTAAAAAATTGTGTATTTCCCAAATCGCTCATGTATGATTACCCCTTTCTCAAAATTTGAAAGAGTCTGTTTGGTTTAAATATAGTTACTCCATTATAGATATAATACTCTATCCGAAAATAAAATTCAATGTTTCATTTTAAATATAGAGGTAAAATATTCCATCTTTTACACATTCCAAACTGTGTTAAGTTAATTTATTAACATTATATCGTCAGCAGCAAAACCTGTAAGTATCCCGTTTATTATTGTATTGTTTAAATCTTTGCCTGTTTCCTTAGCCACTTTTATATATTGTCTGGTATGTCCAAGCTGAAATTTCCGTCCGTCTATTTCCTTTTTGTCCTCAAACAGCACTTCTACTTCCTCACCAAGCAGGCTTTGTCTGTATGACTTGGACATCTTCTCAGATAACTGTAACAATCGATTGCTGCGCTCAGATTTTATGTTATCGGAAATCTGGTCCTCCATTGCAGCTGCTCTTGTACCCTGGCGCTTTGAATATTTGAAAATATGCATCTCATAAAAATTCACTTTTTCGAGAAACTTTTCCGTACACATAAATTCTTCTTCCGTCTCTCCGGGAAATCCTACAATAACATCCGTAGTAATGGCAGGCTTATTATAATATTTCCGAAGCATTTCCACTTTTTCCAAGTATTCCCTTGTAGTGTAGTGTCTATTCATACGTTGCAGTGTATCATCACAGCCACTTTGGAGTGAAAGATGAAAATGCGGGCAGATTCGTGAAAGTTTACTGATTTCTTTTACAAAATCCTCAGTGATAATTCCGGCCTCAAGAGAGCCCAAACGGATACGCTTTATGCCTTTTACCTCATTTAACTTTTTAAGCAATTGCAGAAGTTCCCTCCCACCTCTGTCTATACCATATGAACTAATATGGATTCCTGTAAGAACAATTTCCTTATAACCCTGAGCTGCAATTCCTGACACCTCTGTCATAATATCTTCTTCCCTACGGCTCCGTGCGCGACCTCTTGCATAAGGAATAATGCAATACGAGCAAAACTGATTGCATCCGTCCTGTATTTTTACATAGGCTCTGGTGTTTTCCCTGGTGGAAGTAAGCTGCATTTCCTCATATTCATCAGTATGATTGATGTCTATGACCGTTTTATTCTGCAGTGTCTTATCATCGGGCGATAAATTATTATTTTCTTTCGCCATCAGATATTCTTCCAATATATTGACAATATCTTTTTTGCGATTGTTGCCTACTATTAAATCAATAGATGTGTCTTTAATAAGCGCTGCCTCATCGGTCTGAACATAACAGCCTGTTGCAACAACTATTGCTTCAGGATTCCGCTTTTTCGCACGGTGAAGCATCTGTCTGCTTTTCTGGTCCGCGATATTTGTAACAGTACAGGTATTTATGATATATATATCGGCAGTTTCATCAAATTGAACAATTTCATAGCCGTTTTCTATTAATCTTTGTTGCATTACGTCCATCTCGTAACCATTCACCTTACATCCAAGGTTATGTAATGCTATTCTTTTCATTTTATTCTCCGATTTTTTGTTATGTTTTTATGATTGACTTTTATTCTGCCAGCCTTTAGTATTATAGTTGGAAATATGTAGCAAAGGAGGCAGTTATTATGAAAACAGTTCAAATTTCATTAAATTCTATAGATAAGGTTAAATCTTTCGTTAATGATATTTCAAAATTTGACTACGATTTTGACTTGGTATCAGGCAGATATGTAATCGATGCCAAATCAATAATGGGTATTTTCAGTCTGGATTTATCTAAGCCTATCGATTTGAATATTCATACAGAAGATAGTGCTGAGGAAATAATGGCAGCATTGAAACCGTATCTTATGTAAGATACGGTTTCTACGATACTATTACCATTTCATCGGTTTCTAATGCTGTTTGTACCAGCTCGTCTATTTTTTCTGTGAGATTTTCCTCATGACGATTTATTATTTTTACGTTCGGTTTGGTGACCGGGTGTTTGGCTACAAAGATTGTGCAGCAATCCTCGTATGGCAGGATTGAGGTTTCATAGGTGTCTATTTTTTCCGCAATATCTACGATTTCCATTTTGTCGAAGCCTATAAGGGGTCTGTATACGGGAAGGGTGCAGACTTCGTTGGTAGCCATCAGACTGTGCATAGTCTGAGAGGCTACTTGTCCGATGCTTTCTCCGGTAATCAAACCCAGGCATTCGGATTCTTTGGCAATGTGCTCGGCTATGCGCATCATGTAACGGCGCATGATTATTGTGAGTTCATCATGCGGGCATTTGTCGTAAATATAGAGCTGGATATCTGTGAAATTGATAATATGCAGATATATCGGTCCCGTATACTTTGCAACTTTTTTTGCCAGGTCTATTACTTTTTGTTTGGCACGCTCGCTGGTGTATGGTGGTGCATGAAAGTATACGGCATCGATTTTGACGCCCCTTTTGGCAATCATATATCCTGCTACCGGGGAATCTATTCCTCCGGATAACAGAAGCATTGCTTTGCCGCCGGTTCCGACGGGCATTCCTCCCGGACCGGGAATTATTTCGGAATAGATATATATTTTATCTCTGATTTCAACATGCAGCATAATATCGGGGGAGTGTACATCGACGGACATTTCGGGGTATGCATCGAGGATTACTCCGCCTAATTCCATATTGATTTCCATGGAGTCTAATGGATAATTTTTTCTTGCCCTTCTTGCCGCAACTTTGAAAGTTTTATGCTTGTCCGGATAAACTTCGTCTACATAGCGTATGACTCTCTCACTGAGTTTTTCAAAGCCTTCATCTTCCACATATACTACCGGACAGATTCCTGCAATGCCGAATACTTTGCAAAGAGCGGAAACCGTTTCATCATAATCGAAATCCGAAACTGCATCCACATATATTCTTCCATCTGTTTTGCGTACCGTAAAATTTCCGTCACAGCTTTTAAGTGCATGCTTTATCTGCTTCACTAACGCATCTTCAAACATGTATCTGTTTTTACCTTTTACGCCAATTTCCGCGTATTTAATCAAAAATGCCTTAAACATAAAAATTTCCTTTCAGGATTAATGTATCTGTGGCAGGACGAAGCCACATTTTATAATGACATATGAACTTCGCCTACCACGTTATTTAGTGTCGCGTATATCTTCTAAGCGCAGGTATAATATCATACAAAGCCTGCAGTGTATAATCAATCTCTTCTTCCGTTGTAAAAACAGAAAAGCTAAAACGTATAGTAGAACTCAGCAGGTCCTTTTCTACCCCGATGGCCTTAAGTGTAGCTGAAGGCTGCGGTTTTCGGGCCGAGCAGGCGCTTCCTGCGGAAACATATATTCCCCTTTCTTCCAAGGCATGAAGCAATACTTCACTTCTTATACCTCTGACCGAAAGACTGACAATGTGGGCAGCACTTTCAGTACCCATACATCCGTTTACCATAACATTATCTATCTTTGATACGCCATGGATGAACATTTCCCTGAGTTTATACAAGCGTTCCATATCCTCATCAAGATTCGCATACATCATTTCTGAAGCTTTGGCCAGACCTGCGATTCCGGGTACATTTTCGGTACCGGAGCGCATACCGTTCTGCTGTCCGCCTCCGTAAATGATAGGACTTATTTTAACCTTACTGTTAATATATAAGAAACCTACTCCTTTCGGGCCATGAATCTTATGCGCACTTACCGAAAGTAAATCAATATTCATTCTGGATGGATAAATACGAAACTTACCGAATCCTTGTACTGCATCTACATGGAAAATGATCCTCGGATTAATTCTCTTAATCAGTGTCCCTGCTTCAGCAATCGGCTGCAATGTTCCTATCTCATTATTTGTATGCATAATCGATACTAAAATCGTATCCCTGGATATTGCATTCTGTAAATCTTCAAGACTGATTCTCCCCTGCTTATCTACCGGCAGATAAGTTACTCTAAAGCCCTGCTCTTCCAGATATCTCATTGTCTGTATTACTGCCGGATGCTCTATCTGTGTTGTAATAATGTGGCGTCCGCTTCTATGATTAGCCATTGCCGTGCCGATTATGGCAATATTATCAGATTCGGTTCCGCCTGACGTAAAAAGAATTTCCTTTTCGTTTACCTTAAGTATTTTAGCAAGTGTTTCTCTGGAATATCGTAAATATTGCTCTGCTTCCACGCCTTTATTATGCAAACTGGAAGGATTTCCATAATCCTCACACATAATTTTCGTCATAAGCTGCGTTACTTCGTCAAAGCATCTGGTTGTAGCCGAATTATCCAAATATACTTCCATAAACAGCTCCTATTTTTTATCAAATTTTGTGTTAAATACTCATAATTTAATATATGATACTATGTTTCGAAATGATACATCAGCCATGACAACACAGTAATGGCTGCTGTCTCTGTTCTGAGGATACGCTTTCCAAGTGTAATGGGAGTAATTCCTTTTTCTATAGCAGCTGCAATTTCGTTTTCTTCAAATCCGCCCTCCGGCCCGATAAAAATACCTACCGATTCTCCCGGTTTAATACTGTCTACAAGTTCTTTGGTTTTCGACATATCTTCCGCCAGTTCATATGGAATCAGCTTTATGCCCAATTGACTAGAATAGTCAATGGCCTCTTTCATAGTTTTTACTGCACTTATTTCCGGTATAACGGCCCTTTTACTCTGTTTGGCTGCTGCCTGTGCTATTGTCTGCCACCTGCTTACCTTGCTTATTGCCTTTTTCTCGTCTAACTTGACAACAGATCTGGCTGTGGCTACCGGAATTATTTCATATACGCCAAGTTCTACTGCTTTTTGTATTATTAATTCCATCTTATCCGCCTTGGGCAGCCCCTGGAAAAGATAAATCTTAGACGGAAGTTCTACGCCATCCTCCCGGATGAAACGCAGGCTGCATATAACCTCATCTTCCGTAAGCTGTTCAATACCGCAACGATATTCTTTTCCGTCAACACCATTACTTACAGCGATTTCTTCTCCGGTTTTCATTCGCAGCACATTCTTAATATGATTTACATCAGTGCCTGTTATGATAATCCGGTTTCCCTGTATTTGCGACGGCTGAACAAAAAACTGATACATTTTTTCACTCCTACCATAATCAGTACACCAAGAATTGCTCCAACACTATCTATAATAACATCTCGGACACTTCCTGAGCGACCCTTCACAAAGAGTTGGTGAATTTCATCGCTTGCCGCATAAAGCATCGCCAGAAATATGGCAATTATCCCTTTTTTTAATTCCGTAAGCTGCCATCTTTCAAGCCAGAAAAATAATAGAATCGAAAGAATCGCATATTCCGTCATATGTGCTGCTTTTCTGACATAACCCTCAATAGCGTTGGATATTCGTCGAATCTCTCCATCATTCAGATTCAGCCTAAAGAAAGTTCCGGCCGAGCTTACAACACGATAGCTGAAAGCTATGCTTGTCTCACTCGACTCTTCGCTTACCTGTGCGGAAAAAGAAAAAATAACGCACATCCAGATTATTGCAAGCAAACCTGCAATCGTACTTCTTTTCAACATTATTCCATACGGGCCGTAACCGATGCCCACTCACCCTGATGAGTGACTTCAATAACATTAAGCCCTGCCTCCGTAATCGCATTTATAACCATTTCTTCTTTTCCTTGAATTATTCCGGATGTTATATAAATACCACCCTTTTTGATATGTTTTGTAATAACCGGCGTAAGCTCCACCAGTACATCGGCAAGAATATTAGCCACCACGATATCATAACACATATAACCGACTTTGTCCTGTATTTCTTTCTCGGTAATGATATTTCCTATCATCATCTTAAAATCATCTTCAGGAATGCCGTTGTCTTCCATATTCTGTCTGACAGCTTCCACAGCGCAGGGATCAAGGTCGGTTCCTACCGCTCTCTTTGCTCCGTACATAAGCGCTACTATTGCAAGAATTCCGCTTCCGCAGCCCACATCCAGTAGTACTGTATCAGATGTCAAAAATTTCTTAATCTGACGTATGCAAAGCTGTGTTGTCTCATGCATTCCGGTACCGAATGCCGTTCCGGGGTCGATGTGCAGGATTTTTTTCCCTTGATCCTCTTCCTTTACGTCTTCCCATGATGGAATAACCAACAAATCGTCTATATAAAACTGATGAAAAAACTCTTTCCAGTTATTTATCCAGTCAATATCTTCTGTTTCTTCTATAGTAATCGTGCCCTCTCCAATATCCATAAACATTCTGAGGTCTTCAAGTTCCTGTTCAATACTGCGCATAATAGTCTCTCTGTCAGTATTTTCACCGTTCACTTCCAAACTGCCGTCTTCTTTTTCTTCCACAAAAAAACTCAGATAAGCAATACCATCATCTTCAAGGCTCACCGGTGGAATATCGACAAACATCTGCTCTTTTTCCCAAGCTGTGAGTGGAATCTTATCCTCAATCTGCGCTCCTTCTAAACCAATATCATATAGAGTGCTAATAATTATATCTTCTGCTTCTGTTAAAGTTTTTATTTTAAATTTAATCCATTTCATAATTATAATAATTTCCTAATTTAATATTTATTTGTATGTCTTTTTTACTCATCTGCATTGTCTGCAATAATGAAATTAGAATAATAATAATTAGAATACAATTCCAACTCTGCATCAAATGCTTCCTCCCCCATCTTTTCCGCTAAAGTTTGTTCATCGGAAAACAAATTGGTTCCCAGGCCTAATCTTTCTCCTTCTATATCTACTCCCATAGCCGTTAAAATAGTAGGAAACATATCCATATTCGAAAATGCTCTGTTGGCAGTGCGACTTGCATGCAACCCTTCAGGAAGATTAATAAAACAGTTATAGATTCGCCGATCATAATCTCCAATATCATCCCAAAACTCAATATTCATACTGAGATGATCACCGGCAATAACAACCGTTGTATCCTCATACCAATCCTGTTCTTTTATCCAGTCAATAAATTGAGAAATTTGTTTATCAGCGCAGGCTATTACATTGGCATATTTCTCCGGATACTGATTACCGCACAATTCACAAATATAGCCATCGCTAAAATGCGTATCTACTGTCAGCATGGTAAAATTAAAAGGTTCTGCACCTGTTGCAATTTTGGTCAACTCTTGTTTCGCATATTCATACAGATACAAATCCTCCATGCCCCAAAATACATGGTAATCTTCAGGGATAATGCCATCATCTTTGGCACTATTATAGTCATAAATACAATAATTTCCGTGTTGAGTATAAAAATCTAAACGCCCCGAAAAAGCAGCATTTGAACCACACATAAAATAATTTTTATAGCCGGCATCATCTAAAATATCTCCGATTGTGGTTACTCCCGGCAAAAAGACCTCATATTTTCCTATAGAAGTCAAACCAATCGGCAACTTATAATTTATCCCTGAAGAACTCGCTAAAAGGCTTGATGTTGTATTGCCTGCTGAGGCATAATTTCTGGCTCCTCCCAGATCATTATCATTAGAAAAATACAGATTTCGATTTGCTAATGCGGTCAATTCCGGTATATAATTAACCGGTTTTCCGCCTCCGTCATCCACAGAAGCATATGTTGTTTCCATGGACTCCATATAAATCAGTAATAGATTTCTCTTTTTCTCAGGAAACACAATAGATACATCATTAGGGTCAATATATTCTTCTTCAAAGAGCATAGAAGAATTGACTATATTTTGTATATACTCAGGAATCCCTATCGAAACTGCCCTATTCCAAATTAAAATACAAAGTGCTAAAAACACCACCCCTAAAACAAAGTTTTTAATAATCTTGCCAGCATTTCTGATACTGAATTCTTTCTTCCAGATACGGATGTCAAATTCCAGAACCAGCTTTTTTAACATTATATCATCATACACATTATAAAAAACAAGAAAAAGCAGGGATACAAAAATGGAGGGATACAAACATGATTTTAAATAATCATTAATCACATCTGACGCAGTTCCTTTCAATGGGGAAAACAGCTGATATAAAGCAGTGGAAAACTCAATGTCAAAATTATCCAGAAACCAATTTGCAGAATTTAATAAAATAAATAAAAGAAATATAATTATAAATAACAGAAAAAGTCTAATCCCTTTTAGCACGTTCTTTCTCTTCTTCATCATTTATCCTCACCTTAAATTTAATCTCAATATATTTCTTAATTATTTCTTCTATATATGGTACAAAAACCGCAGTCACAATTGCAATAACCATATATTTTGTAAAAAATGGGAAACTGTCAAAAGCATCCACTGTTACACCAGTCACATTCAAAACATATGTTACAATCGCTGTTGTCAATAATACATTAATCATGACATAAATTCCATATTCAACCAATACCATCAGGGTCTGCCATGTATGTTTAGGATTTCTTAAATGTTTTATAGAAATACTAATAAACGCCGGAAAAAACAGTCCTATGATTCTCATCAACAACAATTCTCCTTATAAACATCAATTTTCTTTCAATTATATCACATTCCAAAAAAATATCTACTATTTATGTGTGTACATAATGCCGATTTTGAATTATAATATAGAGTATAATAAGACAAGTATTGCAAAAAAACAGAAGGGGAGAAAACTATGCACAGAAAAAAAATTGTTTTACTAATGACTTGCTTCCTCCTTACCTTTTCACTTCTAGGCGGATGTGGCAAAAAACCGGAACCAGAAACCACACCTGAACCGGAAATCGAAGTACCGGTCGAGCCTGAACCAGAGGAAGAACCTGTAGAAGAAGAACCTGAAATAGTAAGAGCATATCCGGTTATTGAGGAAAGAGAAGTTGTAAATGGAAAGATGCAGAGTTATCTGACCGGCGAATGGAAAAGTACAGATGTTACTACAAGAAGACCTATCGCAGTTATGATTCCAAACAATGCACCGGCTTTGCCTCAATATGGACTATCTCAGGCAAGCATCATTTACGAAGCTCCTGTTGAAGGACGTATTACAAGGCTTATGGCAGTTTTTGAGGATTTTGATGATTTAGACAGAATCGGACCTGTCAGAAGCAGCCGTGACTATTTTATTTATGTTGCAACGGGTTATGAAGCCATTTACTGTAACTGGGGACTCGCAAGACCTTACGTTGAGGAACTTATTAATCGTCCTAATGTATTAAATGTCAGTCAGGCTGTAGAAGGAATTCACAATCCGGCTTCTGAAGCTTACTACAGAGTAAGTCGTCCGGGCAAGGCACAGGAATTCACCGGCTATCTTAAGATTGACGGACTTATGAAGGCAGTGGACAGGCTTGAATATGACTGGGAATATGATGATGCTTATGTTCCTCCGTATTTATTTGCAGCAGACGATGTAATCGCTGACTATAAGGATAATGATGATGCAACATTAATCTATCCCGGCGGAAAATCCGGAAGCAACTCCGGTGGTTACGGTTCATATCATCCGTATTTTGAATATAATGAAAGCGACCATTTATATTACAGATTCCAGGATGGCAACAAGCAGATTGATGAATATAATGGCGATCAGGTTACTGTATCTAATGTAGTATTCCAGTACTGCCACGGCGAGGTTAGGGATTCACATGACTATCTTGCATTCGGTGTCCATGGTGAAGGCGATGCGATTGTATTTACCAATGGAAAAGTGATAGAAGGTACCTGGTCACGATATGACGGTGATTTTACACCTGCTAAGTTCTTTGATAAGAATGGTGATGAAATTATTTTTAATCAGGGTAAAACCTGGGTTTGTAACATATGGCAGGAGTATGGTGAGTTTGTAGAATACGAATAAATATCACTTGTTATTTAATTAATAAAAAACTATAACGTAATCTTTAAAGGCTTCTCGGGAAATTTTCCTTGGAAGCCTTTTATTACTATATATTTCAGTTTTCCATGTGGAAGGCTTTCCATTTGATGTAAAATTAATTTGATGTAAAATTAAATAGAGCAAATATAGAAACTGCAGATTCAATGTTAGAGAATGAAAGCATTGTTAATTTGCTTTTCCAATTAAATGTCTGTTTTCTGCACTTGTACCCCATGCATCAAGTGCAAGTTGATATGTATCGGAAACCTTAACATCAATTATCTTAAGTTCTTTTCTCATATCAATTTGGTTGGATTTTACAGCTGATACTTCTGATTCGACTTTGTCAAGTCTAAGTTCGATTCTGTCAAGTCGTTCATTTATCGGTGCAAACTTTTCCTCAAATTTTTGATCAAACTTTTCATCAAATTTTTGGTCAAATTTCTCATCGAATTTTTTGTCAAACTTTTCATCGAATTTTTCATCAAATAAATCTGCTATTGCCTGTAAATCTCGTTTGGTTAATGACATTGTATTATCCTCCTTTCCTATTATTACTATTTATTAATAGCTTAACATATTATAACAAATAGATTTAAAGAAGTAAAGATACTTCATATGCTTGTAGATATCCGGAATGAATATATAAAATAGTTTCAATACATCCTTCCAAAACCTTTTACTCCTCATAGTTCTCTTCTTTAACTATAGTGAAGTGCCTGCCTGTATTATCCTTCTCATAATTCCATATCTTCAAACATTTCAAATCCGGCCAGACTTCTTTCCAGTCAATTCCTTCATCTTGTGCATTCTCGTCTACCGGCTCGAACACTGTCAGATACTCAATGCCCTGTATTTCGGTATAGGTTGACGCCTTATTATTAACACTATTATCCCAAGTATCATTTCCGTAAATTCTTAAATAAGAGAGAGTCTGGGGCAAATAATCATCCATTCCATATTCGTCAAAATTAGATATTCTCGCTATTACGGTTTCCCCGCCCGGTATTTCCTGCCAAATACATATAACAATTTTTTCAATTATACCTTTTTCAAGCATCACTTCGTTAACTGCTTCTACTATATCTCTCAGATAATTCTCATCTCTAGTGTAGCGAATTAAATAATGGTACCAGATTTCGTCTTCTTCTATGTACTCTTCCTTACCCTCATAGTAGAACTTTTTCCCTACTTTTTCACGTACCGCCTTGGATATATCATCATCCGGCCTAGGAATTTCTGCTATATATCTTCCTACTGACACTGTAAATAATAAAACACAAAACAGTATGAATATTTTGCTTAATTTCTTCCGCATATTTTACCTCATTAATATATTTATAAAAATTTATTGTTCTTAATTTCAAATAAAAATCACCTTTTGTACCAGATATAATAATTATATCATACAAAAAGGTGATTTTTATTAATTATAGTTATTTCCTAAACCTTTTCTTCCCTTTAGGTTCCTCATTGTTTGAAGAAGTCTGCTGCTTAGTAGCATTCAATGTATCTCCGGTCAGCTCGTCAAACTGCTTGAGAAGGTCCTTGGCTTCACGTGAAAGTTTATCCGGTACTTGAACGACTAATGTAACATAATGGTCGCCGCGTACGTCCTTATTCCTAAGCGACGGCACGCCCTTTCCTTTCAGTCTGACCTTAGTGTCTGTCTGCGTACCGGGTTTTACATCGTAAATTACTTTACCGTCTACCGTATCGATCATAACCTCACCGCCAAGCGCAGCTATTGCAAATGAAAGCGGTACCGTTGAATATATGTTGGTATCCTGTCTCTGGAAAATAGGATGACGCCCTACAATAACCTCTACAAGCAAATCTCCTCTCGGTCCTCCGTTTGTACCGGGTTCGCCTTTATCTCTGATCCTTACACTCTGTCCGTTATCAATACCTGCCGGAATGGAAACTTGAATTTTCTTCTTGTTTGCAATGTATCCCGTTCCATGACAATCGGTACATTTATCTTTAACGATCTTACCTGTTCCATGACAATCTGGACAGGTCTGGACATTCCTGACCGTTCCGAAGAATGACTGCTGAGTAAATACAACTTGACCTTTACCGCCGCACTTAGGACAAGTCTCAGGACTGGTTCCGGGTTTAGCTCCGCTTCCGTGGCAGGTAGTACATTCATCTTTCAGTGTCAGCTCAATTTCTTTTTCAACACCAAAAACAGCCTCTTCAAAAGTTATACGGACGCTTGTTCGTATATTGGCACCTTTCATCGGTCCATTACTTCTGCCTCCACGGCGTCCGCCCCCAAAGAAATCTCCAAAGATATCTCCAAAAATATCTCCGAAATCCATACTGTTGAAATCGAATCCGCCAAAGCCACCGCCTGCACCGGGTTCAAATGCAGCATGACCATACTGATCATACTGCCTTCTCTTCTCGGGATCGCTTAAAACCGCATAAGCCTCAGATGCCTCTTTGAATTTCTTCTCGGCTTCCGCATCTCCGGGATTCATATCGGGATGATATTTTTTAGCCAGAACTCTATATGCTTTT